>CAXTTV010000185.1:0-9889 GCA_964247295.1 uncultured Ktedonobacteraceae bacterium | reverse complement strand
ATCATTGATGACGGTCGCGGAAAGAACGCTGCCGAACTGTCCAAAAAGATCAGACAGATCCTGATCGGTCGTGCTGTAAGGCAGGCTGCCCACATAAAGCTTCATGAAAACATGCTCCCACACAACGCCAAAGTCTATTGCTGTCGGTGGAAACATTTTCTCACTTCACGAATCAACAACATCTGGCGTCGTAACTCAATGTCTACACTATACAACATTACTGCCCAAAATTCTATTCCATTCAGTAATTTATTTTTAAATATCCACGAATGTGTATAATAAAAACTATATCGATCACAGAGAGGATGCTTTTTTTGTAATGCATATTGTGATTTTCGCTGGCGGTTCCCTCCGGCCCGGCTCCGCTGTCAATGACGCTCTCAGGCGCGCCGATACGATTATAGCGGCTGATGGTGGGGCGGCTACGTCTCTGGCTTATGGCTTCCAACCTTCTATAGTTGTTGGCGATTTCGATTCGCTTGCTTCTGAAATCGCGACAGAATTGGAACAGATGCAGGTACAGATCTATAGGGCAAATGTAGAAAAGGATGAGACTGATACCGAACTGGCAATTCAATTGGCGATCGAGGCTGGAGCTGATGAGATTAGTTTACTGGGGGCTCTGGGGGGGGCGCGCTTCGATCACGAGCTGGGTAATTTGCTGCTGCTCTGCGCTTTCCCCGAGATGAAGATCCGCTTGATTGATGGCCCTTCGGTCTGCTGGCTGGTCCAGGGCCCCGCTACGACGACGATTCCTGGTCGATCTGGTGATCTGCTCTCGCTTTTCCCGATGCAGACTGAGGCTCGGGGCATTCGCACGACTGATCTTTACTATTCTTTAAATAATGAAACCCTGCTCTTCGGTCGCCCCCGTGGGATCAGCAATCTACTGACGGGGGACCATGCGAGCGTCTCTCTGGAGAGTGGACAGCTCCTGCTTATCTATACAGACCAGCAGGAACTGATAACTTTAACTCAAGGGAGAAATTGATTGGTGTACAGGGCATCAAAATCCAGACTTTTCATTGGTTTGCCCGAGGGATCTTGAACACTGCCGGTGGTGAGAATAAATTCAGGATACCCGTGCCAGGCGGTTGCGTCCTGTAGACCCCACTTTCGTCCATTGTCGACATAGTGCGCGCTTAAAAACTTCTGGCTGGCAGTGACAAGACCAGGATCAGGGAAAGCCCCTTTATTGGCGGCCAATAGCATCTGAGCCGACTCGTCGGGGTGGGATCGCGCGTACTCATATCCTTGAGACGTTGCGGCCATAAAGTGCCGCAAGAGATCTGGCTTCTGACTAATCTCTTTGGGCGAACTCACAAAGTTGGGGGTGTAGTAATCAGCGATCCCGAAATCGGTGATCGGGAAGACTTTCAGTTGGTGCCCGTCTCGTTGCGCCTGAATGACTTCCCATCCTTCAAAGACCCAGGCGAAATCCGCTCGATGCGACTCTAAGGCCTGCATGGCGTCTACATTCAACGTGACGTTGCGGAACTGGCCTTTGCCGCCTCCGTTGCGGATGATCGCTCCCACAACGGCGTTCTCGTAGGCAGCTCCAAAACCGGCGTAGGTTTTGCCATCCAGATCTTTTGGGGTCTTGACACCAGAATCCACTAGAACGACCAGGGCCGAGGTGTTGTGCTGAACAATCGCGGCTAGCGAGACAACCCTTTGACCAGCCGCCTCATCAGCTACAATGCTCTCGGTTGAGCTGATCCCTACATCGGCCTTGCCACTGCTGACGAGGACATCCGGCGAAACATTCGAGGAATACGGCAGGATCTTCAGGTCGATCCCTTGATCTCGAAACCACCCCTTCTGTTGAGCTACATAAAGACCAGTATGATTGGTGTTAGGCGTCCAATCCATGGCCAGGGTCATTGGGGTGAGCTTCCGCTGACCATTTGAAGATGTGGCGGCACTGGAAGTCTGACGCGATTGAGCTATGAAGATTCCCACAACAACAATAACGAATAGGAGCGGGATACCCAGAGCAAGCAAAAGACGCGTGCGCGAATTCATGATACGTCCTCCAGAATCATTAGAACGAGCGTGAAGATGCATAATACCAGGGGAGGGCGATCCTCTCCATCAAAGATACAAGACCAAACAGCAGGAGGCTGAGCACTGAGGTCACAACAATGGCAGCGAACACCAGTACGACCGCCCGTGAATTAAAACTAAGCTGCATATAGACGCCAAGGCCCTTTTCGGCCCCGATATATTCACCAAAGATCGCCCCGGTGACGCTATACGTGACGGCGATTCTCAATCCCGAGAAGAAGGAGGGCAAGGCTCCCGGAAGCCGAACCAGCCAGAGCGTCTGCCAGCGCGAGGCCCGCATGCTTTTCAGCAGGCGTAACATCTCAATCTCGGCGGAGGCCAGCCCATCCGCGCTGGCAACGGCGATCGGGAAAAAGCAGTAAAGGATAACAACAACGATCTTGGATTGGATCTCAAAACCCATCCATAATAGTAGGAGCGGAGCCAGGGCAATCATCGGGATCGTCTGTGAGGTCACCAGGATTGGGTAGACGGCTTTGCGCACCCACGGCGTGATATCCAGGAGGATCGCCAGGAACAGGCCCAGTAGGGTCGCGGCAACCATCCCCAGAACGGTCTCAACCAGGGTCTGAAGCGTATGACCGGCGATAACATCCCAGTTTCCTACGAGCGCGCTGAGAACCGCCGTAGGGGTTGGCAATATCAGGGGGCTGAGATGGGTAAGGCGTACATATAGCTCCCAGCAGAGGAAAAGCGCGAACGCGACAATAAACGCCGGGCCATATCGCGCGAGCCGCCAGAGCGCGGCAGAGGTTTTCGTCATACAACCATCTCCTTCATTAGCAACGAGATCAGATCTTGCTCCAGAGCGATCGCCTGTCCAAGCGCGAGGTGGATCTGCCTGCGTGGTCGTGGAAGCTCTACCTCAACAACTTTCAGAATGCTGGCCGGGCGCGCACTCATCACATAAATGCGATCCGAGAGCAGGATCGCCTCACGCACATCATGGGTGACAAATAGCAGGCTGGCCGAGAATTGTTGCCAGAGGTCCAGTAGCCACATCTGGGCCGAGAGCCGGGTCAGAGCGTCCAGCGCGCCAAAGGGCTCGTCCAGCAACAGAAAACGAGAGTTGAAGAGGACGGTACGCAGCAGAGCAATGCGCTGGCGCATACCACCAGAGAGAGTCGAGGGATAACCCTTCGCGAACTCCAAAAGTCCAAATTGCTGCAATAGCTCTCGGGCCTGAGAAAGCGCCTGCTTGCGAGGAACCCGACGCACATCCAATCCTAAAATGACGTTCTCCTCAACGGTGCGCCATGGCAACAGCAGCGGCTGCTGCGGCATATACCCGGAACGTCCAGTTAAATCAATGCCGCTCTCACCATCCAAAAGAATGGTTCCAGAGCTGGGTGACTCCACACCAGCGATAATATTAAATAAGGTGCTTTTGCCACAACCACTGGGACCGATCAACGAGACGAACTCCCCTTCGCCAACCGTCAGATCGATTGGAGACAATGCCTTAACCACCTGCCGGCCCGCTATAAAGCGTTTGCTCACGCCCCGAACCTCAAGCCTTGGAGATGCCATAAATGCTACCCTTCACCTTTTCCCATTCGCCTTAAACGCACTCCTGTTCAAAATACGCAGCCCAAAGAAAAAAGCCGCTGATCCTAATGGAAGATCGCGGCCTTTACAGATATTTTTTCGATTTACGTCGATATATCTCTTTTGCGCGCCGCTTCCCTCCGCCGGTGCTAACCGGATCAGGTTCATAGGGTCTGCGTCCCACCCAGAGTGGGACGGCCTCTCAGCCGAATGGCTCCCCTAGCAGCTAGATTGTGCGTTCATAAGTAAATGTACAAATGTATTGTTATATATTATGTCAGATCGGATCTCTCATATGCAAGACGCAGTCTCGTTCCGTTCGGAGGATCAACCGAGTCCCCGACCGTTTGATCATAAGAGCAAGCAACCTGGTGCATCTAAGAATGGTACCCTGGTGCGGCTGGTGCACCGCACTAGAAGGGGCGTTTTCGCCCAACCAACATTCCGTATAACAGAGCCCCCACTTGAAGAGGCGAGAGAGAAAAGCTACAATGCAGAACAGATAATCCAATTTGATCGTTATCTCGTGAACTACATATATTTTCTTTATAGACGAATTGAAGGTGTATAGGCTATGGCTGGCAATACGGCGATTCAATTATTGATTGTGTTTGTGTTAACGCTCGCGAATAGTGTGTTCGCGGCGGCTGAGATCTCAATTGTCTCCGCGCGCAGAAGCCGCTTGCAACAGCAGATAGATCTGGGGAATAAACGAGCAGGACAGGCCCTGGGATTGGCGGAGCATCCCGACCGTTTTCTCGCAACGGTTCAGATCGGGATTACACTGATCCAGACTATCTCTGCCGCCTTTGGTGGCGCGGAGATCAGCGGGTCCGTTTCTGACTGGCTGAAAGTTCAGTTTCCTGCTATTGCTGGCTATACCCCAACCATTGCTTTTGTTACAGTGGTTATCTTAATAACTTATGTCGAGTTAGTCATCGGTGAGCTGGTCCCTAAAAGGCTGGGGCTACAATTCGCGGAAACGATCGCGATGTCAACCGCGCCCATTATGGATGGGCTCGCGACTTTCGCCCAACCAGTTGTGTTTTTTCTGACTGGTTCCGTGAATGTTGTGCTCCGTTTGTTGCGTCAACCACCTTCCAAACAGTTGACGGTCACAGAAGAAGATATTGTCTATCTGGCCCATGAGGGGATCGCCAGCGGCAGCGTTGAGGCTGCCGAGGAAGAGATGATCCGCCGCATCTTCCGCTTCACGGATCGCGTAGTCCGCAACGTCATGACCCCTCGAACCGAGATCGCCGGCATTGAGGTGGATACGCCTCTCAAAGAGGTGACCGAGATCTTTATGGACTCCGGCTATTCCCGTCTGCCGGTCTATCAAAACGACCTGGATAATATAGTCGGTATCCTCTACGCGAAAGATCTGATCCGCACCCTCCAGGTCGAGCAGCCGCCCAGACTTCAAGATCTCCTGCACCCACCATTCTTTATTCCCGAATATCAGCATGTCGATGATCTTATGAGCATCTTCCGCCGAGAGGGCACACATCTGGCAATGGTGATCGACGAATATGGGCAGATCGTTGGTCTGGTAACCCTGGAGGATATTTTAGAGGAGCTGGTCGGCGAGATCCAGGATGAGTTCGATGTTGAGGAAGAAAAGTCGATTGTGCGTCGCGACGATGGAAGCTGGCTGGTCGATGCGATGGAGCCCTACGAGAAGATCAGTGAGCAGGTCGGACTCCCACCCATTCCTTCCGAGGAACAGGGTGAATATCAAACGTTGGCCGGCCTGATACTCACCAGGCTGGGCCGGATTCCAACGGAGGGCGATAAGATTGACATGGACGGCTTCTCGCTAGAGGTCATGGATATGGACGGTCGCCGCATCGACAAGGTTCTGATCACCCAGCAATCCTCGGAACAGGCCGTCTAGTTAATAAGGGAAGACGTTGATGGTACGTCTTCCCTACTACTTTTCTTTAGAGTACAGCTCGCGCTCGCCCAAGCGAAAGACGACCGCTTCGAGCCAGGAACAGCACGCCTACCATTACAAAAGACAGAATGCCAGAGAAGATCGCGACCAGAGTGTTATGATAGGAGACCGCGTTCGCGATGGAGATCCCGATCAGGGCCCAGACTACAGTTAACGCGTAGGCAATATCTCCCCGACTACGCAATGCTAAAAAGATCGCGAAACCAGCCATCACATATAGGCCGAGGCCGTATAGAAGCCGATCCGACGCAACAATTCATCGTTCTGATGCGAGGGCAATGTCTGATAGATGGCGTAGATGATCGCCCCCAGATAGATCGGGGCCCAGATTGTAAAGGCATAACCAGCCGGAACCAACAGACTGGTCGAGCTCGGATCGTTAGTGGTAATCTTATCATTGCTTCCATTCAACACACCAATATAAAAAACGGCAACCTCGGCAATCGAGAAAACGATGTTCAGAACCTGACGAAGCCGGTCCCGCCCACCCCGAGCAATTGATCCAATACTCAACATAGACTCATCCTTTCAGATTAAAATGCAGCCTTACTCGCCATCGCCCGTAGATCGGGTCACGTGTGGACCCGTGTAGACGGAATGCACGAACCTTCGCACGAATCGGAAACCTCCGAGACCCAGAGTGCGGCGGTGTATCCGTCAGAGAATCCTCTTCGATCCGAATACTCATGGCGGTGCGACGAGATTGCCCACCGTTTCCTCTTCGTGTCACCTGTCATCGCTCCCCTGGTTACGGGTCCACACGTGACCAGATCTACCTTATTCAATCTCCCTTCTCTGTACAGAAACCTCTTTTCCTTTTCCCAGTAGTCTTCTGGAAACGGTTTCCATCGGCTGTAGTGCTCGACAAAACATGACGTTTCGCTTGCGACCCCCTTAATATCTACCAATAATGTGGTAGGCTTCATTGGCAAAAAATTTTAGCGAGGGCGAAGGCCGGTGAGCATTGCGTCGATCAGATCGTGTGCCATCTCCTGACGGCTCTGCTCCAATGCATACTCAGGAACACTGTACAAGCTCTCAATCATTCCCAACAAACCGCCCGCAACTACACCAAGGTTCTTGAATGCAATCTCGCCCCGGTCACTGGCCTTTCTAAGCGCTGTATTGATTGGCTCAATCATTGCGGTCAGCGTCAATTCCGAGAGCCGATGCCCCTCCGACGGATCTATCTCCACGAGATCGGCATGGACCATACGTACCAGATCCATCGGGGGCTGTGAAAGCAGCCAATCAGCTACGGAATACAGTTGCAATTGAATGTCCGGGCCGGCCTGCTCAATCGCCGCCGTCATTCCAGCCTGATGTCGCCTCAGGTTACGCTCCATAACCTCAATAAATAGCTCCTCCTTCCCTCCCGGTACATGATGGTAGAGCGAGGTATGACGAATTCCAACCTCAGCCGCGATATCTCGAAGCGTGACCGACGAGAATCCTCGTTGTGAAAAAAGCTTTTCCGCCGCAACCAGCACCCGCTCACGCGCCTCTTGAATATGTAAAGGTTCTGCCATAAAGATTTACCTACCAAATGTTTGGTTCTAATACCTACTGTAAGAAGATCTTCAATCCCAAAGTGGGTAATTATTCTCCCAAATAACGAAAAAAGACGATCCTTATAGGGATCGTCCAGCCGCCGAAGGAGGGCCGAAGCCCTCCCGCCAACTTACTTACCAATCAGAGCCAGCAGCACATTCGCCGCCGGGTTCGCCAGATTCAGGATGATCTGCGCAATGAAAGTCAGGACAATCAAGGCAGCAGTAGTGAGAGCCAGGGAGCTGCTCAACCCAACGGGGGTGATCACGCGATCGCCCTCGTGGACGGGAGCATCAAAGTACATGGACTTCACTACCCGACCATAGTAGACCAGGGAGACAATACTGTTGATCAGCGCGAACACCGCTAGATAGGAAAGGCCACTTCCCCAGGCAACCGTAAAGACGGCGACCTTAGAGATAAATCCAGCCATCGGCGGAATGCCACCCAGCGAGAGCAGACAAAGAGCTGTGCAGGCGCTCAAGAGCGGAGCGCGCCGTCCCAGACCCCGGAAATCTTCAATGTGATCGCCGCCAGTCGCGTTCGCCAGAGCGATGATTCCAGCAAAGGCCCCCAGATTGGTGACAGCATAGACCAGCAGGTAGAAAAGCACAGTAGTGATCCCCTGACCATTTTTACTCGCCAGACTGGCGGTGAAACCAACCAGAATATAACCGGCCTGAGCAATACTGGAGTAGGCCATCATCCGCTTGACGTTGGTCTGGACAGCCGCCACCAGATTTCCCAGCGTCATTGTCAGGATCGCCACAATCGAGAAAATGATGACAATCGAGTAGTTATTGATCTGCCAAAGACCACCATTCATAAAGACCCGGATCAAAGCAGCAAAGCCAGCAGCCTTTGATCCAACCGAGAAAAAGGCCGTCGCCGGCGTGGGCGCACCCTCGTAAATATCGGGGGCCCACATGTGGAAAGGTACAGCCGAGATCTTAAAGCCGAAACCCGCCAGTACCAGCACACAGGCCACCAGATGCAGCGCGTTCCCTTCGTGAATGCCGGTGCGGATCACCTGAGCAATCGAGCCTAGATCCGTTGTTCCGGTCAATCCATAGAGCAGGGCGAAACCGTATAAGAGGATCGCCGAGGACATCGCGCCCAGAAGTACATACTTAACCGAGGCCTCCGCCGACTTCTCGTTTCCACGGATCAGGCCGGCCATGACATACAGGGGAATACTTGCCAGCTCCAACGAGATGTAAATGGTAATCAGCTCGGTAGTGCTTGCCAGAAACATCATGCCCGAGATTGAGAATAGCAGCAGGGTGTAGTATTCACCCTCAGCCCGGATATACTTTTCCGCGTAACTATAGGACGCAATGACAATAATCGCTGCGACCAACAGGAAGATCAGGTTGAAAAACACCGAATACTGGTCAACCGAGAGCGTATTCCAGAACGCCTGGTGGGAGCGTGTAAGATCCTGCGTTAACGCCTGATGGATTGTAAAGAACGCGGGCACAATCAGGCCGATCAGGGCCGTGAGCATAGTCGCCCGGCGCTGACGGCCAAAAAGGTCCACCATCATCACCGTCAGCGCCAGCAGGATCAACGTCCCCTGCGGCGCTAAAAGGTAGAGATCACTAACTTTGAACATAGGTATTCCTCACCTCTACCTTATCGAATGCCCGCCGTTACGACGGTATGCATAACATAGGTCAGGCTGGGGGTAATTACATCAATTAAAAACTTGGGATAGATGCCGACAAACAGGACCAGACCGGCCAGAGCAAACAACGGGATCGACTCGCGCAGATTGGCATCTGGTAGCCAGGCCCACTTGGTATTAAAAGGTCCGTAGAAAACGCGCTTCAGCATCCACAGTAGATAGCCAGCCGTCAGGATCATTGTGATCACCGAGACCGCTGTGATGATCGACAGGTTCTTAAAGCTACCAGTAAATACCATGTACTCAGCGACGAAACCCGCCAGACCCGGTAGGCCCAGCGAGGCCATCCCAGCATAGGTGAAAAGCGTCGCCAGAATCGGCATCTTTTTCGCGACACCACCAAAGACCGCGATCTCACGAGTGTGCGCATGGTCGTAGATCACACCAACACAGAAGAAGAGCAGACCCGTGATAATACCATGGCTGAACATCTGCACCGTGGCCCCCGTTAGAGCCGCCATGCGGAACGCCTGATCACCTGTCGAGGCCGCAGCCGCCACACCCAGTAGGATGATCCCCATATGGCTAACGCTAGAATAAGCGATCAGCTTCTTCATATCCGTCTGAACCAGACAGATACCAGCACCATACAGGATATTGATTACCGCCAGCACACTCAAAGGCAGCGCGAACGCCGCGATCCCCTGGGGGAATAATGTAAAACAAATGCGGATCAGTCCGTACGCACCCATTTTCAGCAGCACACCGGCAAGAATCACACTGACCTCGGTCGGAGCATCCGTGTGGGCATCTGGCAGCCATGTATGGAACGGGAACATCGGGATCTTCACCGCGAAGCCCAGATAGACCAGCAAGAAGGTTAACAACTGAAGGCTCATCGTCACCCCGATGATTGGGATCTGGACCGAGCCGCTGATCATATGCGTAGGATCAGAAAAGAAAGCCATACTGGCCGACTGGCCACCCTGACTAAAGTACAACAGCAGAATGCCCATCAGCATAAAGGCACTGCCGAAAAAGGTGTAGAGCAGGAACTTCCAGGCCGAATAGATGCGGCCCGGCATTCCATGTTTCTGCACATCGCTACCCCAGATACCGATCAGCAGGAACATCGGGGC
>CAXTTV010000184.1:0-9895 GCA_964247295.1 uncultured Ktedonobacteraceae bacterium | reverse complement strand
TCTCCGATGAGTTTGCCCGTCTCTTTTAATTCAATAGCGATTTGAAGGCCCAGGCCGGGGGTACCAGGTGGCAGATCCTGTTGTTCAAGGATAAATGTGCGTCCCTCAGCCTCGTTAAGGCTCTCCCAGCTCTGGTAGCGAGCGACCTCGGGATCGTTACGATACGCCAGCAAAATGGGAAGATCAGTCATCGAAAAATGGCGGAGCAGCAGGCGGGGAGTTTCAAGGAGGGGATTAGCCATAATAGGAGCCATCCTTTCAGGAAATAAGGCTTTGAGGTATCTTTTTATCTATTATACTTTTTTTAACTTCACGTGAACCATATTAGAGCAGTGGTGTAGGTGGGAATGGATATCGAGCATAAAGAAAAGATAACCAAAGTGGTTTTCAGATGCGATAGTAAAACACCTTGAAAGCATAAGCGTTGTTCCTAAAATAGTGCAAGCCACACCTATTGTTTTTGTGTATACTGATTTTCGTCATCTTTAACTCTGACAAAGGCTATAAAAAAGCAGAGCTATTTAAATATCTTTTTAAGCCAGCTTCAGCGGCGAGAAAGAGGGGGAAATGAGCGGGGACTGTTCTCACCCCGTGAGACCTGCCCCGCCCCCGCCAGGGGTGTAAGCCCCTGGACCCCTTTCTTCCTAGAACTATACCCCTTATAGTAGAAAGAACTAGTGGATAGTCGAGGGTTCCAGGCGGACCTTAATCCAGCCAGTTTCTCGCTCATCAAAAGCCTTATAGGCTGTGATCGCATCGGTTAAAGGCTCATTCTCAGTCAAGATCACCGTAGGATCGATCAAATGTTGTGCCACCAGATTGATGAGCCCAGGAATATATTTCCGATGGTTGCAGTGACCGGAGGTAATCGTGATATTTTTATTCATCGCGATCCCGATCGGGAAATCCTCGATCTTCTCTGGATAGACGCCAATCACCGCAAAAGTGCCGGCCTTTGCCAGCGAATTCACGCCCCACCAGAGCACCTGATTAGGAGCATCGCCGGGATGCCAGTTATCGCCCTGAGGATTGGTCTCTGGTGCGACCTTCTGCTGCTCGTCCTTAAAGCTCTTTGCCTTAAGGAGAGACTTAATCTGCTGAAAGCCGCTATAAGGACGATTGGCATCCACACCAACCGCATCGATCACACGGTCCACCCCGATTGTACCCGTAAGTTTTGTCAGCGTGGATACAGGATCATCGGCATTAAAGTCAATCACCTCAGCTCCAAGCTGACGAGCTTTTTCCAGGCGGGAAGGAATCGTATCGACCGCAAAGATCCGGCCAGCGCCTCGAAGTTGGGCGCAGAGAATTGTGAGCAGACCAACCGGGCCACAGCCAAAGATTGCCACCGTATTACCGTCCTGGATCTGTGCCTGCTCAGCCGCGAAGTAAGCTGTAGGCAGGATATCTGAAAGCAGGATCGCCTGTTCATCGTTAATGCTGTCTGGTAGCTTAATCAAAGTAGTATCGGCATAAGGGATGCGAGCCTTCTCAGCCTGTAAGCCATCGAAGCCGCCGGTCTCCTCAGGTCCACCGAAGAGGGCACCCAGAGTATGTGGACCTTTAGGATTGGCACGCAGGCAGATCGAATAGAGACCAGCCTGACAATTCTTACAGGAACCACAAGCGATTGAAGAGGTCACCACCACGCGATCGCCCGGTTTAACCTCTTTAACACCCGATCCGACCTGTTCCACAACGCCCACAGCCTCGTGGCCCATAATGCGGCCTGGTTGCATCCTCGTCTCGGTACCGCGAATCATATGGAGATCGGTACCACAGATCGCACTGGAAGTCACGCGGATAAGTGCATCGGTTGGATCTTGAAGCTTTGGTTCTGGGACCTCATCGACGCGAATATCGCCGATCGCGTGAAAGACAACAGCCTTCATAATAGTTTCCTTCCTTTTCTGCTTAAGAGGCCAGAGTAGGTTCAAGCATTACCTTAATCCAGCCGGGCTGGCGTTCATCGAAAGCCTTGTAGGCCGCAATCGCATCTGTCAAGGGCTCGCGCTCCGTTAGAATTTCAGCGGGATTAATCACACCGGCGGCCACATAGCGCGTCAGTTCGGACAGGTATTTACGATGGTTACAATTGCCCATATTCACCTTGATCTGGCGGTTCATAATCTTACCAATTGGAAAGAACTGAGCCGTTTGGGGATAGACGCCGATAATCCCAATGCGGCCACCCTTTGCGACCACCTCACCGGCCCAATCGAGAACCTGTGAGGGAGCATCGCCGGGGTGCCAGTTAGCGCCCTGCTCTTTTGTCTTAGGGGCGACCATTTTTCGTTGATCCTTAAACTCCTGCTCGCGTTGGGTAGCTTCCTGGGCAGCGGGTCCGGAATGGGGATGGTTAGCATCCACGCCGACCGCATCGACCACACAATCTACTCCGAGGCCCCCAGTCATCTGGAGAACCATCTCAACCGGATCCCATTGGTTGAAATCAATCGTCTCCGCGCCCTGACGGCGAGCCATTTCCAGACGGGAAGGGATCGTATCGATCGCGATGACCCGAGAGGCTCCAAGAAGTTTCGCGCTCGCAATCGTAAACTGTCCGACCGGGCCGCAGCCAAAGACAGCCACTGAGCTGTCGGGAGCCACCTCAGCTAGTTTCGCGCCGAAGTAGGCAGTAGGAAAGATATCCGAAAGCAGGATTGCCTGATCGTCGGTCACCTGTGGAGGGAGACCCACCAGACCAACATTCGCAAAAGGCACACGTGCATACTCAGCCTGTAAGCCATCGAAAGGTCCCGTCAATTGAGGGCCACCGAAAAAAGCCGTACCGGCTTTTGGGCCATTGGGATTGGCATTATCGCATTGAGCATAGTAGCCCTGGCGGCAGTAAGCGCAGTAGCCGCAAGCAATCGTCGAAGGAATCACCACGCGGTCGCCGGTCTTAAAATTGCGAACCTCTTTACCCACCTCCTCAATCACGCCAACCCCTTCGTGACCCAGGACAGTACCCGACTTCATACCGGGGAACGTACCACGGATCATATGGAGATCCGTGCCACAAATAGCGCTGGCAGTCAGGCGAACAATCGCATCGGTAGGATCTTTTAACCTGGGATCGCTGACATTATCGACACGGATATCGCCAAGCCCATGATAAACAACAGCCTTCATAGAGCATCCTTCTTTCTAACGGGATTAGATAGTAGAACATCATCTTGACGTAAAATGCACGCTACACAGAAAAAGAAAGTAACAATCGTTAATCCTTTTAAAATCTCATCTATAAAATGGAGTAGGTATATCAATGGTTATCTAGAACTACTATAGAGAGTTGGTGGTTACAGAGAAAAAAGAGAATGGGCTAGAAAGATCTAGTTTCGCATAAAAAATCAAAAGGAAGAGTAGGTATCTAAACCCACTCTTCCAGACGTTGGCTATTTTATTTGCCCATGCGTTGGGCTAGCAAAGACTGAGCGCGCTCAGCCTGCTGACTGTGCTGTTGCTTTAATTCCTGAAAGAACGTAACGAGCTCATTATCCTTCGCCTGCTGAGCATCCTTAATGTAGGTATCGTATGAATTTGCCGCTTCCAACAGATGATAAAGAGCGCTCACAAGATCGTAATGCTGATTGCTAGTTTTGGTAGATCCTTGCGTCATAAATTTGAACTCCTTTGCTTCATACATAACTTTTGACCGTAAGTCAAAAGGTTGTATGTATTGAACCGACTATAAAAAGCGACGTGTAAGGTTACCCATATGTGATTACGTTCTTACCGTAAAAATGGCTTCTCAACTATTGAAATTCGCAGACTCTTGCAATTGGTCCAGAATGGTAAGAAGAGCCGGATCAAATAAATTAGTAGAGAGAAAAAGAAACCATCAGTTGGAAAAAAACGTGTTTTTTTTACATTCACACATAGATGTTTAAAATGATCGGGATGTGAGATAGGAGATTTTTGAGAAATTCATGAGTAAGAAAGTCACAGCATCGAGAACATTGAGAACAGCAGAGCTGCATGAGAAGGCAGTTAACAAGCGGTTAGCGTCTTTATCGGGAGAAACTAATCCAGAGATCACCGTTGAAGAGACGCCCGAAGGGGTTGATATTCATATTACAGCCTGTGAAAAGACCAGAGAAGAGGCCGAAGAGGTACTGGTCAGAACCGAGGGAAAGATCCGGGGATTATTTGCTGACTATATCTATGGGACTGATCAACAGACGCTTCAGGAGAGGATAGGCCAATTATTGGATGAGCAGGGGTTAACCGTAGCCACCATGGAATCCTTAACGGGTGGTTTGATCGCCAGTGCCCTCACCGACGTGCATGACAGCTCAGCGCACTATCTCGGGGGGATTGTTGCCTACAGCGTTGTACTCAAAGAAAGGTGTGGAGTGCCCCACGAAGTGATCGAGAAACATGGTGTAGTCAGTGAAGAGACCGGTCGAGCGATGGCGACCGCAGTTCGAAAACTGCTAGACATAGAGATAGGGTTAGGGATTACTGGAGTTGCCGGGCCAGGAAGCGAAGAAGGGAAGCCAGAAGGCACCGTTTATATCGCTGTAGATGGACCGCATGGATTGATGTCGTGCATGGGCTCT
The DNA here is from genome assembly GCA_964247295.1 of uncultured Ktedonobacteraceae bacterium. GTDB lineage: Bacteria > Chloroflexota > Ktedonobacteria > Ktedonobacterales > Ktedonobacteraceae > CAXTTV01. The sequence goes on along the minus strand of CAXTTV010000184.1, from coordinate 5,327 downwards.
GAGAGGTGCGCCGGGCCAGATCGGGAAGGGAACAAGTACGCAGCCACGATCTCGGCCCTAAACCTTCTGAGAAGATATCTGGAGGGGAAAGAGATGTGTGAAAGCTAGAGCAACATAGATTTTCAATCTGAATTCTTGATTGGACGAGAAATTTTTAGTTTTGTGGCTTTGTTATAAGCGGTCTGTGCCTCAACGGACCAACCAAGTTGTTCCAGGGTGTGGGCTTTTCTAGTTTCTTATTTTAGTATTGAGGGCAAATTCCCCTGAATTGGCTTACGTTGATTTAGAAAGTTACTATAGAGATTGATCAAAGGAGTTAAGCAAGAACCTCAACTGTAAATCCCCCTGGTGCTTGGACATAAAACGTCCAGGCATGACTGCGTTGTGGAGGGGGCGTCTCAAATCCTCCATCTTTCAACTGTTGGTAGATCTCGTTCACTCGCTCCTCGCTCTCTTGAACAAAGCCAATATGAAACGTGCCAGGATAGTTCACCTGTCCGGCTTTCATCAAGGTGAGGACCAGATTGTCGTCGTCGAAGAGTACAGTGAACCCTTTGTTACCACCCTGATTGCGCAACCCAAAATACATTTCAAGAAAATGTGCCGCTGCCGGAACATCGGTAACGGTCAAGTTGACATGGTTAAGTTTCACGAACCAATCCTCCTAATAAGATAGCGAGAAAAGATATACCTCTGAGATACATTTTTTAAAGAAGCAGCGCTCCTGTGCTTATGTTTGGTATTTCATCACTTACATTTTTCAAAGGTTTTCATTGACTATATATTTTAGTAGGAACAAAGTCAAGCAAAATTATTATCAAAGAGCTTTTATATCCTTTCAACATTGGGTTACCGAATGTCAGGGTGTGAGAAAGAATAGATTAAGGAAGAACGCTCTGTTGGGAGAGGAATGAAAAGAGCTGCTTGTTTGTTCTTACTTGTATAAAAAGTGGAAAGAGTAGAATTTATGCAAACGACGCCATCAGAAAATAAAATAGTAGGTGAGATAGAAGGGATACAGCCGGGAGAAGCAGTAAAGAGCTTGCCACCAGCCTCTCCAGTGCGTAGAACCGGAGCACTGTTTATTTTGCCCGCAAGTCTGGCCCTGATCATGACAGGCTTTGGTATTATCATTCCGGTATTTCCGCAGCGCCTACAGGCACTTGGATTGGGTGCGGAGACGTTAGCCCTGATGGAAGGGGCCTTTGGACTGGGTACATTCCTTTTTAGCACACCGATGGGAGTGATGGCGAATAGATTTGGCCGTAAGCCCCTGATACTGTTCGCATTGATAGGTTTCGTGCTCACAAATTTAACGCTCGCGTTAGTTAATGCGCCACTATTGTTTGTGCTGGTGCGCTTTCTTGAGGGCATGTTCGTCGCGGGCTTTTTCCCAGCCGCGATGTCGATGGTAGGCGACGCCGTTCCATTTGACAGACAGGGAAGGTGGATGGGCTGGATAACCACGGCCCAGGCCAGCGGCATCGCATTAGGGCCAGCGATTGGCGGTATACTTTATCAATCCTGGGGCTTCTATAGTCCCTTTTTCCTGTCGTCGGGTTTTGCCTTAATCGCCGCAGTGCTGGCCTTCTTTCTGCTACCGGAGACCTTGCCTGAGCAAGTAAAGATTCAAGCCTTAAAGGAGAGAGAAGCGAAGCGAAGCGGAGTAAAAAGACAGAGTGGGAGTGCATCACCCCTTTGGGCCCTCGTCTGGCTCTACGCAGCCCTGCTGTTCATCGACTTTGGCTCCATGTTCATCTATCCATTCTCATTGCCCCAATATCCCTTCTTCTTCGCGAAGGTACTGCATTATGGAACCGCGCAATACGGTCTGATCATCAGCGCCTATGGCTTAAGCCTGGCCGTCTTCCCATCTTTATTGGGGCGTATTATTGATCTACTCCCGAAAAAGACATTAGTGATAGTGGGGAGCCTGTTGAGCACAGCGCTCAATCTTGCCATGCTTTTATCGCATCAGTACCTGATATTAATTGTAGCCTCGCTTCTCACAGGATTAGGGAGCGCGCTCTTAATGCCGGCGCTAGGAACCATCTACCTGAACGCCTCCACAGACGAGAATCGTTCCCAGCTTATGGGGATACGGAGTACAGCGATCTCGATGGCGTTGTTAGTAGCTCCGCTAGCCCAGGCTATTGCAGGTCCATGGATCAGCCCACAGATCACCTTCGGGATTGCAGCGGGGATCTCCATTGCCATGACCGTATTTGTGATCGTAGCCTTAAAGGATGGTCAGCGAGAGAGGCCGGTTCTAAATAGTTAAGAGTTTTAGAGTGGCTTACATTTACGAATGTCTCATCTTCATCTTTCAACTTTAACCACTGGAGGATCTGCAGGTAGGTGATTTGCTCTGGGAGCGGAGAGATCAACCTTCTTGCATACTCCCGAAAATGTCCAGGTTGTAGAGGCAACAGGGCGAGGAGGGAGGTCAGGTGAGAGCTAATCGTTCAAAACGCGGATACAAAGTAGAGGGACAAGATCGGGACGAAGCATGAACTGCTTCAGTACCGCAGCGCGACGAAGAAAAAGAGGACAAGATTTATGAAACGAGTATTGCTTTTATATCACGCCTGGAATAATCGGAAAGCCTTGTTGGGTGATCTATTGGATGAGCATCACATTGCCTATGATACCATTGATGTCGAGCACGAACCTATTGCTGATCCAACTGGGTATGCTGCCGTTATCGGGTTTGGAGGGCCACAAAATCTCTATAAACAAGATAGCTATCCATATTTGCTTCGAGAGAAAGAAGTTCTCCGTTTGATTGTGGAAAAAGAGATCCCCTATCTTGGGATCTGTCTAGGCGGCCAATTATTAGCAGATGCTCTCGGTGGCCAAGTAAAGCCTCATACCTTTACCGAGATTGGATTCTTTGATGTCCAATTGACTGCTGAAGGAAAACGTGATCCGCTTTTCGCGAGTCTACCAGGCTATCAGCGAGTCTTTCACTGGCACGAAGATACCTTTGATCTGCCGCCTGATGCGGTTCTTCTGGCAACCAGTGATGTGACAGAACATCAAGCCTTTCGCTATGGGCGACAAGCCTATGGTTTGCAGTATCATATTGAATTGGACGAGCAAGCTCTCGATAGGTGGCTGTATCATCCCTCAACTAAAGGCCAGATCCTCAACACCCTTGGCACGGATGGATACAGCACTCTTGAAAAGACAAGAGCGGGTCAGTTCCCTCTCTATTCTGCCCATACGCGAATAGTGATGAACAATTTCCTCAGGATGAGCAGCCTGCTGTAAACGAGATTCGAGCCTCCGCTGCCTGTATAAATCTCTTGTGCAGGCAGATCGCCGAAAGAGCAAGCTTTTCCCTAAACACTTGGGATGAAAGGGAGCTTTCTGGTGCTACAAAGATTGCATTGCCCTCGTCCGCTTGGTGCTCATTTATTAGCCCTTCTCGTGCCTCTGAAGTCAGAGGCATCCCTTCCATCCTCATCCGCCGAAGGCATCTCCTCTGGTGTTTCCATTTTTATTCTCGGCTATTAACATCTATTTGTGAAAGTTGATGATGGCTGATCATAATGGTCAGTAGTGCAGCGAGTATGCTTATTGCTCCTATCCAAGGTAATTGGGTGATTGCGAAGAAGCGGAGTGCCAGACCTCCTATGGACGTTCCGCTGGCAATTCCAAGATAGAGGGTAGAATTATTGAGTGCGAGAATAACGTTTGCGTGCTCCGGTGCAATTTTTAACAGGCGTTGCTGTTGCGGTATAAAAAGGAGTGCAAAACTTGTTCCCCAGAGTAATAGTATGATGGCTCCACTAATCATGGTGATTATAATTACTGGAAGAACGAGTTGAATCACAAGTAGTGCAAGTAAGAGGAGTATCAGCAGGTGTTGTGGCCGGAAACGATCAGAGAGCCTTCTGGAGATCCAATTGGCGAGCAGGATTCCTGGATGGAACCGATTGGAAAATCTTACGAGAGTTACAAAAGGATGCACGCCTCTCATATAACGAGCTTGGAAGACGTGTGAATTTATCGGCCCCAGTGACTGCGGAAAGAGTTCGCAAGCTGGAAGATGCTGGAGTTATTGCAAGTTATGGAGCGCAGATAGATAGTGCGAAGGTTGGCCTGCCCTTGCTTGTCTTTATGCAATTGCGCTGTTTTCCTGATCATTGTTTATTTAAGACCAGCAGTGCTGATAACTTTCCCGAGATAGTAGAGATGCACAAATTGAGTGGCAATCATTGTGCTTTGCTTAGAGTTGCGCTTGCCTCATTTGAACACCTGGAAGCGTTTACTGAGCGGTTGAGCATGTACGGAGAACAGACTACCAATGTAGTGACTTCTACGCTTTTTTCTCAGGAGATTGTTGATTGGGAGGAACCGAAGGTTGATATGTATCCTTCTCAGCAACCTGGATGGGATAAGCGTGAGCATTAGTAAAGGCAAAGAGTAACTGTGTCACGATAGAAAGCATATCGCAGAAAAGAAAAGTTGTATTTGCATGCATTGGTATAATAAATAATAAAGGTCGTTTTTGACATAATTAAAATAGAATAAATGACTCATAAGTACAATAAGAACAAAATTGTTTAATGAGGCTTTCTTTAGAGAGGGAGGAATTTGGGGATGGATTTACAAGAAGGGTCTCTTGACGCTATTGATTGGCAGATTTTACGAGAATTGCAGGCAGATGGGCGTCTTTCTTATAAAGAACTTGCAAGACGTATAGGTTTAACAGGCCCATCTATTGGTGATCGAGTGAAGAAACTGGAAAAAGCCGGAATTATTCCAAATTACGGAATGCGAGTGGATGTTGCGAAGCTTGGTTTGCCACTACTGGTTTTTATAGAGTTGCGCTGCTTTCCTGATAAATCTTTGCTTGAAAGTAGTAAAGCCGAAGAATTTCCAGAGATTTTAGAGATTTACAAATTAAGTGGCAGGAACAACTTTTTACTGAAAGCGGCGCTTTTCTCATTGGAGCATCTAGACATATTTAGCGATCGGCTCAATGCCTATGGAGACCAGAACGTTCACGTTGTCACATCGACACTTTTTTCTCAGCGCTTAATTGATTTGGAAGATGCAGAGTTTGATTTCTATCCGGCTCGTCAATTTGTCTGGGATAAGCGCGAGGTCTAAGCCTTGCCCGCATCGCAGTGTGAAGCTCAGTCCGGGGAAAATTATTAATGGGAATATTCAATGTCATTTCCATGGCTTCCCTCCCGTACGATTCCGAGGGGACGTGTCAGCTAGTTCCGGCAAATGGGCGCAACGGTCCAAAGCCCAAAGTCTTTCAATGTACGACGTATTCCTCGCAAGAAGCTCATGGCTTTATCTGGGTCTGG
>CAXTTV010000183.1:2035-9914 GCA_964247295.1 uncultured Ktedonobacteraceae bacterium | reverse complement strand
GACAGTTGTAGAAAAAGAGAGCAATATGGACTTCTTGCATCGGCAAGTTGTGACAGCTCGTAACATTTACTCGCACCCTGTGACTGATTTCATCTATGGTGGCCTCAACTATCAGATTGAGCATCACCTGTTTCCAGCGATGCCTCGTAACCGCTTAAAAGAGGCCCAGCCGATCATCAAAGCCTTTTGCCAGAGGCATGCGATTGCCTATCACGAGACCAACGCCTGGCAGGCTTTAACGGAGATTTTAAGTCATCTACACCAGGTAGGTGAGCCGTTACGTACCAGAAAGAAAAGTTTCGCATCGGCTCAATAATGGATGAGTGAGTAGGAAACGTTTTCCCCAAAAATCGGATCATAGAAGATCTCAAAGGGCGGTGAGCAGAGAAATGTTCTCTGTTTCGCGCCCTTTCTTTTATTCTAGCTACTTTGCCAGAGCGTTCATGGTGATAGTCAGGCCTCTGATTTTTTCGCAACAATTGGCAGTCGGAAAAATTCGGAGCTAGCGAGAGCGTATTGACTATTATCGAGTAGAGTCAGGCCAGTGACGCGATCGCCAAAAACAAACAACTCGCTCACAATATGGAAGCCAGCTTTTTGGATTCCGCGAGACGAAGCAGCATTGCTTGACATAAAGACGATCCAGAAATGCTGAATGGCATGTTCCTGCTTTATAATTGCTTGAAGAAGCTGTGGGTAGATACTCTTTCCTCGCCATTGAGGGAGCGTCTTAAAGTCCCATAAGTAGCAATCGCCAGATGTTACAGGAAAAAAGAACTGGAGTTCAATGATCCCACCCTCCTGCATCGCGGCCCAGCCATATGCTGCTGGCTCGCCTGACACACAGGCAATGTAAATATGGTTTCCGCGTTGAAAACGGCGATCAAGCTCTTGTTTAGAAAGATCGGTCAATTGAGTAATCAATTGAATATCGGTTGAGCGTTGAACAGAGAAATGCGGTAGGGGCGAGAGATCTGGTAGGGAGTCTCCGCGCCACCAGGTTGCGAACGGCATAAAATTAAACTACCTCCTTCTATTTACCTATAAAGCTTACTTGTTTCTGTCCTGAAAAACAACTTTATCAATAACCTCTGCAACAGATTTTCCCATTATAAAGCGTATATATCCATCAAAAAATAACGATATAGTGGTAGGAAGAACGTCATCCAAAAGTGTTATTTGGGCCTCTCATAAGATATACTCCACTATACTTACGAAAAATAGGTGGGAACCGTATCATCAATATTTTAAAGATTGAAAGAAGAGAGATTATGGCAGAGAACGAAGAGAGATTCATGACGCCCCTCCGCTTCTCCACAGTTGAGCTGCTTCCTGGCTGTTTCTCTTCAACATTCCATTGTCAGGAAGAGGGATGTCTGATGATAATGGAGGTTGAATTAATTGCTTCAGAGGTGGCTCATCCGTTAGATCCTGTTTTAAGTGCGCGATTTATGACGGGACGGAAGGCGGAATTTGTTGTCAAAGAATATTTGCAAATGCGGGAAGCTCCATTTAGCTTTGGTTTAGTGCTTTTTCAAGACACCTATGACAATATTCGGGACTCTTTGATTACTGGGAAGGTAGAGGCATTACATGCGATTAATCGAGAATACGCCCCTTTCTACTGCAAGGATTGCATCGGGGTGTATTGCTATAAGCACATGCAATTTGAGGAAATCTGGGACGAAGATTACATGACGGGCGGGCCAGATTATTGGAAGGGGACCTGTCCACAGGGTCACAAGCAGCTTGTAGATCACTAGCCCAGGAACAAGAGAACACAGATTTAGCGCAGAAGCTTTTCCATAATAATCACATCAATCCACTTACCATCCAACATTCCATGTTCATGGTAGATGCCAACCGCGCGGAAGCCAAGTTTTTTGTACAAGGCCATCCCGGCTGTATTGATTGGGAAAGAGGCCAGGACCAGCTTATGATAACTGAGCTGACTGGCCTGTTGCTCAAGGACCTGAAGCAAGAGCTTTCCGAGACCACGACCGCGTTGTCCCCGCTCAACATAAACGGAGAGATCAGCCACATGATCATAGGCATGTCTGGGATTGAAGGCATTTAGTGAGCCCCATCCCACCACTGTTCCCGTATCATCCTCGGTGACCAGCACAGGATGACGAGGGCCGCGAGCCGCCAACCATTCCCCGCGCTCCTGGGGTGTGCGTAGTTCGGTTTCCAGAGTCGCGACTTGGTCCTCAATCCCCTGGTTATAAATATGGGCAATGCTGCCCGTATCTGCCATGATAGCTGGCCGTATCTGCATTGGTAGGCCCTTTCATCGAGAATTTACTGTTCTCTGACCACCTGAAATCCTATGCTTTCATAGAGTTTTTGGGCCGGTATATTTCCTATTGTAACCGCCAGAGAAAGATCAGAGTAACCAGCCGCTAGTAGTGCATTGATGCTACGTTTCAAAAGAAAACGGCTCAATCCCTGTCTCTGAGCCTGAGGATCGGTCATCGCAAAAAGTAAAAAGGGATGTTGCACACCCTGCCACCAGGAGACAATTGTGGCAGAGAGAGCACGATCCTGCTCCTCAACCAGAAAAGAACACGTTTCCAGGATCGGGCCATATTTTCCAGATAACGTCTGTTGGATCTCCTCAGTTGCCTCCGCAGGTGTTTCGCCCTCATCATCAATTGTATTGTGATAGGACTCGAACATCAGAGACCCAAGCAGGTCAGCGTCGTTATGTGTAATATTTACGCACATTTGCCCGTCCTTCAACTGCGTGTTCCGTTAGTGTAAGATGCATCAGTAAGCGTTGTTTGCCCATAAATTTTGCCTAATCAGCTTTTACTTGTCCTTGCGCCCGCTTGAGGAAATTTCTGCCTCGAAGCTCGGCATAGATGCCGGTGAGCTAGAGAATGACGGCACAAAGTGATCCCACAAGCCCATCCCAGGTGTGCAGATTTCCTATCATTGTTTGTACGGGTACTGCGAGCATTACCAGTACGCCCACCAGAAGTAACAACGCTCCAGTCACGTAGTACAGCCGCACATTGAAGAGTTGAAGTGCTGATGACATTTCTATTCTCTTTCTGCGCGAAGATGGCAACATTGGGTGTCATATCTTTTCTGGAGGGAATATTTTCGACATTGTTACACGCCATTTTGCTACCACTTTGCTTTAATTGTATCATAATAAAACATGAATGACGGTTCTATAGAGTGAGGAAGGGTTGCTATATTTATGCATGTCATGAGATCTTTGAGGAATCCCTCATTTTCGCTGCTGTGGAGCGGTCAGACGATTTCTCGTTTGGGAGATAGCTTTTATACAGTAGCTCTGGCATGGTGGGTGTTGGAGAAAACGGGATCGGCGGCTGTAATGGGGCTGGTGCTCGTCTGCTCCAGCGTACCAATGATCCTCTTCCTATTATTTGGTGGGGTCGCCGTCGATCGCTTCTCGCGTCTGCATCTGATGCTGGCCTCGGACGTGTTCCGCGCCCTGATTGTGATTGCGATAGCGGTCCTCGCCTTTGCCCAGCGATTGGAGATCTGGCAGGTGCTCATCGCGAGCGGCCTCTTTGGATTTGTAGATGCCTTTTTCTTCCCGGCCTATATTGCGATCGTACCTGATATAGTAGCGGGAGAGGATCTTACAAGCGCTAATTCATTGAGAAGTTTGAGCTCGGAATTTACGCTGATGATTGGCCCGGCACTTGCTGGCTTGATTATTGCATCGGGTGGAACTGCCCTGGCCTTTGCTTTGAATGCTATTTCTTTTATATTATCCGGCATTTGTTTGTTGATGGTACCGCAAAAACGGGCTTTTTCCCAAAAGCTTGCTGTCGAGGCAAGTGCCCTGCAAGATTTGCGCGAGGGGCTTGGGACCGTGATGCGCTCACCCTGGCTATGGATTACCATCTCGATTGCCGGTTTGAGCAACCTGACGCTGGCAGGCCCGATGGAGACGGCCTTACCACTATTGGTAAAGCAAAGATTTGGAGCAAATGCGCAGATGTATGGCCTGCTCATGGGTATCTCTGCGATTGGCTCAGTGCTGTCCGCGATCCTGATTGGCCGCAGGAAACGTTTGCGCCATCGAGGGTATCTTCTGTACGGAGCCTGGATAGTTGCCAGCCTGATGATTTTTCTAATGGGCTTACCGCTCCCATTTGTTGGATTGAGCCTCATCTTTTGTATTGTCCAGGCATGATTAATACCGTTAATCTAAGCTGGGCTCAGAGCCTTCAAGAGCTAGTTTCCACAGATCTTCTAGGGCGAGTTTCAAGTATTGACGCACTTGGATCATCTGGTTTAACCCCTGTAGGTTACGCTCTCGCGGGAATCATCGCGGATTGGATCGGGGCATCGAATGTTTTCATCATTGGTGGGTTGCTTAGCATGCTTATCATTGACCTGGGGCTATTGCATCCGGTTATTCGGGCTGTTGATTAGCTACTCTAGCTATATATGTAACGTTGTTAACATTCATCCAGTCATATAATTTGGGATAGTATAATACCATCAAAAGTTTGTATGAGAAGAGTAATATGTGACAGAGAATGTGAGGATACTATCTATGCGGAAAGATACAGCGTTAGGTATAGTGTTAGGTGTAGGAGCTGGCGCGGCTTTGCTTGGAATGCGGAGCAAGCAAATTGCCGCGAGAGTGAAACCTGAAAAGCATTTGAGCGAGAGCGAAGCCTCGTATCGACGATCAAATAACCGCATTTTGATACTGGGGGCTGGCTTTGGAGGATTGCAGACAGCCCTCAAGCTGGATCAGCAGATGGATCTTGCCGATGGAACCAGTGTGCTGGTGGTTAATCGCGATAATGATATGTTGTTCGCGCCTTTATTGTGGACGGCGGCCAATGGCCGCACAACTCCAAATAATGTGGTGGTGCCGATCCGCAACTTTCAAAAGAACCGACGTTTTCATATTTTGCACGCGGATGTCGAGGGTATTGACCTTGACCATAAAGAGGTACAGACCTCAGCCGGTTCGCGGCCATATGATCGTCTCGTAATCGCGCTGGGGAGCCATACCGCAATCCCGGATCTACCAGGGCTGCGAGAGAACGCCATTCCATTTCGTGCGCCATCCGATGCGCTGCAATTGCGCAACCACCTGATTGATGCCGTCGAGTCAGCTCACCAGACCACAGACATGGAAGAGCGTAAAGCCTGGTTGACCTTTGTGGTTGGAGGGGCCGGTGATACCGGAGTTGAGCTGGCCGCGATTATTCACGACTATATTGTTTCGGGGCTTTTCAGAGAATACCCCTGGTTGCAGGACGCGTCGATTCGTATCATCGTGATCGGGCATGCTGATCGTGTGCTGCCGATGGGCAGTCCAGAAACCTCAAAGATGGTGCAGAAAGTTCTTGAGCAGCAGGGGATTGAAGTTCTCACTGGAACCGCGATCACCGCTGCCAGCGAGACCAGCGTTACGACAGATAAAGAGATTATTCCTATGCGAACGCTTTTCTGGGCGGCAGGGGTGACCCCGCCGAATGTAGTGCAACAGTTGCCAGTAAAGCACGCACGTATCGGCGCGTTTATCGTAGATGAGCATCTGCGGATTCCTGACAACCAGGACGTATATGTCATTGGAGACTCGGCCTGGGCCTACGACTCGTCTACAAATGAACCTGTCCCCGCGACCGCCCAGGCTGCTGGCCAGCAGGGAAAATATGTAGGAGCGACCATCGCCCTAGATTATGCTGGGAAGCAGGCACCCACGTATCGGTACTCTACCCAGGGACACCTCGCCTTGATTGGTCACCGGACAGGGGTAGCGGAGATCGGACGTTTCACCTTCAGTGGCTTCCCCGCCTTTATTCTCTGGCATCTGGTCTATCTTGAGCGCATCCCCTCATGGGCGAAGCGGATTCGATTAGTCACAGATTGGCTGATCTCCGCATTGTTAGGGCCAGATACGGGTCAGATGCGCTTGAGTCAGGAGAGCCCGCGCGCTAAAAAAGTCATATCACCACGAGCCTGATTTGATTATAATCCGAAACTATAGAAGGATAGTGCAGCCACGTTTCTCAAGATCTTGAAACCACGAGGGAATTGAAGAAAGCTTATTCCAGCGCAGATCCAGTTTTTCAAGATGTGGAAGCTCTCTCAACTCCTCTGGAAGAGAGGTCAGGCGGTTCGCCCTCAGATCCAGGAACGTCAGATTTTTGAGATCTTTGGGAAGAGAAGAAAGCTGATTATTTCTCAAATCCAAAGTTGTCAGCCGGGTTAGTCTACTAAGGGATTCGGGCAACCTTGTAAGACGATTGTTGGAGATGCGCAATTCCTTTAACTGTTGAAGTTGCCCGAACGATTCTGGAAGAGCGGTCAGATGGTTATTCATCAGATGAAGCTCTTTCAGATTTCTAAGACCGCCGAATGAATGGGGTAGGGTCATTAACTGGTTATTATAGAGCCTTAATTCTCGAAGGTTGATCAGCTTGCCAAGACTTTCAGGAAGTTTTGTTAACCTGTTGTCTGTGACATTTAAATAGCGTAACGTATCCATTCTCTCAAAAAGAGACTCGGATAACTCTGTGAGGCGATTATTGCTGATATAAAGAAAAAACGTGAGATTGGTGAGATCACTCAAAGAGTCTGGAAGTGCTGTGAGATAATTATGCCCAAGATCCAGCGTGTGTAGCCCTTTAAGGATACCTATTTGTTCTGATATCCTGGTTAGCCTATTCTCCGCGATATTTAAGATCTGAAGGTTCTGAAGCTGCCAGAGAGAGCCAGGAAGCCCCTCTAACAGGTTTCTCCCAATACTAAAGTCTTTGAGGCTGCGCAATCGATCCATATTGTTTGGCAGAGTTGTGAACTGATTATTGTAGAGGCGGAGCGTTTCAAGTTTATCAAGTTGAAAGATTGTCTCGGGCAGGGAAGCGAGCCGATTGCTATCAGCGTGGAGCTCTTTCAGACTACTCAAATTTCCAAGAGAGTGTGGTAGCGTCGTCAACTGATTATTGTCCACAATCAGCCGCTGTAATTGGGATAAATCTTCCAATGAAGCAGGTAAAGAGGTAAGTCTGTTTCCCGTGAGATCGAGATGGCGTAAGGAACCAAGTTGATTGAGAGATTGTGGCAGAGTAGATATATCGCAGTATCGCAGCGATATAGCGATCACCGCCTGCTTTTCAATCACGCAACCGACCGGTTCTTCAGCTTGATCAGATGCATCTTTATTGATAACAGGAAAAGGCTTATCCCTTTGTAAGGCCCCATTTTCCCGAAGGAAGCGCTCCAATTCTATAATCAGGTTACTTTCCCGATCTGGTAAGCCAGAGTGTGCGAGTATCATCCGAGTTTTATCAAACATATATACATCCCTGTGATAAGTGGCTTATTTGGTTAGATGGTTAAAAAGTATCAGAGGTTTATCAGTATAATCTAAAAAACAGAGATCAAAAAGCCTCCAGGAAATGCTCCAGGTAACCCAGAGCGTTGTGCATCCTTGGAGACTTTTTGATCTCTTATCAATCTTTGGGTGCTTTAATTAAAGTAACGTGTATTTGTGCCTTAGATTTGATTGTATACGGCGACCCAGTCGTTTACAATCTCGTTCTGCGCTTCTTGCAGGGTTATTTTGCCGGAGCAGACCTGAGCATGCAGGTAATTTTCGACTTTATCTTTTTGGTGGAAACCAGGTGTGGGGCTGGCTGGCTCGGGCCACAGATTAGAAATATCATTGGAACCCCCCAGTTCCAGGGGAATGAAGTGATCGACCTCGTACTGGCCGCTCGTGTGGCTGGCGATCCCATAATTAGAGTAGACCAGATTTTTAGTTGCCGTTGAGACATTGCGGACTTTGCTAGAATAGCCCGGTGTGCAGACATCGCTGGCGGTCACATCGAAAACCGCGCCTGGTGTACAACTAGAATCGGGATAAGCA
>CAXTTV010000183.1:0-2025 GCA_964247295.1 uncultured Ktedonobacteraceae bacterium | reverse complement strand
GTAGGAGTCACCGGGTGCGCGGAAGCATGAGCAGGCACAAACGCGACCATTAATAAAAAGAGCAGACTCAGGAGCAACGCAAATTTCTTCATTGAAGCATCCTTACTTTGGAATTACCCATTCAAAATAATATGGTCGAACAACGACATAGTGTTAACATGAGCTTGCAATCACTCAATAACACCTATATTATGAACCCCATTCTTTAATAGATTATTATGCAGGTATTAACTTATTGCTATTGAAATAGAAATAGGGTGTATAAAATCTTCAGATCTTGACAATGTATCTCTTGACCTTGTCCCAGGGGCAAGGTTTTATAGTATGGAGAGATTGAAAGGATGGGCATACATGAGGAAATTATTGCAGATTGGAGAAGTGGCCCAATTGCTTGGTGTCACAGCAAAGACGATCCGCCATTACCACAAAGTGGGTTTGCTTTCCGAAGCAGATCGGACCGAGGGGGGGTACCGCCTTTACAACGCACAGGATTTGCTTCGCTTAAAACAGATTCGTCATATGCAGACATTCGGCCTGACCCTCAGACAAATCAAGATGATTTTAGGTGATGCCTCTCACGAGCATACATTGCGCCAGATTCTACAGGCGCTGGATACCGAGTTAGCGGATCAGATGCGCGTGTTAGGGGAGCGACGCGGGCGGATACAAGCCATTCTCTCTGAAGAGAGAGTCGCGAAGATTGATCGGCCAGTCACATCTGCCAGCTTTGAGATCATCAAAGATCTATTAGGAGAGCGGTTGAAGACGGTGAGTCCATCTCTTATAGAGATGGAGAAGACGTTTTGGCAGATCTTTGATGGCTTTGATTGGCCGGTTGATTACAGAGAAACTTTGCTGAAAGCTGAGCACGATTTCGTTACACAAAAGCCTCAATTGCTTGAAAGTCTGCTTGTTTTCAATGAGAAATTGGCGATGCTGGCTACGGTAGCTGAAAATGCACCGGAGGTTGATGCAGTAATAGAAGAGTATAAAAATAGCGAAGATATACAGGCTATCATCATGGCTTTTAATCAGGCCTATAGTGATGGTCAACGGCTGGAGGGTCCTTTCGCCGAGATACTTAAAAGTATGGTATTGACGAATATATCGCCAGCCCAGCATCGCTTTTTCGTAGAGATTGAATGTTGGAACGCCCTGGTCGGCTCGGTGGATCAACCGAAAGGAATGTTAAATGCAAAAAAAAGCCAAAACGTTTAGTTACACAGCTCAACGCGGTTCCTATTTAAGTATCGTAGGTGTTCTGCTTTTTTTATTTATTGTTGAAAGCAGTGTTTTAGAGTTGTGTGCCTTATCCTTTGTACCCATGTTCTGGCTCAGATTCTCTATTATAGGGGTATCGATAGGCTTGCACCTATTTCTTGCGATTAGGATGCTCTCGCCCATCTGGACCAGGCATTCGTTGACGGATACACACCTCAATTTGCGTTATGGTTTCACCTTCAAAGTGGATATTCCACTTACCAGTATTTGCAGTGCCCAGGAGACGCGGAAGCATGTATCAGTGCTAGAGCCGCTCAACGCCTATTACAAAGCGAATGAACAGAGTTTAATTGTCTGTTTTTCTGATCAGGGGACAGTGTTGTTAACCCTTCATTGGCCATTGGAACTCAAGATTAATGGGCGAATGTTGACCGTGATCACCATTTTATTGAACGTTGATCAGCGAGACGACCTGTTAGCCGCACTTAACGAGCGTATAAACTCCGTAATAAAAGATCCAGAAACGAAAGATGATCTAACTGAACCTGTCCATTAGATCTCTGATTTTGCGACGTTTATGAGGGAGGGCCCCTTATAATAAGAAGGGGGCCCTTAATATATCGAGCATACTAGAAAACAAGAACGGGCCCTTTTTACAGAGGAGATCATATACTAATTACTAATACTCCTACTAAATATTCATTTGCACGGTTTGAAGCCGCTATCGTGGTAAGATAGGCAGGAAATCACAGGTAGCCGTAAGAAAAGGGGTCACTTTCGATTATGTTTGCATTCTCCAATCTG
>CAXTTV010000182.1:0-9986 GCA_964247295.1 uncultured Ktedonobacteraceae bacterium | reverse complement strand
GTCGCATCCGACGCTCCGATCCTTGTGGCCCTCACGAGCCAAAGCGGCATGGGGCGCTGCACTCACGCCGCAGCCGTTGCGTGACCAAGAAACCCTTCATGGTCATTTGAAGAGCCTTTCCTTGTGCTCCAGGTGCGTCTTGTGGGTAGAAAAAGCCTGTTTGGGCACGGGCCCAGCCTTTCGGGCCGAAGCGGCACGTCGTCGCGTTGCTCGACGGGCCGTCCTACGACGGGCACGCAATGATGCTCCACCATCCACCGCCTGAAGGACCCTTTTTTCTGCCACTGCAAAAAAATGAACTGCACCCCTGTATAATTCTGCTCTGGACAGACTAGATAATTTAGCGTACAGTATAAAAGATCATGCGAATTTTTAGATAAAGAGGATAATAACATATTCTGTGAGTACAAAAATTTCTAAAAATCCTGCACCAAGCCGGTTTGCTACTGTGATCTCGGAGGTCTTTAATCCCCTTTTTCTGGCTCTTCCCACGTTTCTAGCAATCGCGCTTTCTAGCGCACCCGATCTCTCTCGTGCCTTGCTCTGGTGCCTGGTCACGATCGGAGGGACCTCGGTGCTGCCGCTCCTGTTTATCTGGTGGGGGGTGCGCCGGGGAACTTTCTCCGATCACAATATCAGCAAACGCGAACAACGTTTTGTTCCTATGCTCTTTAGCCTTGTCTGCATCCTTTTAACGCTGGCGCTACTCACCTACCTTCGGGTCTCACGCGAGCTCATCGCGACGATTGTCTCTGTAATCATCACCTGTTTGATCGCGCTCATTGTGACTCGCTTCTGGAAGATCAGCCTGCATCTGGTCGGGGTTGCGGGTATGGTCACGGTTTTTATTCTGCTATTTGGCCCTCAATGGCTGCTTCTTTGTCCCCTGGTGATCCTGGTTGGCTGGGCCCGCTGGCAAGCTGGCGCTCACACTATCTGGCAGGCGGTAGCGGGTACTTTGCTCGCGATCACCACCACCATCGCAACTTTCTCTGTATTTGGTCTGCGCATCTGAAAACCCTTCTCAATCATGCTGTATAATAGGAGTAGTTTTCGACAGTATTTTACCATCAGGAGCTTTTATGGACGATAAGGTTAATCTCGCGGAGAAGCTTGCTCTGTTCTCAGATTACTGGTCTCCCCGAACGGTCGCGAAACTGAACGACTACTCAATTATGATCGTAAAGGTAAAAAATGAGTTTGTCTGGCATAAGCACGATGAGACCGACGATTTCTTTTTTGTGCTCAGTGGCCGTCTGATAATCCACCTACGAGATCGAGATGTGGTGCTTAATCCTGGCGAACTCTTTGTGGTCCCTAAGGGCGTCGAGCATCAGCCTTTCGCGGAAGAGGAGACCCATTTAATCATCATTGAACCGGGCGGCACCCCCAACACGGGCGATAAGACGACTGCTGCGCCTCAAAAATTTATTTAGCAGGGGAGGACTATATGAGCATCGAGACCGCCGTTGATTGGCTTCCTTCTCCACCACTGGCATCAGGCCTGCCAGTTCTGGGCAACACACCGGCGATCCAGCAAGATCTTGTGAGATTTCTGGTCGAGCAGTACAAAAGGCTCGGACCAGTTTTCCGCATCCGCGCACTAAATCAGGAATTTGTGGTGATGGCGGGTCCCGATCGATGCCAATACCTTTGTGACACGAGAGGGAGCCGATAAATTTCGCTCCCACGAGCTCTGGCACGAGTTTGGTCGAGAATTTCATGCTGAAAACCACCTTTCCACGATCGATGGCGATCCTCATCTCCGCCTGCGCAAATTATTCAAGCCCGCCTATTCGGTCAGCAATCTGCTCTCCGATATTCCTCTGCTGATAGATATCGCTCAGATTGTTATTACTAGCTATCAACCAGGTGAAGAGGTCGCGGCTCTTCTACTCTTCCGTAAAATTGTGACGGAACAGCTTGGAAGGGCTCTCACAAACTATGCTACGGGCGAAAATCTCCAACATATAATTACGGCGACGCGAGTCTCTATCAATGTCCATGTGACGAAACAGGCCCCGACCCTGATGCTGAAAATGCCCGGTTATCAAAAGGCCAAAGCTCAGTATCTTAAAATGGGGCACGAGATTGTCGCGAAACATCGGAATACTACTCGCGCGAAAAAAGATCTGGTCGACGACATTTTGGAGGCCAGTGAGCTCTCCGAGCTTCAAAAAATGCTTGGAACCGAAGAGCAGATCGCCTTCGCGGCCCTCGGGCCTTTTGTCGCCGGTCTGGATACCGTTGCCAATGAATCCACCTTCCTCTTATACGAGTTGCTCAAACACCCTGAAATCCTCGCGGAATGTATAGAGGAGGCCGATCAACTTTTCGCCGATGGCCTACCAACCTCAGAAAAGATCCGTGAACACGGCGTTCTTTACCAGGCGATGCAGGAGACGCTCCGGCTCCATTCAATCGGTGAGGTCGTCAACCACACAGCAAACAAAGACTTTGCCTTCGCTGGTCACCAGATCAAAGAGGGCGATAATGTACTTATCGCGACCACCATCAGCCACTTTCTGCCGCAGCTTTTCCCATTTCCATACAAGTTCGATATTGACCGCTATACAGAGGGTCGCCACGAACACAAGCAACCTGGAGCCTACGTTCCCTTTAGTGTAGGTACCCATATCTGCCTGGGGGCTGGCGCGGCGGAAGCCCAGATTGTCCTGGCTGTAGCCACACTCTTGCACCTATTCAACGTGGAACAAATCAAACCCAATGCCAGATTACGTACAAAAATCGATCCTACACTTACATTGGGATACGCCTTCCGCATCCGGTTCCAGGATCGCCGTCACGAAAAGGTCTGATAAATAGGCAAACATCTAAAATTGAGTCCTATCTCTGAAGGTGATTTAGAGGTAGCACCCAATGATGTTATTAAAAAGTCGAAATTCTTCAAAATAACTACCCTGCAAAGCTTCTACGAAACTCAACGTGAGAAGTGGCTGCGATCCCACCTGGACGAGTGATTACATCATACAGGATAGTTTTGCTCGATCTCTGAACCAGGATAGAAAATCACTATATACTTTTTCGTTGATGAATACATCTACTGGAAACGTGAATAAATAACTATGCCGGGCAAAATATATTCCCAGGTGAGTAATCTTGTGATCTTTGGGAGCACCTACAATGCTATCACTACCCTGAAATGGTACTCTATTTCTTTTCTCATAGATCTCAAGCTCTTTTGAACCATTACGGGTCCCCCCCAACCGGTATAAAGTGTAGTATCCCAACAATTGATCAAGGTAATTTCGCTTGAACTCAAGAGCTTTGACGGCTTTAATATCAATCAATGTATGATCCAACACGAGATCGGCATCCGCCCCCTCTACAAGAAACGAATGCGCAAACGTGGGATTGAGTAGACAAACCTGCTGAGAAACAAAAGCGTCTTGTGGGATCGCCTCAACAAGTTATCTCAGATCTTCCACGTCACCATTATCCACATAAATCGGCGGATACAATCGAGCAATACGAAAAAATACATCGATCTGCGCAAGCAACAATGCCGACTGAAGCAGCGCATCAGTTACAACACCCGATTCTAAATAAAGAGCATGATGTTCTCTGGCCTCAAGAATAATCTGCCCTACTTGCTCTCTCATCAATGCTCCATACTTCTGCTCAATCTCTTTGCTATAAAGAAACGCCACGTTCTCCGCTACCCATCCTCCCTCCTGTGCATAGGCATACCTCTTTTGAAGGTGCCACCGCAATACATAATCAAATGCCGACCCCACAATCGAATAATGCGTTGTGATCGGTTGCAAACCCGATCTTTGTTCCAGAGGAAAGCGCCGACTTGGAAACTCTTTCCGCATCCTTGCGCGCACGTCCGGCTCCTCTAAAAAACTCGTTAAGCTCACATGTATCCTTTTTCTATCAAGATGGTGGTTCATCCACCAACACAAATGGCCTCTCCCACCTTCCCATCGCATTCCCCACTCCAGACCCGATTATCCATACTACCTCTGGTACGCGACGTGGCCGGCTACAGACAGCTCCATCCTTTATATGCAAGCCTACCTTTACTCTATCTTTTGCTACCCTCCCTGTGCCCCCGTCCATTTAATAAAACGCATAACCTCCTCGTTAATACTCGTATCTACCGTTTCGTCCCCATGCCAATACCGTGATCGCTCCACTGTTGTTCGCCAGGGCTCCGGCAGATTCGTAAGAGCCCATGCAACAGCGCGCGGCTTGCTTTCCAATACCCCTGTGTCTAGAACATATAAAGCTCGGCACATCGTTTCAACGACATACGCTTTGTGATTTCTCGAAAAATGCCACTCAGGATCACTCGGATGATTGGCCCAATCATCCCAACTAGGGAGCCGGAACCGTACTGCGGCTCGCAAATCATCAGCCGAGATGGGATCAATAAGCGTCGTCGGATCTGGTCCATACAAAATAATTCCCTTTTCTCGCATCATCCAT
This sequence comes from uncultured Ktedonobacteraceae bacterium, assembly GCA_964247295.1. Lineage (GTDB taxonomy): Bacteria > Chloroflexota > Ktedonobacteria > Ktedonobacterales > Ktedonobacteraceae > CAXTTV01. Next base: position 5,531 of record CAXTTV010000182.1, on the reverse strand, counting down.
CGTTCAAGCACCCAGTTAAAGTCATGCTCATACCAATTCAACCGTTCCCCTCGAAAAATGTTTGGAAACCGTTCCCCGAGCGTAAATCGCCTTATAGCAACTGAGTCTATATAACTGCCTTCTAAATCTAATGCATATCGGTTAGGAAGCTGCGCTACCCGATTATGCATCACAGCCAACTTTGCGAACTCTACTGATCTTATCCTTCGATCAGTAACCACACAAAAATCTACATCAGAGGTTCTGGAATCAAAATCACCTGTTGCTAGCGATCCACGTACATAGATCGCAAGAAGCTTCTCTTCAAGAACAGCCCCTATTTGGGATATCAGAACAGAAAGTAGTTCGGGAACTTCTTGCGGAATAACAGTATCTCTAAGTAACAGAGAAACCGCCTCAGGCGAGGACTGAGACAGAGGATTCATCAAACAACCATTCCTTTCTTAAAGAATTTGCACAAATGGGTAGAAATCCACTCATTTCAAAAGTGGATACCGAAGACTTTATTTCACTTCCTCTTAAAGAAGATATGAAAAAGTGTTATATGCCAGAGCTACCCATTGTGCTCCTTTCAGGAAATGATTGTAAAAAGTATATACAGGTATGAAAGCGGTGTCAACATTTACAATACATCAAAAATTTTAGACTTTCGATTCTCTTGAAAAGAGCTCTTGACAGTCCCCACTTAAAAATGTTACATTATTCTTATGAAACGGTACCGTTTAGTTTACTAACAAGGTCAAAAATCGCATGGAGACTTCAGTAGAGGTTGATAAGGATAGGGCAAAGGCCAAGCGCGAGCAGATCCTCGATGGAGCTCGCCACGTTTTCTTGCGCGAGGGCTTCGCGAATGCCAGTACCGATCTACTCGCTCGCGAGGCTGGCGTCTCAAAGCGGACTCTGTATGCCTACTATCCAAGCAAGGAGGTGCTTTTTATCGATGTTGTTCGTAAATTGACGATCGAGAACCCACAAACCCGGCTCCTCGATTTTGTACAAGGAGTTAACCCACGTACTATAGAGGAGCTTCATGGGGCTCTGATCACTCTCGCTTATAAGATGCTTACGACGATGATGCAGCCCGAGGATCTAGCTCTTATCCGCGTGATTATCACCGATTCTCATCGCTTCCCTCAGCTTATTGAGACGCTCCGCTCTACTGTCCCCGGACATGCTTTTGTGGAGGTCGCTGCAATGCTTGAGCGCGCACGCGAGAACGGTGTAGCAATTGGGCAGGGCAACCCGGAGATTATGACAAGGCTGTTTATTGGCCCTCTCCTCACTTACGTCCTGTTTGATGGCCTGCTCCGCCCTCAAAGTAATCCTCAACCACCAGATACACAGAAAATTGATGAGATTGTAAACCTGTTTCTCAAAGCGATTATCCAGTGACGTATATATCTGAAAGGAACAGACAATGGCAGAAACAACTGATGTCCTTATTATTGGTGCCGGCCCTACGGGCCTGACGATGGCGAATGTACTGGTACGTAGCGGGGTGAATGTACGCATTCTTGATAAAAAGGCTGGACCTGCTTTGGAGTCTCGCGCACTCGTGGTCCATGCTAAAACTTTAGAGCTATTGAATAGGATCGATCTGGCCGAGAAAGCCCTTGAAGAGGGTGAACGTCTAGAGGAGATGCAACTGCTTGTGAATGGCAAAAAAGCTGGCAGGCTCTCTTTTCTGGCGAGAAATCAGTCTGCGTCTACTCCCTATCCCTTCGCGCTTGTCTTTGGGCAGGATCAGACCGAGCACCTGATGATCCAAAGCCTCAAGGAAACTGGAGTTCAGATCGAATGGAATATGCACCTTCTCAATCTGGAGCAAAATTCAGATGGTGTGCATGCACAAGTCCAGACGCCTGACGGCGGCGAAGAAACTATCCATGCAAGATGGGTGGTGGGCGCGGATGGTGCCCATAGCGCTGTGAGAAGATCCCTGTCCCTGGGCTTTACGGGCCGTAACTACGAGCAAACGTTATTCGTGGCGGACCTCGATTTGATATGGGATATGGAGCCGCGCCAGGGAGGCATAGATCTGGTTAACCAGGGCTTCTTCTTGTTTATTCCTATGCATGGCGATGGCCGGTTCCGCTTGTTCGGGACGCTCCCACCAGAACTTGCTCAAAAGGAGACGCTTACTCACGAAGATATACAGGAGTTGATCAATGCCCAGAGCGGCATGAAGGTGACGATTCTGAAAGCTCGCTGGATTTCGATCTATCAGACTCATCTACGCATTGCTGAGCAATTTCGCGTCAATCGCGTTTTTCTTGCTGGCGATGCCGCCCATATCCACAGCCCCGCTGGCGGCCAGGGGATGAATACGGGGATTGGCGATGCCTATAACCTTGCTTGGAAACTGGCTCTTGTGGTGAAAGGTCAGGCCCACGAAACTCTTCTCGACTCTTATGGAGCTGAACGCATCCCCTTCGCTCGCGCGATTCTCAACGGCTCAGATCGAGTGTTCCACTTAATGATCTCGAAAGATCCAAACGCTCGAAAACTTAAGCTTCTGATGATCCCTAAGATTTTTCAGGTGGTCTCAAGCCTACCATTTCTTAGACAACAGGCTTTCTGGCTTGTCTCCCAACTCTGGACGAATTATCGCAATAGTCCAGCCATTACCCAATCCGAACAGGTGAAAAAAGGACCTCGGGCCGGTGATCGCGCTCCCTATGGCCTCTTCGAGACTGACCCTGACAAAGGTAAAGATCTCTTTACTCTTATCAACGGCCTGGATCACCACCTGCTCCTCTTCTCCGGATACGAGCAGTCCACCAGACTGGCTTATCCACAGGAATTGGAGGTGCGCGTGCAGTCCCTTCTCGATAGATATAATGTCCCTATCCATCTACATACCATCGCACCTGAGAATCACAGCTTACATAAACTCTACGGGGCCGATAAACCAGAGGTTTTCCTCGTGCGACCCGATGGTCATATTGCCTATCGTGGCTCCGCCCAGGATCTGGATAACCTGACTTCTTTCCTCGATAGGCTGTTTATTCAGCGTCAGGATACAGTATCCGGGCTGATCCCTGAACAGACTTTTGCGCCCGAGGCCAGGACGGTTGCGGCTATTGGTCCCCTGCAAAGCCCGTTTCAGAACCTGAAAATGGGGGACTAAAAACACATATCAGGCGAGTCGGCACATCAGCCCGAAATCTAAATGTGTCGCCTCGCTTTGCCACCCACAATGTCCCAGGGGTAATCATATATACCTGATTATCCGCAAGATCTATAAGCTCTGCACTCCCTTCAATGCAATATGCGATCTCAATATGCTTTTCATACCCATAGGCCTCTTCAACATCTGAGGCCAGCAGAATATCTGTTACTGCTACCTCCGCCTTATCTGAGTCCAGCAAAAAACGATAGGTTTCATATGTCTCGTTCTTAAACATGCCGATCCGTTCCTGCCAATTCCTCTTTACGAATTATCTGTACTGTCACTTGTAGTATCTCCAATTTATAACCTTATACGTTCTTTATCGCGCATGAACGTTTAAGTTTACTTCGCCTCCAGGCCTTAACACAAGGTGATGCACAATATCAGGCTCAATATGCTGCCCCGGCACAAGGCTGAAGCTGAAACGTTGCGCAATCAACGCTATCAATAGGTGCCCCTCCATCAGGGCAAAATGGTTGCCAATGCAGATCCGGGGTCCCGCCCCAAAGGGTATATAGGCCGATCGCGGCAGCAATTTCTCGCGTGAGGGCTCGAAGCGCTCCGGCTGAAAGATTTCGGGATCTGGAAATGTCTCTGCACGCCGATGCAATGTATAGGGGGAGATCATGACGGTCGCTCCCTTTGGCACCCGGTAACTGCCGATCACAATATCACGCATGGCTTCACGCAAAATACCGGCTGCCGGTGGATAAAGCCGCATCGCCTCTTTAAATACTTGCAAACAGTACGGGAGCCCGGACAGATCGTCAAACGTAGGAACTCTTCCTTGAAGCTCTCGATCTACCTCTTGTTGAACTTTCCGATAGATTTCGGGATGTTTACATAGTAGATACCATGTCCAGGTCAGGGCGGCGGCGGTGGTCTCATGCCCGGCGGTAAACAGCGTGACACATTCATCAACCAATTGCTGATCGCTCATAGGCCGCCCATCGTCATCCCTGGCTCGCAATAAATGGGAGAGCAGATCATTTCGATCATCATTTGCATGCTGACGACGCTCCTCGATCATCTGCAACAGCCGTGAATCAAGAGTGTGAATAGCCTGACGTACCCGTTGATTATAAGGTGTAGGAATGCTCAGGGGTAGCATCAATGGCGAGGTAATCGTCCTCACGGCATGCGCAAGACCTGTATTGATCGCTGCTCCAAGTTCGTCCGCTTCACTGAGAAATTCTGTATCAAACAGCACTTTCCCGATGATGCTCATGGTGAGGCGAGTCATTTCATGGTCAATGTCAATAACGCTATTCTCTTTCCACTCCTGAGTAATGAGCGTACCATAGCTCACAATAGTGTTCGCATAGCTGACAATATGGCGTGGTTGGAAGCTCGGAGCCATGAGCTTGCGCTGCTGGCGATGAAAATTTCCCTCACTTATGAAAAGGCCATTGTTGCCCACAGCCTTGTGCATCAGCTTTCCTTTGGAGAAAGCTGATGCATCCTCAACCAGGATCTGCTGGGCGTACTCAGACGTATTAAAGAAGAGAAAAGTAATCGGCCCAACACGAAACCCCCGCACATCTCCCTCTTGTGCCAGACGAGACAGAAAGCCCAGACGATCCTGCATAAAATCCTGATAGCTTCCAAGCAGGAAATGCTCGTGTGTAAATGGAACATTTTGAATCTGCGCCGTCGGTGAAGTAACCATTCTTGCTCTCCTTTGGATACACGCCTTCTAAAGAAGTTTATCAATCATTTCGTAAAGCGCTTGTGCAGTTTGTTCCTGATTTAAGCCAGTCTCATGACGAAGTTGATACCATGTATAGACACCTGTAAGGGTGTACAATTGCGCAAGCAGACGTACTCTGTCCAACTCATCGCGTTGTTCAAGATGCACTTTGAAGGCACGCTCTAACCATTCCCGATGAGAAGCACGCGCTACATCAATGATGACATGTAGATGCGGTTGGCGCGCTTCCTGGATCAATCCCCGTAGCATGCGCTCACCGCCAACTTCGTAATAAACCATCAGACCATTCACTATTGTGGTCAAATCACCTATCGGCGGATCAATACGCTGCTCCTGCGCACGGCGAAAAGCTTCCTGGCTCACAACGTTCGCGAGCCGCTCCTTCGAGCCGAAGCGCCGGAGAATAGTCTGTACCGTCACACCTGCACGTTGCGCGAGCTGCTCCAGGGTAATCTGGTCGCTCCATTGCTCATCAAAAAGTGCCAGTCCGGCCTCGATAATGCGTTTCTCTGTGAGGGCTGCTACCTCTGCCTGGACCGTCCCTTTGTAAGGACGCTTCTTGCGTGGCTGCTCTTCAGTATTATCATTGGCGTTAACCACGGTAATAGTATACTAGCCTTTCTCTATTGATGTCAATATAACTAACAT
>CAXTTV010000181.1:8007-10020 GCA_964247295.1 uncultured Ktedonobacteraceae bacterium | reverse complement strand
GTTTCGGATTGCCCAGGAAGGGCTTACCAATGTCGCACGTCACGCCCATGCGGAGCAGGTCTGGTTGCGAGTTAAACTCCAGCCCGCCGAGATTGTGCTCTGTATTCGCGATAATGGTCAAGGTTATGATCCACAAAGTGCATCTCGTGGGCTGGGAGTTTTTGGGATGCGAGAGCGAGCGGCCTTGTTAGATGGGCATATCTTAATCACCTCGCATTCAGGAGAGGGGACCTGTGTCGAAACTTTTCTTCCTTTGCCTATCGCGGCAAGCGGAGTGAGCAGAATTAAATAATGCCATGGATATAGGATTGGCCCTTCTCCCACACTGTTTGACCAATCTTGCGACCCACCGTGCGCCCACCCAGATCGCCCTGTTCAAAGTGGATGCCTCCGAAGCGTCTTGAGATGCCGGCCTCATTGGCCGCATCGCTAAACGTATTCCAGCTTAGCTCAATATCATGAGAAGGCGTATTTTTCTCAATCGCCGAACTACCAGCCGGAATGGTATGAGAGTTCAAGAAAAGATCACTTTTCGTGAAGCGTCTAAGGATCTCGGCGCCAGCCGCGCTAAACGTGCTATGACCAGAAGAGAACTCAGCGAACGCGGGCGTCACAAACGTATCGGGCTGGTAGGGACGCCAATCTTCGCCATTGATCCACTGGCTGCCTTGATTAGGGCCGGCCCAGGCATAGATTTTCTGGCCTTTATAAAGAAAATTAATCGCGCTGATCGGGCGTTCTGAGTCATAGAAGCGTTTGCAATCCCAGCAAGCGACACTACTATCGAACAGAGCATTTGCCAGTAGAAAAAACATTTTCACATCATCATCCAGATTATGTTGATCGCGCCAGGAAACAAATTGTCCAAAGAGGCACCAGTGGCCGGGGGGTTGTTCAGAGAAGGGACCATCTTTCCAGTATTCAGCAATCACCTTCTCACGGTCATTTAAGCCGGCGCTGATATGGACTAAATTTTCAGCTTGTTCTCTATAGAGATTGGAAGGATAGGTCGCTGGGCCTCTTGAGGGACGAAATTGTGAACCTGATGTTAACGCAAAGGGCGTCACCTTTGACCACTGAGGAACCGCAAAGGATTGGATAATAAACCCACCTTTCCCGTCAGGAACTCTTAAGGGTTGCCAGTGACCGGGGTTGTTGAAAGTATCGAATGTATTCACCGGTTGATAACCAGTATAGTCAGAATAAGCTCCTGGATGAAGATCGCCCAACTGGTTAGCGCCATCGGTATGTCTAAAGGCCAGGACTGTAGCCGTCGCTCTGTTGCCGATTCCAATAGGAGAGGTTGTATTATTGCTCGTATCATCAGGGTTATAGCCCAGACTGGAGAGTAACTGTTTCCCTTGATTTGTGTATGTAGGAAAAAGATCAACAAGAGCCTTGTAGGCAGCGTAACTCACCGCCATCAGCTTGTTTTGAGTTGTGTGTTCGTCCGCAGGTCTACGGAGTCTGTTCCCCTGTTGGGTCGTATTGGCATGAGCGTCATAGGGGGCCCAGGCATCATACATACAGGTATGGAGGACTGCCAGCGCGCGTGCCACGATGGGGGGGGCGGGTTTACTCGCACGCACAGCCTGGAGCATCAGGCTATTCCATTGGATAACAGCGTTTGTAGAAGCTGCCTCAGCATAGCTTCGCTGGGGAGCCTGAAAAAAGCGTGTCCCGAGGCTAGCCAGCCCGGTCGCGGCAACCAGGCCACCGCTGCCCCATTTTAAAAGCTGGCGTCTGGAGACGGTCTGCTCTTTTTTGTCTTTATCCATAAAAAAAGAAACCTTCCTATATACAAGTGCAGGAAATATACACAGCTACATACAATATACTCCCCTTACCTAATCTTATAAAAAAGAGTAGAATGAGCACTTATAGAGAAAAGAGGAGAGAATAACACATCAAAAAGGAGACCCTGGCAAAGCACGTGCCGGCGTCTCCTGACGAAAAAGAGCATAGGAATGGAGGGGATCAAGAAACATCCAGATAGAGCGTCTGTTGTTGTGT
>CAXTTV010000181.1:0-7949 GCA_964247295.1 uncultured Ktedonobacteraceae bacterium | reverse complement strand
CCTTCACCGTAATCGCCCAGGGACCGGCCATCGTAAAAGGAACCTGAAGGGCATATTTTCCCTTACCCAGTGAGTTAACCGTACTAGAAACGGTTCCCATATCCATATTTGTCATCTGGATCTGTGAATTAATCTGAGCACCCTCTATAGGAGTGCCATGGAGATCGGTCAGATTAAGCATCAAAGTATGTAGACCCACATTTAATTGCCGGGAATGGGAAAGATTCACCTGCAATCTTGCTGGGACATCCTCAGGATTGAGAGCAGCAAAGATCAGCAGACCGCAGCACGCAGCAAACAGACAGAACCAGATTGGAAAGCGTACGCGCATAATCTTGTGACCTTCTCAAAAACTTTATTGGACAGGGGTATCAGTTGGAACCGGATGTTCTGCCACCTCTTTGCGCATCTCAGCCAGAGAGGGCCGGACAGATCGGCGACCAAAGGCAGCGCCCGCAAACAGGCCAACCATCAGAGCCAGCACAGCAGCACCAATTGTCAAAACCGGTGAAACGCCAGTATTCACTGGTTGTGTTTGAACGGGTTGCGTTATGGGTAGTGTAGTTGTAATTCCTGCGGGGTTTACCGTAAAGACAAACGCGCCCTCATCGGGATCGCCATCCTCAGCCGAAGCCGTAATCCAGCGAACCACATATGATCCCTTCTCATCTCCTTTAATGGGAACGCTTATTTCTTTGGGATTGGTCAAGGAGACCTTTGCATTGCCCTGACTGATCAATTCGCCGGCGGGTCCATAGACGAACAGATTACTTTTTTTCGGATCTGGATTAACATTCTCCGCGCATTGGACCGTCACATTTGTGGGGGCCTTTGTAATGGTAGTATTTATACCAGGGGTGGCGCTCAGAACCTTTGCATGGGCTGAGACCGTACCAATCAGAGCCATAACCAGGCTAAGACTTAAAAGGATCGCAGCGAGTAAGCTGCGTTTTCTTTGTGCGATGCTCATCTCAAAATAACCTTTCTGGAAAGGATCGATACTTTGGTCCTTTTTAGAGTAGGAGTTTTTCAAAGAAAAGTCTATCCGGTTGAATCCCTATTTTTTTGAATAAAGTATGGAGATCACCCTAGTACAGAGAGTTAGCTAACAGTTTTCCAGGATCTGCCGCCATCCTCGCTTTTGAGTACCAGACCTGGGGTCAGAAAACCGGCATAAAGGCTTTGCCCCTGATAGTGATCTACCACCAGAGCTGTAAGATCTGGGCGGTTAAAGTTCCAACGTCTGGTCCAGCTCTGTCCAGCATCCTCAGAGACCCAGAGTGTCTGGCCGGTGGTGCCATAGAGTTGTTTGCCGTCCGGACTGACGATTAAGCGGCCCAGAGACTCAGAGGGGTAGCCTCTGGCCTGGAGCTGCTGTGGGCGAGAGTGATTATCGTCTCGCCAGCGGAAAAGCCCCTGGTCAGTTGAGCAATACACTGTACGAACGCCAGAGGTGGTCGGATCGGTAGCGTTCAGGCTGAGCACGCTCCCATGGATCTCCGAGAGTTGTTTCCAGGATCGGCCCTGATCTCGGGTCTCATAGAGTCCCTGGTCCCCGCCGATCAACAAGTGGTGGCTATTAGAGGGGTCCATCAAAAACGCAGGAGTCTGGATAGACGAAAGATTTGGGATAGTTAGATGTTGCCAGTGCTGGCCCTGATCTTGCGTTTCGTACCAGCCAGCATAGACATAAAATACGTAAAAGTCCTGGTCGTTAGCGCTGCCCGCTCGAATCAGAAAGGGATAGGCCGAAGAAGGCAATCCCTGGGGTGAGTGTGGCTGCCAGCTTCGCCCGTGATCGCCGCTAAAATAGATACCATCTTTCATACTTAAATCACCTGTGTGAAGCGTAATGATTCCTAGATGATCAGCGTTTTGTGTATTGACTGCGATGGACGTTACCATCAACTGATTGAGATCGCCGCGAAGCTGAGGCCAGTGGGAACCCCCATCATCGCTCGTAAAAATACCGAAATGTGTTCCCAGATAGATGCGTCCTGGCTGATCCCCCTGGACAATAGTATGGAGGTGGTTTTCTTTATTAGAGAGAGGGTGTCCTGGTTGAGTAGGATCAGTTTTACTCGTCTGCCCGCCAAACTCCAGCCAACCCGCCAGAAGAAGTGCGCAGAGTATGATCAGTCCTGAGACAAGCGGGCCTCTACGGATCTGCTTCGGCCCTGATTTCTGATTTTGTATGTGTGGGATCGGGGTTTGAACCTGTGACATCGCTTTAGGCTTCTCTATTCATCTGATAAAAAATAAACAGTGCACTTTCCAAGATGTATTCTATATAGACTGTACCTGCTGGCGTCAACTGGTAGAAGTACCTATTTCATGAGCGGCGATCTTAAAGAGAAGGTGTTTTTCATTGCTTAACTGCTGAGTAGTTTGATAAGATGGAGAGTAGAAGAGCAAGAAAAGGATTATTTTTTCATGAGCGATAAAGAAGAGTACCCACATTGGTATCCGGTAGCGGTGCGTTTTAGGGATCTTGATCCGCTGGCGCATGTAAACAATACTGTATATTTCACCTACTTAGAAGAGGCGCGAGGTTCATATTTTAATTCATTAATTTCCTGGGTGAGAGAGGAGCCGGATGCCGCGCCCTCGGAAAGTGCAGCGGAGCCAGCATCTGGAAATAGCCGGATTCAGACCGGGCGATCGGGAAGGCGCTATGGTATGCTTGTAAAGCAGAATACCTGCACGTACATGTTACCAATCATTCATTCTGATCGGGTCGAGGTAGGTGTGCGTGTCACCAAAGTGGGGCGGACCAGCTTTGTCATGGAGTGCGAGCTGCGTGATAGCGGTGATCATACGCGTATTTTCGCGACTGGAAACGCTGTCATGGTCTGGTGTGATTATATAACAGGGCGACCGCACCCCTTGCCGGGTAGCCTGCGTAAAGCCTTTGAGCAGATGGAGGGTCGAGCTTTTCCATCGCCCGCTTTAGATAGGTGATATGCCAAAATATTTTGTCTAGCCCCTCTGTATGCACCATTGCCGGGCAGTTCCAAATGGCACAATTAACGTTTTATGCGCGGTCAAAACGTGCTTTACCCTAGAAAAGCTTAATTAATCGTGATAAAAAAGCAGAAACGCATCCTTTTACTGTAACGTGATAGCAGTGGAACGGTTTATACAGTATCTTTCTGATTGAAAAGAATGTTCAATCGGCACTTTTAGAGATGGGGGTTTTAATGAAGATTGCGCAGATCGCGCCGCCGTGGTTGGCGATCCCTCCAAAAAATTATGGTGGGACAGAAGCTGTTATTTATCATCTTGTTGAGGAACAGGTTGCTCAGGGACATAATGTCACATTATTTGCGCCAGGGGACGCGAAAACATCAGCAAAGCACGTCTCATTTTATGCTCAATCGCTCATTGAAGCAAACATTCCCTGGAATGCACATCTTAAAGCCTACTATCATTTATACAAATCGGTGGAAGCGATCCGGCAGGAGGGGGATTTTGACATCGTACACACTCATCTCTCATCCGCCTCAGACATGTATCTTTTCCCATTGCTGGCAGGGCTCTTGACGCCCTACGTCATGACACTGCATAGTCGATTTCCTTTTGATCGGGTACAGAACTGGATGGGAGACGCGGACCAGTTTTATATGCGGGACTGGGGGGAGCGCATCCCGATGGTCGCCATTAGCGAGAGCGCGCAGTCCGAAGTTGAATATTCATTGAACTGGGCTGGTGTAGTGCATCATGGGTTGCCCATGCAGGATTATATGCCGACCAACCGCAAGGTAGGTGACTCCTTTGTATGGTTGGGAAGGATGGTCCCTGATAAAGGGACGCATCTCGCAATTGAGGCAGCGAAACGAGCGGATGTTTCCTTAATCATAGCAGGAACAGTAGACCGACATCAGCGGGAGTCAGTAGAATATTTTAACGAGCGCATTAAACCTCAGATCGACAACAAACAGATCCGCTATATTGGTCCCGTGAACATGAAGGAGAAAGTAAGCCTTTTAAGTAGGGCGCGAGGCTTCTTAAATCCAATTGAGTGGGAAGAGCCCTTTGGGATGGTCATGATTGAATCGATGGCATTGGGGTGTCCAGTGATCTCATTTGCGCGTGGAGCGGCCTCTGAGATCATCGTCCATCGTAAGAGCGGCTTTCTCGTGAATAATCTTGAGGAAATGATCGCCTTCATGCCGCGTGTAAGCGAATTGAACCGGGAAGCAATCAGAGCGTACGTAGAGCGTAACTTCTCTGTTCGAGTCATGGTAGAGAATTACATGAAGGTTTATAAAAAAGTAAGAAATATGCCAGAGCCTCAAAAACACTTTATTCTATCGAAATCGATAAATGAGTCTAAAACAGCCGGCCCTGTTGAATCTCTGGTTCCTGCTCCTTAAAGAGGGCAGGAAGAGAATGTCCCGTCTTTAATTTCTCATAAAAGCGCTCACAGATCTGGGGTGAATGGATCTCGAAGGGGCAGTGGCAGAAAATATAGGGAGTAGTCCCCTGTTTCAGCCACTGGGTAATTGTCACACTCCAGGCATCGAGCAGAGGCTCATTTACCTCCATACGTGGATGGCCGATATAGCGGAGAAAAGCGAAGTCCGTTGTAGTCGTGACATGGAGAGGAAGAATGGGCTTGCGCTCGCGGCTCTGGTTTGTGCGCTGTTCCTCTTTTGAGCCAACCTGAATTGGTCGGACATCCATCATTACTCTTCCGATATTCCGTGATCCCAGGAGAGTATTGAGGTCCTCCTCATGTGGCTCCTTGAAAAAGTCCAGGTGACGGACCTCCACCGCGAGGCGGAGATCCGGCGGCCATTGCTCTAAAAAGTTTGCGAGTTGAGGAAGCTGCCGAGGAGTGAAGTGAGGGGGAAGTTGGAGGAACATCGGTCCCAGACGTTCTCCCAGGCCGCGCAACCTCTCGACAAACGCCGCAAGCTCTTTTTGGTGGTCATCGAGCGGTAGTTTGTGACTGATCTCGCTAGAGATTTTGGGGCAGAAGCGGAAATTGGAGGGGGTCTCATGAATCCAGCGAGCGATCATCTGAGCGGAGGGTAATGCATAGAAAGTCGTATTGCCTTCGACAACATTAACCCTTTCGCTATAGAGCTTCAAAAAGTCGCCGGCAGGGGTCTTTGTAGGAAAGAAATTACCGACCCACTCTTTACATCCCCACAGTGGGCAACCCAGGTACAGCATAACTTATCTCCTTTCAGATGAAGTGGATAATGTTGTTAACTGTTTAAGAATTACAGGAATCGAAGCGGTTGAAAGTGTGGAAACCTCTGATCATCGCTGGTTGGGGCTAGAGAGAACTATGTTATGAAGATACATTAATCCTGGTATTGCATCTTTTCCGCCTCATCTGATAATCTTTGGACATCGGTGGGTGTCAGGCCAGCTTTTTGATATCGTTGGATAAAGAGCTCATTGTAACGTCCATCGGAACTTTCGTGAGCCTCCACTACCTCTTGAAACGATCGAAGGAGGATCTCCTCATTCTGTCCAAAGGTGGCATAATTACCCGCAGCCCCAGAGAGGTGGACCGCGTAGCGTCGACAGGCAGCCAGAATACGAATGCAGCGAGCCTCATTGTTGCGCAGAGTCTCTCTTTTTTGCTGTTCGGTATCGCTCATAAAAAAACTCCTTTATCAGAAACCTCTTTTTTTATACCACATTTTTAGAGAGCCCATGAGGTGCGAGGGATTCGCGTAGCGTGTACTTTTGTCTTTGATCCAGCGTGCTAAAGACAAACGTTGTTTTGCGAGAACAGTGGGAGGATTTTCGTTTATGGAGTTAGAAGGCAGTACAGTAATCAACCGCTCTGTCGAAGAAGTCTTTGATTATATGACAGATATCAACCATGTTGCTGAGTGGATGCCAGTGAAACAGATTCGTCAGACCTCAGATGGGCCCTTGCACACAGGGTCGACCCTGGTGCAGACCGTAGAAGTGTTGGGAAAAGACTTTGACGCGACCACAGAGATCATCAGTTTTGAGCGCCCGGTCGAATTCTCGATCAAAGCTGACTCGGGGCCCCTGCTTTATCATGAAGTGTTTCACTTTGAACCTGTGGATGAAGGAACCAGATTAAAGATAAAGATCAATGGTGACCCTGGAGGCGTATTTAAGATCGCGGCACCTCTTTTGAAATCCAGCGCGCAGAAAGAACTGGACTCCCAGCTTGAGACAATCAAAAAAGAGTTAGAAAAAGGCCACGAAGAGTCCAAAAAAGCTCATAAAAAAGAGTAGTATAAATTGTTCTAGGGCGATGAAAAAAGCTTTTTTCATCGCCCTTTTTTTGTGAGCAGAGACGGCAGATGTACAGCTATATTCGGTGTATAGTGATTGAAGGTTCTGCATACGTTTATAAGAAATAGCACTATCTGGCTGTTGCTTTTCGGAAATACTAGTATTTCCCAAATACTGAGGTATACTTCAGAACAAATAAGTGATTTGTATTGTTAACAGCGAGGTTACTGTATGTGGTCTGCCGTCATTGCGGCTGTAGCGATGCTGATCATCGTCTTAAGTTTTGTCGTATCATTTATTGTAAGTCGCCGCGAGCGAAAGCAAGAGACCCGGTCCTTAGCGCTTCAGACTCGGGTTTTGTCGCTTGAAACGATTATGAGTGAAGAGCCTCTATCGCAGTCGAAATCCTCTTCGGGCTGGCAGGCTCATCGGCGCTCCCTTGTTTCTCTAGGATTGTTACTGCTTTTCTCATTGGCTTTTGTGATCCAGGGAGGGTTAGCGGGTGGTGGTGGAATTGTAATTCAGACCATCGAGCATAATCTCACGCTCTTTAACCTATCAAATGGAGCGAGCCTTGAGACGACGCAGCATAAAGCTCAGCAGATCAATGCCAGCGCGAACGTCACGCGGATTTTTTTCGCTGACCCGACGCAGTATAGTTCAAGCGAGCAGTTGCAGAACTGGTCCTCCTCGGCCTGTTCCGCGTTATCCATGGCGGTTGTCATGAACTCCTATGGTCATCATATAAAGGTAAGCGATATTGTCGCGGAGGAATTGAAGCTAGGAGTCTGGGATGAAAACAATGGACTGCTAGTGGATGAGGGAGTCGCCAAAGCAGCGGATCATTTTGGATTTGCCACTGATTGGAACCACTCACGAACAATCCAGGACCTGGTTGATATTAGTAATCAGGGGAAGCCAGTTATTGTCAGCGTACGGGACGGCAACAATTTTCCCAACGGCCATATCTTTGTCATCAAAGGTGGAGATGATCAGTCGGTATTTATTGCGGACTCCTCCCCGTTAGATTTGCAGAAGATGGATCGTGGGAGCTTCCAGAACATCTGGCAGGGATTTAGCGCGGTCCTGACCCCAAGGTAAGGTTCTTTATTCCTGGAAAGATCTTTGAGAGTAGGATATGTATACCGGCTTTCAAAGATCTCTTTTTAACTAAAGCAAAAACAAAATAGATTGCCTGGTCCAATAGCAACCAGGCAATCTATTTTTGTAGTGAACTAGTAGATGATCACAGGGGTATAGGTATTTACAAAGTCGTAGAGCCAGGCGGTCTGGTCTTTTGACAGATTGACACAGCCGTGGGAACCCTGAGCAGCGAAAGCATCGCCGCCGCTATCGGCGTGGGGATAATTGGTGCCGGGGCCATAATCAACGCGCCAGGGGCTATCATGGATAAAGTAGCCATTGCTATGGAACTGGATCGCGTAGTCGATGGGGGTATCTGGATACCAGCCTGGATCGCCTTGGGGCACGCCAGCTTTGAAGACGGTATTTTTCTCTTTGCCCTCGACCCACCAGAAGCCTGGGGGGGTAGGACGATCGGGACGACCAGTAGTCACCTGGAAAGCCTTTACCAGTTTTCCACTATCGTAGACTCGCATCTCCTGTTCCTGAAGGGAGACCACGACAGCGCGTTTCGTCGCATTATCAAGTTTCATTAGTTCTGCATCAGACTCATGAGGTTGATCGGCAGGAGC
>CAXTTV010000180.1:0-10117 GCA_964247295.1 uncultured Ktedonobacteraceae bacterium | reverse complement strand
CTCATGCACAGTGCTGGCGGCAATCGTGAAAATGTGTTGACATAAGTGAATAACATATGTACACTATTTTCAATGTCGCACGTCCTGACCCTGGCGCTTTGAGGAGGCACGTATGGGACGATACATCACAAGGCGATTGCTTCAAGCGATTCCCTTGCTTATCCTGCTCTCTATTTTCATCTTTCTGTTGATCCATGCTATGCCGGGAGGTCCGGAAGCGGTACTTTTCAATCCCCATCTAGATGCTGCTGGTCGCGAGCGTTTACGCGCGAACTTTGGTTTGGATAAGCCTCTGCCTTTACAGTATCTTAGTTGGCTGGGCAGCCTGCTCACCGGGAATTTTGGTTTTTCCTTTGCGGATAATCAGCCAGTGATTCAACATCTCCAGGAGCGTTTTCCTGCGACCCTAGAATTATTCATCACAGCGCTGCTGGTGGCTCTATTGCTGGCCCTCGTCTTTGGCATTGTGTCAGCGGTTCGGCAGAACTCGTTCGCCGATTATACATTGACGATTTTATCGTACATAGGGATCGCGATGCCGGCTTTCTTGCTGGGTTTGTTGCTGCAAGACATCTTTGGCGTGCAATTGCATCTGTTGCCAACCTCGGGGACTCAGACGCTGGGGTATGCATTTGATCCCTTTAATTCATTTATTGACCACTTTCTCCATCTGATCCTACCGATGATTACACTCTCGGTTCTCTACATTGCTGGTTGGAGCCGTTACATGCGCTCAAGTATGATTGAAGTGACCAAGCAGGATTATATGCGAACCGCACGCGCGAAGGGTGTGGCTCCTGTAACAATGCTGTTGCGTCATGCACTACGCAACGCTGTTATCCCTTTGATTACATTAGTCGCGATTGAGTTTGGACAGATTGCGGGTGGTGCGGCCATCACTGAGGGCATTTTTGCCTGGCCTGGAATGGGGTCGTTGTTTATTAATTCGCTTGAGAGTCGTGATTATCCAGTATTGCTTTCGATGCTGATGTTGAGCGGTGTGTTTGTGATCCTCTTCAACATTGTGGCTGACATTCTGTACGCCGTAGTTGACCCCCGTATCCGCTACAGTTAGTTGATGCCTGACTCTTCATTTGGAGGTTTTTGATGGATGTCGCAAACCAGATTGGTGTAAATCAGGACGTATCCGATCCTTTTCTTGACCAGTCTCCCGCTCTGACCCAGAAGCGCCGCAGTCAGGGCCGGATTATCTTTGATCGCTTTGTTCGTAACCGGGCGGCTCTTATCGGCGCAAGTTTCTTGATCCTGCTGGTGCTTTTCTGTTTTCTGGGCCCTTTTCTGACAGGCCATAGGGCACCCGATCAGGTTCACCCGTCTCAGGCATTGCAGGGCCCCTCGGGGACATATCCCTTTGGCACAGACGAGGTTGGCCGCGATGAGTTCGCACGCGCCATGGCTGGGGGGCAGGTCTCGCTTCTGGTTGGTTTGTCCTCGATGCTGGTCGCCCTGTTTCTGGGAGTTACCATTGGGGCGTTCGCGGGTTTCTATGGTGGGATTGTTGATAACCTGCTGATGCGTCTAACTGATGTGGCGCTCTCGGTTCCTGCCTATCTACTGCTGTTTGTGCTCTCGGCGGCATTCTCGGATGGTTCGCCACGCACCGTGATTATTTTGATCGCGATCTTTAGCTGGACCTACTCCTCGCGTCTGGTGCGCGGTGAGTTTCTGGCTTTGAAAGAGCGTGAGTATGTGATGGCGGCCCGCACAATTGGTGCTAAGGGATTTCGCCTGATGTTCCGCCACATTCTGCCGAATGCCGCCGGCCCAATTATTGTAAATGCCACTCTTCTGGTGGGTACAAACATCATTTTTGAGTCGGTGATGAGCTTCTTCGGTTTTGGTCTGCATCCACCTACCTCTAGCTGGGGGAATATGGTGTCCTCTGGTCAGGGGTTATATGACGTGGCTCCCTGGGCCGTACTATTTCCGGGGGTGTTGATTATTTTAACGGTGCTCAGTTTTAATCTGGTCGGCGATGGCTTACGTGATGCGCTCGATCCATATATGACAGAGCGTTAGTAGAAGGAGTTACGCAGTTGGGAGAAAATCTGCTTGAAGTGCAGGATCTCAAGACGTACTTCAGAGTCAAAGCCGGGCGTGTTCGCGCGGTTGATGGAGTAACGTTCGCGATTAAACCGGGAGAGCGCCTGGGGATCGTGGGTGAGAGCGGCTGTGGCAAAAGCGTGACCGCGCTTTCCATTATGAAACTGGTGGTTCAGCCGGCTGGTGAGTATGCCGGTGGCAGCATTATGTTTGATGGTCAGGATCTCCTGGAGCTTCCTGAAAGCGAGATGCGCAAGATTCGTGGTGGCCGGATCGGCATGATTTTCCAGGACCCAATGACCTGCTTGAATCCTACCATGACGGTTGGCAAGCAGATTGCTGAAGGTTTGCGTATTCACCTGAAATTAAGTAAAGATGAGGCCCAGAGGCGCGCGATCTCTCTCCTGGAGCAGGTAGGAATTCCCGCCGCCGCTGAGCGCGTAAACTCGTTTCCTCATCAGTTTAGTGGTGGTATGCGGCAGCGTGTGATGATCGCGATCGCCCTGGCCTGCAATCCTAAATTGTTAATCGCCGATGAACCAACAACGGCCCTGGATGTGACAGTTCAGGCCCAGATTCTTGAGCTGATGAATGCCGTCTGTAAAGACTTTGGGACGGCGGTCGTGTTGATCACCCACGATCTCGGTGTGGTCGCGGGTATGACTGACCGGGTGGTTGTTATGTACGCTGGGAAAGTCGTAGAGGAAGCCCCGACCGATGAGATTTTCTCGAATCCTCGGCATCCCTACACATTGGGGTTGCTGGCCTCGGTGCCGCGCCTGGATGAATCGCGTCAGTCTGAGCTGCATACTATTGATGGCTCACCCCCAGATCTATTGAGCCCACCCCAGGGGTGTCCCTTCAGACCTCGCTGCGCTTTCTCGCGCAGTGAGTGCGCGACCATGCCTCCTCTGGAACCCCTTGCGGATCAGCCGGCGCACTTTAAGGCCTGTTGGGCAAATGTGACCGATCCGAAGGATAAAGAGTATGCCGCTAAACGTCAGGAGGCCCGTCAGTTGATGGTGAGGCAGGCGCTCCAGGAGTCGGCGGAGTCGGCCCTGGCGACAGAGGAGTCAAAATAATGATTGAGCCTGCTATAGCAAGTAAGACATTATTAGATGTGCGCGATCTAAAAATGCACTTCCCATTGACCCAGGGTATTCTGTTGCAGCGCGTCATCGGGCATGTGCGGGCTGTGGATGGTGTGACCTTCTCGATTGAGCGTGGTCAGACAATGGGACTGGTGGGTGAGAGCGGCTCCGGTAAAACCACAATCGGGCGTACTCTGATCCGATTGTACAAGCCAACGGGCGGCGAGGCCTTTTTTAAAGGGAAAGATCTGGTAAAGCTTCAGGGTGAGGAGCTGCGGCACGTCCGCCAGCAGGCTCAAATGGTGTTCCAGGACCCCTACGCTTCGCTCAACCCCCGTTTTACCATTGGTTCCTTGATTGCTGAGCCGATGCACATTTATAAAACGGCCTCGCCTAAAGAGATCCGCGAGCGAACGGTGGAACTGCTGAGTGTTGTTGGTTTGCGCCCGGAATATATTGACCGCTACCCCCATGAATTTAGCGGTGGTCAGCGTCAGCGTATCGCTGTGGCTCGTGCCCTCTCGATCAATCCGGAGTTTGTTATTGCCGACGAACCGGTCTCCGCTCTGGATGTTTCGGTCCGAGCTCAGGTGCTGAACCTTTTGCAGCGTCTTCAAAATCAGTTCAACCTGACCTATCTTTTTGTGTCACACGATTTGAGCGTGGTGAGGCATGTCGCGGACCGGATCGCTGTAATGTATCTTGGTAAAATTGTTGAGCTATCTGACCGAGATGAGCTTTATGCCGCGCCCAAACATCCATACACGCAGGCGTTGTTATCGGCTGTACCGATCCCAGATCCTACGATTGAGAAGAAGCGTAAGCGCATCATTTTGACTGGAGATCTGCCCAGCCCAATTAATATTCCATCCGGGTGTCGCTTCCATACGCGTTGCCCGATGGCTCAGCAGATCTGTCGGGAAGTTGAGCCGGCTTTTGAAGCGAAAGAGGGGCGTGAGCATTTCGCGGCCTGCCACTTCTCTGATAAGGTTACACCTCCGCACGCGTAAGTCTTTTTCTACATAGACAAGAGCAGAAGAGGAGATTGGGCATATTTTATCCAATCTCC
This sequence comes from uncultured Ktedonobacteraceae bacterium, assembly GCA_964247295.1. GTDB lineage: Bacteria > Chloroflexota > Ktedonobacteria > Ktedonobacterales > Ktedonobacteraceae > CAXTTV01. The sequence continues at coordinate 5,893 of CAXTTV010000180.1, read as the reverse complement.
TCTTTTGTTTGCCTCTCCTTCTCCTGTATAGGGAAGGTCGAAGAGAGGCAGGGGATGCAAGGGGCGGCAGACCCCTTGAGAGGGGAACGGGGCAGTGCCCCGGAAGTCCCAGCCCTCTTGATGGGGAAGGTCGAAGACAACAAAATGTAATGGTACAATATCTAATAATAGCAACTATCATTTTAGTGTAAAACAGAGGCGAGTCCATGCAGACATTTCAAAACCGTAGGAGTCAGATCACAATCCTTGTGCTCTCGATTATTGGAATTGGGATCTCAATATACCTTACCAGTGTCCATTATGAGAACGTGCCCCTGGTTTGTTCCACAACTGGCATCATTGATTGTGCTCGGGTGCTTTCCAGTAAATACTCAGTTGTTCCAGGAACAAATCTGCCTATCTCACTACCAGGATTGGCTTGGTGTGCCGCGATGGGCTTACTTGCACTGGGAGCGCTCAGCTTTTGGAAGCAGCAGACCTGGATACGGCCAGCGGAGATGGTTATGACCTCTCTCGGGATGCTCTCCATCCTCTACCTGATCTTTGTTGAGATTGTTGAGTTACACACCATCTGTGCCTGGTGCACAGGGCTGCACGCGATTATCCTGGTCATGTTTATCATTTCTCTATTACAACTTCAGAGTCGTGAGAATATTGACGAACTGGAGTATGAAGAGGGAGAAGATCCCGCAGTTACAGTCCAGTCGTAAAAGCGTCTATGGGGCTTTCATCAAACACACCGTATCAGGCAACCTGTACGGGAGACTCTCCTTATTCCATAGATCTTCTTTGCTGAATGGATAGTTATTTGGGGAGGCGTTTTGAAAGCATACCGATTTTTTGTGCTCCCAGCGATCCTGTTTGTGATGGTTGGGAGCCTTTTTTCATACTATCTGCGCATGCGTCAATCCACGCCTGCCCGAGCGCAACTTATACGTATGCCTGGTAGTGTCGCCCAATACGATCTTTGTTCTGAAGTTTTTGCCTATGTTCAGGGCACCGCTGTGCTGCCATTCAAAACAGATTACACCTTCCACGATCCTTTCCAGGATGTTACCGACACTATTACTCCAATGTTTCTCGGCATGAATCAACAAGACCAGAGTGTTACCTTTCAGGTAAGGATCGATATTGGACACCAGAACATGTACATTGAGACGATTGGGCACCTGCACGAAAACGATGGTATTGCTGTGCTTCTGCCTGATCCAAACAATAATCTTCAGGCACCGCGCGCCCCTCAGTTTATTCTTACCTCCTTAGGGGGAAGTGGAAGAATAGCCATCCTGGATTACACCTGTCCGGAGCAGTGGAAATGGCAAAGTGCCCCCATTAGCTAAAAAAGCCAGGAGAAGATAGGTTCTTCCCCCAGCTTCTGATAAAAATCAATCTATTCCCACTTAAAAGTGCGGAACGCGATCCCTAGCATAATGATCCCCCAGATCAATAAGGTAAGCAGGGCCGCGCCTGGAAAACTGGCGTGCTGACTCATCGAAGCCTGTAATGCCTGGGTTAGAGCCGCCGCTGGCAAGAGTTGTGCCAGCCCGGCCAGGGGGCCAGGAAGATGACTAAGTGGTAGAATTCCCCCTCCCAGAAGTAGAAAGACCAGATACAACGCATTCGCGCCTGCCAGCGTGATCTCCGCGCGTAGCGCCCCCGCCATTGCCAGACCCATCGCCGCGAACGTAATTGTTCCCAGGGCCAGCGCCAACAAAGTCAGCAGGGGTGAGCCTGTCGGGGTCCAGCTATAGAGGCCTGCCGCGACCGCGACTAGCAGCACAACCTGGACAATCTCCAACACCAGAATCGAGATGACCTTCGCAATGATGAGTCCACTGCGCGAAAGAGGAGAGCCCCCCAGCCGCTTTAATACTCCATAGTAACGCTCATAGGCCGTGGCGATCCCCAGGTTTACCATACCAGTCGCAATAATCGCCAGGGCCAGAATTCCCGGCAGCAAAATGTTCACAGGTCGCTCATTGCCTGAAGGAAAAACGTTTAACGAGGCAAAAAAGATCAGGAGCATCACCGGAACCACCAGCGTAATCAGCACATTCTCGCCGCGTCGCGCCGTCAGGAGCAGTTCGGTTCTAGTCTGATTAAGGATCTGTTTCCCACTGGAGGCTGGCTGGCTGTTCTCTTGTGACGAAATGCTTTGTGTTGACATACGTTATTCTCTTACCTCCGAACCCGTTAAGCGCAGGAAAAGATCTTCAAGAGAGCCATGTCCGACCCGCAGCTCCGAAAGCGTCACCTGCTGATCTCGTAACCAGGCCGTCAGTTCCACCAGGAGGGAAGGGATCGCCTCACTCTCGATCAGATAGCTACCGGGACGGATCTCTTCCACCTTCAGAGCCGAAGGGAGGGCGGCCATCTGGGAGCAGTCCAGGCCCGTGGGAGCGACGAAGCGGATCAGATTCGCATTCTGGCCTCCGGTCAGATTTCCGGGCGTGTCCAGCGCGATCAACTGCCCATGATCAATAATCGCCACCTGATCAGCCAAGCGCTCGGCCTCATCCATCAGATGCGTTGTCAGGAGCACCGTCACCCCTTTTTGTTTCAGCTCCCTTATAATCTCCCAGGTGGCCAGTCGAGCCTGGGGGTCCATACCTGCTGTTGGTTCATCCAGAAAAACCAGGCGGGGGTTACCCACCAGCGCCACAGCCAGAGCCAGACGGCGTTTTTGACCACCAGAAAGGCGGCGGCAGCGTGTTTTCGCGGAGGCCGAGAGCCCGACGCGTTCCAGCATCGCATCTACCGACTGGGGATGCTCAAAGTAGCCCGCGAACAATTTCAAGACCTCACGAGCGGTCAGAGCGGGATAGAGCCCATCCTGTTGGAGCATAATCCCTAGTTGTGGTTTTAACTTCTGGGCATCCTTGATGGGATCAAGCCCGAAAATCCGAACGGTTCCACTATCTGGCTGGCGATATCCTTCCATCGTCTCCACTGTTGTGGTTTTACCAGCGCCATTTGGCCCCAGCAGAGCAAAAACCTCACCTGGAGTAACCGTAAAGGAAAGATCCTGCACAACCTGCAAAGATCCATATTTTTTATAAAGATGTGCAACGACAATCGCCTGTTCGGCTGATGATGCAGCCCTTAAGGGTTCCTGTGTCGTTGTCTGCGCGCGAGCAGACATGCGTTCTCGCTCCTTGTAAATAGTGTAAATCTCAACGTTCTCTTTGATATACAGTACAGCAGTTCCCAAAAGATAACAAGAGCGGAGTTGTAAACTAGTTGCTCTTGTCAAACGTATACTAAATAGCTACCTCTTCAGTTCGTGTTTCGCTGAAGAGAGCCGTCTTTATTAGAATTTTTCAGTTTTAAAAAGGAGAAACGGACATGGGCGGAATTCTCTGGGGTATCGTCGTGCTTCTGTTTGTCTTCTGGGTTGTCGGCCTTGTCTTCCATATTGCGGGTAACCTTATTCATCTGGTGCTGGTCATTGCATTGATTGTTGCCATTTGGAACCTTGTCACTTCGCAGCGTGCACGCCGATTATAAGAGCCAGAAGCATTTTTATAGGAGTGGACTCACAAATGAGTCCACTCTTTTTTGTTGGCTTGATAGAGGGTCCGCACCAGGAAACAAACCGGGGTCTTCTCATTCTAGAAAGAAGCGGGTTTTAGGGGTGTCAACCCCTGATGGGGTGTCCCCACTCACCTTCTCCCCCTCTTTCTCGCCGCCGAAGGCGGCATAAAAAGAGAATGAAATAGCCCTGGAAACAAACATGATTGTTTGACGTTTTTAGACGCGAAATGATATAGTATTAAGAAATATTTGGGGTGAAAAGGGAGAGTACTCTCTATTTGCCCCTTCTTCTCATTAAGTAATCAGAGGTTTTAGCAAAACTTCCAGTCATTCTGAGACCAAAGATAGAGACTATGGTACTTCAACTTATTCAGAAGAATACAATACAAGTATCTGTGTGTTTCTGAATAGTGGAGCTGGCCTGGCAACGATGTTGCCGGGCGTTTTTCCTATTGGAGGATGCCAACCCCATGTCTATGGCGCAAGACCGTGAGGCCTTCGAGCAAAAATTCGCTTTTGAAGCCCTCACTTTCGATGATGTTTTAATTGTTCCAGCCGCTTCTTCCGTGCTTCCACGTGATGTTTCAACGCAGACGCGTCTCACACGAGAGATCACCTTAAATGTTCCTGTGCTTAGTGCCGCCATGGACACCGTTACCGAAGCTCGTCTGGCGATCGCCCTGGCTCGTGAAGGGGGGATCGGGATTGTTCACCGCAACCTTTCCATTGAGGCCCAGGCTGGTGAAGTGGATAAAGTCAAACGTTCCGAGTCAGGCATGATCACTGATCCAATTACCCTTGGTCCTCGTGCTTTGTTGCAGGATGCTCTCGACGTAATGAAGCATTATCATATCTCCGGTATCCCAATCACCGATGAGGGTGGCCGTCTGGTCGGTATTCTTACCAACCGCGATATCCGTTTTGAAACCAATTATCAGAAGCCTGTCTCTGAGCTTATGACAAGCGAGAAACTGATCACCGTCCCTGTCGGAACAACGTTAGAGCAAGCCCATGAGAGTCTCCGTCGCTACAAAATTGAGAAGCTTCCAGTTGTTGATGATCATGGTATCCTCAAAGGTTTGATCACCATCAAAGATATTCAGAAAAAGATTATGTATCCTGAGGCCGCCAAAGATAGTTATGGTCGCCTGAGAATCGGGGCCGCTGTAGGTTCGGGCCCGGACACCCAGGAGCGTATGGGAGCCTTAATCGAGGCGGGTGTGGACGTAATCGTTGTAGACACCTCACATGCGCACTCACATCTCGTCATTGAAACCGTCGCGCGGATGAAGCGTACTTTTAGGGATCGCACACAGCTTATGGCTGGAAACGTCGTCACCGCCGAAGCCACCGAAGCTCTGATCGAAGCTGGAGTAGACGCTGTCAAAGTTGGTATTGGTGCCGGCTCAATCTGTACAACCCGCGTTGTTGCTGGTGTAGGAGTTCCCCAGGTCACCGCCATTTATGATTGCGCACGCGTCGCCCGACGAACTGGTGTCCCCATTATCGCTGACGGTGGCATTCAATACTCAGGTGATATCGCCAAAGCCATTGCTGCTGGCGCGGACGCCGTCATGCTTGGCAGTCTGCTGGCAGGCGTGGATGAGAGCCCCGGAGAGCTTATCATCTCGCAGGGTGAACGCTTCAAAGATTATCGCGGCATGGGATCGATTGGAGCAATGAAAAAAAGAAGCTTTAGTAAAGATCGTTACTTTCAGAACGATATTGTAGATGAGACCAAACTTATCGCCGAAGGCATCGAAGCCCGGACGCCTTATAAAGGTATGCTCAGCCCGGTCGTTCATCAGATGGTCGGGGGGCTGAGACAGGCCATGGGATACGCTGGCGCGGCCACCATCGCCGAGATGCAAACCAAAACCCGGTTTGTTAGAATTACCGGAGCTGGTTTGCGCGAGAGCCATCCCCACGATGTCTTGATCACTAAAGAAGCTCCCAATTATGGGACCAAATTTCGATAATTAAAGGGAAGCATATAAGGAAAGTTGCTGTTTAGAAACACTGGAGGAGCAGGGCGTCAGCCTCCTGAAAGAGGGCTGGGGCACCGCCCCCAGGGAATCTCCACTCCCTCATATGGTTTCTTTGGAGGCAGCAAAGAGAAGGAAGAGGAAGAGAGCAGGGAGTCGGACCTTCTGAAAGGGGGCTGGGGCAGCGCCCCAGGGAGTCCCCACTCCCTCATGTGGTTTCGTTGGAGGCGGCAAAAAGGCATACATCATAGTCCATTCGTGCTATTCGCACAAGGAGCTGTGTATTTTACAGTCCATTCGTAGTATCTTTAACAGGAGTAATATACACAAAGAAACGTAGAGACTTCTGCAAGAAATATATATCCCTCATAACT
>CAXTTV010000179.1:0-10192 GCA_964247295.1 uncultured Ktedonobacteraceae bacterium | reverse complement strand
TAAGATAATGCGTATGTACTGGATATGAAGAGGCTCTGGGCTCCCTTTGTGTTGTTAACCGTGCTCGCAATCTTCTTACGGGCCAGGATACGACTCTTACAGCTATGGTTGCTGTCCGCTATACTCTGTAAGAGTGACTGCAATCTATGTATCCTTGCCGATAGACATTGCGGAGGTGATAGAATGGGCGGGAAGGTAAACGACACCCACAAAGGCTACTCGAAACAAAAGGGTAATTTGCCAACCAAAGTCTGCGCGACCTGTGGTCGCTCCTTTAGCTGGCGCAAGCATTGGGCGCGTAACTGGGAGGAGATCCGTTACTGTTCTGATCGATGTCGCAACCATCGTTCCGCGACAGCCCGGCAGATCGAGCCACCACGCGAGCACAAATAAGGGGTGTTTCGCTACTATATAGCTCTACAATAAAGTGAAACACGTTAAGCTAACAAACGTGTAATAGTAGTAGAGAATGCTGGCGATTACAAAGGAGAGTATACACACTATGGCGACTACAGAGATTAATTCCCAGGTTCAACAGTGGACCAATCTGGCTCAACAATTGCGGGCGGATAGCATTCGTGCTACGACCGCCGCTGGCTCGGGACATCCTACCTCGTCGATGTCCGCTGCGGACCTTATGGCTGTCTTGTTAACCAGTTATTTACGCTACGATTTCAATAATCCGACCAACCCTCATAACGATCACCTGATCTTTTCAAAGGGGCATGCCTCGCCTCTACTGTACTCAATGTATAAGGCGGCAGGCGCGATTGATGATGATGAACTATTGACTCTGCGTAAGTTGGGTAGCCGTCTGGAAGGCCATCCTACGCCGGTGCTTCCGTGGGTAGATGTCGCAACCGGTTCATTGGGTCAGGGATTGCCGATCGCAGCGGGTGTGGCAGCCTGCGGCAAATATTTGGATAAATTGCCCTATCATATCTGGGTCTTGCTCGGGGATAGCGAGATGGCCGAGGGCTCAATCTGGGAGGCACTGGATACCTCATCCTTTTATAAATTAGACAACCTGATCGCGATTTTGGACTGTAACCGCCTTGGTCAACGCGGACCGACCGAGCTGCAATGGCATACCGAAGTGTACGCTGAACGTGCCAAAGCCTTTGGCTGGAATCCAATTGTGATTGATGGTCACAATTATAATGAGATCTCTCAGGCGTACGAGCTGGCACTCAAGACCGAGGGGCAGCCGACCTTTATTATCGCCAAGACCATGAAAGGGAAGGGCGTCTCCTTCCTGGAGAACAAAGAGGGTTGGCATGGAAAGGCCTTGAACCAAGAGCAGGAAGAGCAGGCCCTCAAAGAATTGGCTGAAGTTCGGAGCATGACTTATCCGGTTCGGAAGCCGGCTGAAGGCATGCAGCCGACCAGTACATCATCCAAATCGGTAAGCCTGCCCACATACAAAGTTGGGGAATCCGCCGCGACCCGTAAGGCCTATGGAGATGCGCTCAAAGCCCTTGGTGATGCGAACCCCGATGTGGTCGCAATGGATGGTGAGGTCAGCAACTCGACATACGCGGAAGAGTTTGCCAAGGCTTTCCCAGATCGTTACTTTGAGCAATTCATTAAAGAGCAGGAGCTAGTCGCTTTCGCTGTTGGCATGAGCGTTCGTTACAAGATTCCATTTGCCTCGACCTTTGCTGCCTTTTTTAGCCGGGCTTACGATTTTATCCGCATGGCAGCGATCTCCCGCGCGAATATTCGGCTGGTCGGTTCTCATGCAGGAGTCTCAATCGGTGAGGATGGTCCGTCGCAGATGGCGCTAGAGGATCTGGCGATGATGCGAGCGGTCTATGATAGCACGGTTCTCTATCCTTCTGATCCCAACCAGACGGCTCAACTGGTTCAACAGATGGCTGAACATGACGGTATCATTTATATGCGGACGACGCGCGAGAAGACCCCAGTGCTCTACAGTCCTGATGAGCAATTTACCATTGGTGGGAGTAAGGTGGTGCGTCAGTCGGACAATGATCAAGTGACAATTGTCGCCGCTGGTATCACGCTTCACGAAGCGCTCCAGGCCTATGAGGATCTGAAATCTGAGGGAATTACAGCGCGCGTGATCGATGCTTACTCGGTGAAGCCGATTGATGGGGAGACATTGATGATCGCGGCGGAAGAGACAAGTGGTAAGATTGTCACTGTTGAGGATCATTGGCCGGAGGGCGGTCTTGGTGATGCGGTACTGGAGGCCTTTACTCAGCGTTATACCAGTATGCCAACAATTGTAAAGCTGGCCGTTGATTTTATGCCTGGTTCTGGCACGCCGGCCCAACTGCTGGATGCCGCCGGAATCAGTTCACGTCAGATCGTGGATGCGGCCCGCACTCTGGTTACAGGCAAGGGTGAAGAGGAATAACCCTTTTTCACAAAGTGGGATCTGTCTCCCCTGTGGAGGCAGATCTTTTTTCTAGATATTTCTCCCATTTTTAAGGATTATACTCATGAACGTAACATCTAAAGCTGAACAGGCAGGAAATATGGAGGCCGCTCTTCCAGCCCCCCAGGGGATAGGCATGGCCGTGGCTTTCGATTGGGGGTTGACCGCTCAGTTCCTGACCGCTCCACTGCTGCGCATTCTTTTCCATCTGCCCGGTGGTGCCAATACGCTGGTGATGACGCTTACGGGTCTGCCGATCGCGGTTGGCTTAGCCATCTTTGGCGAGGGGATTCGTCGCGGCTGGCGCTGGACGCGACCGGTCCAGATGGTGCTAAACGCGCTTGGTTTTCTAGGAGGGATCGCCTCGCTAGTCGCGCTGGTTCAGGGAGCTCGTAGCGGCAACTATTGGGGACTGGTGCCGACGGTGATTCTCTTGATTTTCTCGCCTTTGATCGCCTGGCGGCTCAGCCGACCGCAGACACGAGACTGGTTCGCGCGTGTGAGCAGTGCTGAAGCTCGTAAGCGCCATGGCGGTGCCTGGCCCTGGTTGATCGCCCTGTGGGCACTGGTAGGTGGGTTGCTTCAAGCCTGGAACACCCTCCAATAGACCTGTTTCTAACTTTCTCGATTAAAGCTGAAACTCTACATTAATCTCGCTCGTTTTACCCCTATATCGAGGGTTATAGAGACAGGTGGAGGTCTTTTGCGATGGGCGCAAAACGAGCATCATTAGTGATTAATCCGCGCGCTGGTCAGAATCTGGCGCAGATCACCGAAGTTCTGGCGGTTCTGGCGGCGGCTGGCTGGAAAACTGAGCTATCGCTCAAGGAATATGGTGGGCAGACGATAGATCTGGCAAAGCAAGCAGCGGCGGAGAAAAATAAGCTGGTTATCGGCTATGGTGGAGATGGAACAATCGGCCAGGTGATCAATGGTGTCCTGGCAGCGAAAAAGCATCAAACGGTTGTGGGGGTCATTCCGGGCGGGACCGCGAATGTCTGGGCGGGAGAGGTTGGGATTCCAGGTAGTCCCGTGAAGGCCGCGCTTCAACTTATTGATAGCCAGCCGCGCAAGATTGATCTTGGCCGTGTGGGAGTTGAAGCAATCTCATTTCCGCCTGTTAAAGGCAAGAGTGATGAAGGGAAGCGCCGTCAGGATCTGAAAAAGCAGATATTTGACGCCGCAGCCCAGGTACATCCAGAGGAAGAAGCTCAGCCAGCAACTATGGCCTGCCGCCAGTATTTTCTTTTAATGGCGGGCCTGGGTGTGGATGCGGCTGTGATGGAGACCGTCTCTAAGCCCTTAAAATATCGGGTCGGAGCCCTGGCTGTAGGGCTTTCCGCTTTAAAAAAGCTTCCAGAGCAGCATCCTTTCCCGGTAGAGATCCGGGCGATTGGTAGTCAAGAGAATGAAGAGCTGCTCTGGCGTGGGGAGGCCCTCCAGATTGTGGTGGGTAATACTCGCCGTTACGCCGATGTGGTCCAGATGACGCCGGAAGCCTATGTCGATGATGGGATGTTAGATGTTTACGTAGTGACCGCCAATGATCCTGGTTCTACAATGAAGCAACTGGGCTCTTTGCTTTTGAGGCGCAAGGCCGACGCGCAATCAGGCGAGTATCTACAAGCCGCGCATCTCGCTATCACTGTTCCCGCCTCGGTGCCTTTTCAGGTGGATGGTAGCGCCGTTAAGCTCACTGATTATCTACGCAAAGCCGATAAAAAGGCTATCAGGGCAACTGGAGATCTTTCGCAGATCTCCGTCACCTACCGCTTTGATGCCTGCCCTCAGGCCGTCGACATGGCGATCCCAGCGGGCTACGACAATCAATTGTTCGCGCATGCCCCTCACAGCGGCGCGCCTCGTGAGGAGGAACCTGTTAAAGAGGAACACGAGCAACAAAAAGCGCATAAGCCCGAGGAAAAAGAAAAGCAGTATGCTAAAATACACCAGGAGTCTTTAGATGCCGTAGATACGTTGGCTTATCAGGGCCAGCAGGTTACTGTTATAGGTGTGGCGGCGCAGATAGATCGCCCAGGCACCTATATTATCGCGGGAACCACCCTGAAGAGTATGACCGGTGAAATCAGGCCAGTTGCCATACGCGTGACAGAAAAGACAGAGGTGCGCACTCATACAGGCCGGGAACTGGCACCCCAGTTCTTGCTTCAATTGCGCGAGCGCGAAGTCATTATCGTAGATGGTAAGAAAAGCAAGAGGAGTGTCATCAAAGCAGATTCTTTAGTTGTTGAGGAACGCTATTTTACGTAAATTTGATACATAGAGAAAGCATGGTAGATATTGTGGCTGATTCGTTATGGAACGGATTAGAGAGTGACACGATAGAGTCGTTAGAGATGCACTCAATTCTGGATGGTATTCTGCCATTCAGAGAGAAATCTTCACAGCTAGCAACGGACCCACAGGGAGTAGTTGCCTATACCGATGGAGCCTGCTTGAAAAATCCTGGTGGGCCCGCCGGTTGGGCCGCATTATTCTGGACAGCCAGTAGTGCTCCCATTGATGGGGCGCAATCGGTCCCATTATTTACCCTTTCTGGACATATCCCCAAAGCAAAAACCACCACAAACAATCGGGCGGAGATCTCCGCCGTCCTGGCAGTTCTGCTTCTAGCTCCCTCAGAGCTTCCTTTGCATATTTATAGTGATAGCGAGTATACGATTAATGTCGCGAAGGGCGTTTTCAAAATGAAGGCCAATCAGGATCTCTGGGCGGTCTATAAATTACTCTTGAGCCGACGCACCAGCGCCCCAGAATTTTCCTGGGTACGTGGGCACGCGGGCCAGGAACACAATGAGCTGGCGGATCGGCTGGCCGGGATCGCTGCCTGGAATGGCGACGTTGAAGGCTATGATAGCTGGCAGAACTCGCAGGCGCGCGAGGCCCACAACCCATCTGCTGAGCCCGCTTCAGCCCAATCTCCACTGCACCAGCAGGTTCTGGATCTCCAAAAATATCTAGATGGGACGGTCGGTCAACCACTACGGATCGCCCCCAATGAGCGTACATTTATCAATGACATGGCGAAACGTCTGCGCAATCCGCGTTTTGAACCCTCAGAGAAACAGATTAACTGGCTGAAAGCATTGATCCGCAAATACGGGTCCATTTATTGATCTATGCTAGAATAAGATAGCGTGGTCTCATAGCCCTGTTCGTTCGCATAACATAGAGAAGGAAGCAGTATGTATAGGGATCTTGCGCAACGTTTGCGCGATCTATTGCACATGGAGCATCGTTCTGTAGGTCTGGCCTTTGTAGAGCAGTTCCCAGAGAACGTTGAGCACACAAAGACGGAGGTGCCATCTGCCTGTACCTTTTGGCGTCTGGCCGAAGATGGGGTCTTTTTCGCCAGTGGATCGGACCATCGCCACTGCCCGATTGGAATGATGACCATGGGTTTTCAAATGCCAGAAGAGTCTCAACAGCAGGCACAGGATCTTGTTGGAACGATGGCGAAAGTTCAGTATTTCTCGCCAGCCGAAGTGAGTGCGCTTCCAGTCATCAATAAACCTCATGAGCAGATTGTTTATGGTCGCCTCGATGCTTTCCCAATTGAACCTGATGTAATTCTCAGTATTGTGGATGCGCAACAGGCAATGTTGATTGCCGAGGCGTTGGGTGATATGAACTGGTTACAGCCAGGAGAACTGGCCTCATTTGGACGGCCTACCTGTGCCGTGATCCCCCGCACCCTCCAGACTGGAAAAACCTCGCTCAGCTTTGGCTGTGTAGGGGCGCGTACCTATGTTGGTTTGAAGCCGGGAGAGCTTGTAATCACCCTCCTTCCTCAGGCGTTCACGTCACTGGTGGAGCGTCTAGAAACAATTGTTCAGGCCAACAACGCTTTGGCCCCATATCATCAGGGCCAGAAGGTCGCATTTCCCGCCTGAGAAGTGATTTTCTAGCAGGGGTGCAGGGGACCGCAAGTCCCCTGCCAGAGCGCGAGGTGCCCTCGCACATTCCCCTCTCACTCACCTGAGCACGAATTTTCATGCTTGACAGTTTTTTATTGGTGCGTCACTATACAAGATATATACTTGAAATAGTGACGCCTCATGTTGCGCGGAGAAGCCACAGGAAATTTTCATCATGACAACGACAAGTGATAAAGAAGAGCAGACCACTACCCAGGCCCCTTATATGGAGCGCAATCCAGGGACCCCCCTGGATCTAGGCTTAATCAGTCAGGTTCACATTAATCGGAGCGCGGTCGAGCGCCGGGCCGCGACCTTGCCAACGCGCCGCACCGTCAAAAAAGAATGGCAGGCCGCCTGGCTTTTACGAGCGATTACCTGCATTGATCTGACCACCCTGGCTGGTGACGACACACCGAGCAACGTTGTAAGACTTTGTGCCAAAGCGCGCCAGCCGGTTCGTCTAGATCTTTTGGAGGTCCTGGGAGTGGGAGGGATGCAATTGACCACAGGCGCGGTCTGCGTCTACCACAATCTTGTTCCTACTGCCGTAGAGGCATTGAAAGGGACGCAGATCCCTGTGGCCGCCGTTTCAACCGGATTTCCAGCGGGCCAGAATCCCTTTGAGCAGAAGCTTCAAGAGATCGAGGCCTCCGTCAGGGCCGGAGCGCGCGAGATCGACATCGTAATCTCGGGCGCCCACGTGCTGACCGGAAACTGGCAGGGTTTGTATGACGAAGTGAAAGCCTTTCGGCAGGCCTGTGGAGAGGCTCACATGAAGACAATTCTTGCTACTCACGAGCTTGCGACCTTGCGCAATGTCGCGATGGCAAGTCAGGTTTGCATGATGGCCGGGGCCGATTTCATCAAAACCTCAACCGGAAAAGAGTCAGTGAACGCGACCTTGCCTGTCAGTCTGGTGATGGTGCGCGCGATCCGCGACTACCATCAACGGACAGGATATCGGGTTGGATTTAAGCCAGCCGGCGGAATTCGGACAGCCAAACAGTCATTGGATTGGCTGATCATGATCAAAGAAGAGCTTGGGCCGGAATGGTTAAACAGCATGTTGTTCAGGTTTGGAGCCAGTGGCCTGCTCGCGGACATTGAGCGTCAGCTTTCGTATTTCGCGACCGGTCATTACGCCGCCGCCTATCGCAATCCTCTGGCGTAGCGAAAGAGAAGGAAAATGAACATCAGCGAGATTTTTAATACCATGGAGTATGGCCCGGCCCCCGAATCTTCGGCTCCGGCCCTGGAATGGTTAAAAGCGCGCCAGCCATTGAAACTATTTATCAACGGACAGTGGGCGAAACCAGCGAGTGGTCTTTATATAGAGACCACTAATCCCGCCAGTGGAAGGCCACTTACACGAATCGCCGCCGGTAATAGCAATGATGTTAATGCCGCTGTTGAAGCAGCACGTGCCGCTTTCGTAGGCTGGAGCAACCTACCGGGTCATACGCGCGCCCGCTATCTTTATGCCATCGCCCGTCAGGTCCAGAAGCACGCACGTCTGTTAGCAGTCCTGGAATCGCTAGATAACGGCAAAACCATTCGTGAGACCCGTGATCTAGACATTCCCCTGGTCGCGCGCCACTTTTACTATCACGCCGGATGGGCGCAACTTATGGCTTCCGAACTGCCGGGCTATGCCCCAGTCGGCGTCGTCGGGCAGATTATCCCCTGGAACTTTCCTCTACTGATGCTAGCATGGAAGATCGCCCCGGCCCTGGCGATGGGGAATACCGTGGTCTTGAAGCCAGCGCGCTACACCTCCCTGACTGCCCTAAAGTTCGCCGAAATTTTGCAAGAGATCGGGCTACCACCGGGTGTTGTCAATGTAGTTACTGGGGAGGCCTCACAGGTTGGTGAGGCTCTGGTTGGGCATCCCGATGTAGACAAGATTGCCTTTACCGGTTCAACCTCAGTCGGCCGGAGCATTCGCAAATCTACCGCCGGTTCCGGCAAAAAACTCTCCCTTGAACTGGGTGGGAAATCGCCCTTTATCGTTTTCGACGACGCCGATCTGGATAGCGTCGTCGAGGGAGTTGTTGACGCCATCTGGTTTAATCAAGGACAGGTCTGCTGCGCAGGATCGCGCCTCCTCGTTCAAGAGAACATTGAGCAGCAACTGCTTCAAAAACTGCGTGCTCGAATGGAAAATCTGAGAATTGGAGAGCCGTTGGACAAGGCTATGGACGTTGGTGCGATTGTATCACCTTCCCAGTTGCAAGAGATCCAGAAGCTCGTAGAGATTGGCGTTAACGAAGGTGCGATCGCCTGGCAACCTACCTGGACCTGTCCGACCGAAGGTGCATTCTTTCCGCCGACCCTTCTCACCAACGTCTCGCCAGCCTCAACCGTCTCGCAAGTCGAGATCTTTGGTCCAGTGCTGGTCGCTATGAGCTTCCGCACACCAGCCGAGGCCGTAGCCCTGGCAAACAACACCCCCTATGGGTTAGCGGCCAGTATCTGGAGCGAGAACATCAATCTAGCTTTGGATATTGCTCCGAAAATCAAAGCGGGAAGCGTCTGGATTAACTGCACCAACCAATTTGACGCCAGCAGTGGTTTTGGAGGGTATCGCGAGAGCGGCTACGGGCGCGAAGGTGGCAAAGAGGGATTGTATGAATATGTGAAGCCCGCCTGGAGTAAGACGGCTCCTCTTTCAATCAAAAAAACCCACTCTAATGGACATCATCAAAATTTTAGAGACGCGGATCTGCAACAGCTAGATGTAGATGAGCAGGTGCAGTCAGCGGATCTTTTTTCATTACCAGCGATCGACCGGACACCCAAACTTTTTATTAAAGGGAAGCAGGTGCGTCCAGACTCTGGTTATAGCCTGAACGTGTACAGTCCGGATCAAAAGATTATTGGGCAGGTAGGAGAGGGAAACCGTAAAGATATCCGTAACGCCGTCGAGGCCGCTCATGCCGCCTCGAGTTGGTCTGGTACCAGCGCGCATAGCCGGGCGCAGATCCTCTATTATCTGGCTGAAAACCTCTCGGTACGTAGCGAAGAGTTCGCGCGGCGGATCATTGAGCAGACAGGAGTTTCCCAGGGAGAAGCGCGTCAAGAGATCGAAGCGAGCCTCTCACGATTGTTCAGCTATGCCGCCTGGACCGACAAATTTGAAGGACGCGTCCATAATCCCCCGATGCGGGGTGTTGTCCTCGCCATGCGCGAGCCAATTGGCGTCATGGGCCTGATCTGCCCTGATGAACATCCGCTGCTAGGACTGGTTTCACTTATTGGGCCAGCCATCGCCATGGGGAATACCGTCGTCGTGATCCCTTCGCAGCGATCTCCATTGAGTGGCACAGATCTTTATCAAGTCCTGGAAAGCTCGGATCTACCGGCGGGAGTCATCAACATCGTCACAGGAGAGCGCGATCTCTTAAGCAAAGTATTAGCGGATCATGAAGATGTAGATGCCGTCTGGTACTTTGGCACAGCCGAGGGATCAAAAGCCGTTGAGGAGTCCTCAATCGGCAACATGAAGCGCACCTGGGTAAGCAATGGGAGGGCGCGAAACTGGCTTCAGCCTGTTGAGGGGGAGGGAGAAGAATTTTTAAGGGAGTCGACCCAGGTAAAAAACATCTGGGTTCCCTATGGCGAGTAGGGAGGCAGACAAAAAGCAAGAGGACGGTTAAAGGAACCGGCCTCTTTGTGAGAGAAAGCTGAATATGAATTATCTTCCAACCACATAGCGAAGCTGGTTTACAACCTCTTCCAACTGGTTCGCGGCCTCGCTTGCCGAAGTCGCACCGTTCGCCAATTGCTCCGTCACCTGTGTTGTCACCTTAATTGCCGTCGACAGCTTCTGGTTACTATTGCTTTGATA
>CAXTTV010000178.1:0-10222 GCA_964247295.1 uncultured Ktedonobacteraceae bacterium | reverse complement strand
TGGGAGAGGTTCCCGTCTCCACGGGTCCACACGTGACCCGACCTACCCCATTCGATCACCCTTCTCTGCACAGGAAACGCTTTCCCTTTTTCCAACAGAGCTATATATGCCAGCAACAGATCCACCCCCAGGGGTGAACCTGCCGCGAAAATCGAGCAAAAAAATGATGTTACTTCCGGCGGCGATAGACTACGCCAGCCGTGGCACTTGAGAGGATCAGCAGCAAGGCCAACGCACTCACCATCCAGGGCATTGTAGAGCTTTTAAGCGCATAAGGATTGCTACCGGTATCGGGCATACCCGGAAGACCATTAACTTTAACCGTCACGAATTGTAAAGCGGGATCGCCCTTATAAAGACCGACCGCGAACACACTGGTCACGGTACCAGCCTCCAGGGAAGCATTAACATCAACAGTCACATTCGGGGTAGTCGCCGTCACCTTAAAGGTGATACTCTGAGGCTTCAGCGTCAGATACGTGCTGGTATTCTTATAAGTCAGACCCTTTAATGTACCCATATCGTCAGCCGAGACATTAACAGGGCCAGCATTGGGAGAGAGATGATAGATTTTCACTTTCGCCATATCGCCCGCGACCGAGTTATCATCCTCAAAGGCGGACAACGAGAAGCCAGCATCCTTTGATCCCACCGCCGCGACTGTATACTCTACATTGACCTTCACAGTGACATCCTGAGTAATCACTGCCGCGTCGATACCTTTGCCGGCAGGTGCAACCTTAATTGTGTGAGGACCGGCTGGCAGATTAGTGTATTCTGTAACCTCAGCAAACTTAAAATTGCTGATCAGACCTTTGCCATCTACAAACACATCAACAGTACCGGCCCCAGCGGCGGCGTGAACGACACGCACTAATGCAGCATTCTCACCGCCATGCTCATGATGATCAACGGCGCAAGAGAATTTTTGATCCCCGTCGCAAGGATGGGGGTGATTTCCAGGCTCTGGGCGGCCATCCGAAGAATGGGCAAAAGCCGTAGATGACTGTGAAAAGAACAGCATCATTATAGCGAATAACGCGAACAAAGACAGGATTGATCCACGTTTTTTGAACATAACACACTTTCTCCTTAAGCATAGAGATATAGAATCGTAGAAAGAGGTTTATCTTCCCATTGGGTTAATCGGCAGAATTTGCGGAGACTTCATTTATTTAGTGATAGAAATGCGTCAATTCAAACACAGGGGAAAGCAGAGGGAAAGGTAAACAATGGGAGAAAGTATGGATAGAAAAAAAGGGTAAGGGGATAAATCTCCTTACCACTGATCGTTTAGAGAGCGGCGGCTAATGACTTCAAGTCCATGATCGTAAACGTAATTAGCGAGATAGGAGAGTTTCGCAACAAGATCAGGAACGATGGGGGACCGCCGCCACAAAGGTTCCAGTGGCCTTCACATCGCCATTCTGATCGGCGGCCTGGATCTTCCCAGAGATCCGCGTCTCGCCATTCTCCTCGGTCTTCCCAGTAATCGTACCGGTACAAGTGATTACATCGTCGATACGGGTCATATTTTTGAAGCGGGTATTAAAGGTACGGAGCGCGTTCGGCCCCACATAATCGCTGAGGAGCTGACCTAGAAATCCCATAATCAGCATACCATGGGCGATAATCCCGCAGGTTCCGATGGCCTCTCCAATCTTGGGATCGGTATGTAGAGGATTGAAATCCCCAGACGCCCCGGCATAGCGCACCAGTTGGAGATGAGTAACGGGCGACTTGACCAGACGAGGTAGCTCGTCACCAACCTGGACATCTTCAAAATAAATCTTGGTAGGAGCCTGAGCATTCATAGTCATGATTTTTTCTCCTGCGCGGAAGGTTAGCCACGAATAATAATCGTCTCCCGAGCCAGCAATACCGGCTGATCCTGCTGGTTAGTGTACTTTGTCTCTAAATTAACAATCTGCATCCCCATCCCATTCTGGGCCGATCGGTTCTTGCCCCCGACGATCGTCGTCACCCCCGTCAGTATATCGCCAGCGGAGATTGGGGCGATATACTGATACTCCTCCTCGCCATGAAGAATCTTCTTCACCTCGACTCCGACGGAGACCAGATGAGCGCCCATCTGAGTATTACCCCAGAACTGAAACTGGGTTGGCGTCGTCGGATAGAGGGGCACATCAGGATAGCCGGCGGCCTGCGCTGCCTCTTTGCTCTGGTAGATAGGATTGTTATCACCAACCGCCTGAGCAAGCTCGCGGATCTTCCCACGCTCCACTTCAATCGTAAAGGGGGGAAAACTTTGACCAATTTTGCTTGTGTCAAACATCAAAATGCTCCTTTGCTAAAAAAGGCTTGTAGATCGGGTCACGTGTGGACGCGTGGCAATGGGAATCCCTTGCGACTCTGTTGGGAAATTCGGAGAAAGACCGAAGAAGGCTCGTGGACGCGGCGGAGGACGGCCCGTCGAGCGCCGCGATGACGTGCCGCTTCTGGCGCGCAACGAACGCCATGCCTCCGGGGAGATCCTGCATCCCGTCACCTGGCGCACGCTTCGCGAAGCGCTCCTACCGCACCTCAAGGGCGTTCCCTTTTCCCAACAGGGTCTCCATGCTTGCCACGAAGACGACCGGGACGGGGAAGCGGTGTGGCGATGGCAGCGGGAGCGATGCCTTTTCCCACGGGCATGCAGGCGGCCCAACCTCCCTCATCCGACCACCTTTTGTGAAGGTCGTTCCTTCCATTTCCCAACAGAGTGGCTTGCTGCTCCCCTACAAATATTTCTCCTGGCACATCTAAAAACAGTATCCGATGTGGTAACAGGGAATGTCAAGAGATAAAAAGGGACCGACCGGATCAAGCGCAGTCGGATCTTGAAGATCGTTCGCCTTTATTCGGACTGAACGACAGGTCGTAACTCGCTCACGGAGAACGTTTTGCGCCGTATTGGCGAGCGCTGTTGTAAGTACGCGGAGTAGATGACGCGATCAGGCCGATAAAAACAGTCCTGAATATACAGAGGGTTCTGTCCCTCAAAAGCCTGTCGGCGGATCGAGAGCAGGGCGGTCCCAGTTGGGATCTTTAAGGCATCAGCCTGTCGAGGAGTGGCGAGAGAGGCGGAAAATTCCATTGATCCCCCGTTGAAAAGAAAGTGCTCACGCTCTAGCATTTGGGGGATCGATTCTGAGGCAAGATCGGCATGCAACAATGCCTCTCCATAACGAAATGGCAGGTGAGTTACCTCATAGGCCACCTCCTGACCACTCGCAAAGTACAGACGCTCGATCCGCACAATCTCACCTTCCTGAGGAAGCCGCAATAGTTGCGCGATCGCGGAACTGACAGTCTCAGAGGTGGACTCAAGAAGGCGAGAGGAGAGAGCAATATTAGATCCCTGCAACTCCTCGCTCAAATCTCCAAAGGGGATCGACTCCTGAAGGTTGCGCTTCTCCGCTACATAGGTGCCTTTACCATGACGGCGGATTACTAACCCCTCAGTTTCAAGCTCGTCGAGGGCTTGCCGGGCAGTAATGCGACTGATGCCATATTGGCGGGTCAACTCTGGTTCCGAAGGGAGCTGGTCGCCCGGCTGGTAAGAACCATGCTCGATCTGACCTCTTAAGATCTGTTTTAACTGATAGTAAAGTGGAACAGGTCCAGGAGTAAGCATTTGTCGGGCCATAATCTGTCTCCTTTGACATATCAACATGTTGTTATGGAATAATTACTTGGTATTATACGGTCTGCTCATGCTGAATACAATAGAGAAAAATAAGGGCTTGCCTGTATTCTACATTCAAAGCCACGCGCGAGCGTTTCTGAGAGAAAGAGGGATGGAGAGCACTCAGACCCATGGAGGAGCAGCAAACAGCTTTGTTGGGAAATAGGTAAGGAACGGGGCTAGCCGAGGAAGGTGAGAGTTCGTAGCTCGGGCCACATGTGGGCCCTGTTGGGAAAGGAGATCACTTCCCGTCCCAACCGCCACATACGTGGGCAGACCTACAGATCCTCCCAACCCTACAACGTTTCCCAGCCTGAAGCTTTCTACTTTATCGGAGGCCCCTGGTGAATGCGTGCGCGCAATCCCTCCAGAGTGTCTTCGAGGCCAAAACCTTCCTGCCACCAGGTAACGCCAGCATCAGCATAGGCGGCGACCTTATCCCGATCCTGCTCTTTGTCAGTGCCGGTGGTGCGACCAGCGGCCAGCACATCAAACGGCTGATCCGATGCGCGTTGTGAGAGGATATAGATGATCATCTCCCGGTAGACCTCTGGGGTAAGGGGCATCTCTTTGCTGATGGGCGTAAGGCCATCCCATTGGGCGGCCCGGCGGAATGGCTTTTTATTAGGCCAGGTCGCGGCCACCCAGATGGGGATGCGTGGCGTCTGAACTGGAGCGGGCAAGAAATGTGCCCCATTCACCTGATAATGTTTGCCGGCAAAGTCAAAAGTCTCACCACTCCAGAACCTGGGCAGCATCTCCAACTGCTCATCTAGCATCTCCGCGTGCAACTTATCGTCCGTGGACTCGCCAAAGCTACTGTACTCGCGACGGCGGTCCGAGCCGATGCCAACACCGAGAATCAAACGACCGTTCGAGAGCTGATCAAGTGTCACGGTCTCTCGGGCAAGCTTTGAGGGCCGGCGACGGGGCACAGGCACCACCATCGGCCCCAGCTTGATCCGGCTGGTAGTCATCGTCATCGCCGTTAAAATAATCCAGGGATCGCCAGATGGAATGATCTGTCCATACCCCGGATCAATATGATCCCAGATAAAAAAACCATCCCAGCCGGACTCCTCTGCCTCATGAGCGAGATCCGCCATCAGCCGGGGGTCATGATAAAAACCAAAGTTGGGTGTATTGATCGCGAAACGCACTGTTTTCTCATCTCCCATTATCTAAAAAAAAAGAAAGAGAGGAGCGTCACCCATCAGATAACAGCCCTCCCCATCTGACATACCTAGCTTACCGTCTCCTTCACAAATTTAGGATCAGGCTTGCTAAATGGTCCAACCTTGTAAAGATCATCAAAGTTCCAGAGCATTTGAGTTGTGGCCGCCGTTGTCGCGACAATCAGCCAGATGATCAGCGTCAGTAGCGAGAGCGCTACCTGTGTGTCCTTCAGACGGAAAATCGCGACAAAACCGCTGGCAAGCGTTAATAGCAGAAACAGAACAGTCAGTACAAAGGCATTAATCGGCGAGCGCAAACTGAAGTAGGCAGCATTAAAAGCCACAAAATCCAGCCAGGTCGCGGCCTGTAACGCCAGATAGGCATTGCGACCCTTTGTCCCCTCAGGCATATTTAGCACTCGCAACGTCCCATAGATCACCGAGAGGTTGTTAATAGTCCAGGCCGGCCCAAAAGCCCAGGATGGTGGCGCGATCTTTGATTGCTTCAGGCGCTTAAAATAGGAAACATCCCCGAAAATCGTCTCTCGTAGGTTGTCCCTCTGGTTCCCAGAAACGACACTCACGATGGCGGAAGTGCTGAACGTCAGCACCTGGACGATCGCGTAGAAAGCAAGGCCATGATACCAACGCCAGCGAGGCGCTGGATTAACCTGTTGAGAAACCCTTTCCGCCAGTTGCCTGGCCCGGTCAGAGATAGATGCAGCCATAATTTATAAAGACCTTTCTTATATTATTACTACTACTATAGATAACACTAAAGGGATGGGATAAAAGCGTACATCAGGTAAGATCAATTAAAAAGAGATCTCACGTGCTGAAGAGATCACAATCGCGTGCTCATCGGTCCCAAAATCATCCAGGGTATAATTGTGATGCTCAATAATTTGTTCAGCCTTCAAGACTGGATTATCGACCGTAGTATGGGCATCCTTTACCAGAGTAACCTCATATCCACGACTGATCGCGACCCGGCAAGTAGTGTCGATACACATCTCAGTCCGACATCCGGTAATCACCAGATGTTTAATACGCCGGGCCGCCAGCTCATCTTGCAGAGAGGTCTGATAGAAAGAGTCTGAAGCCCGCTTGGGAATTACCAGTTCGCCCTCTAGAGGTGGGATCAGGGGATGGATCTTCCAGTTGCGGGAGCCGGGGGCCATGCGCGTCCCCGAACCGCTCTCATGTTGCATATAAATAATCGGTGTATGGTAGGCACGTGCGCGTTCCAGCAGAACCGCCATATTGGCAAGCACTCGCTGCGACTGGTAAGCGGGGTTATCAAAATCGGCAAGCAGGCCAATCTGGGCGTCAATAAGCAGCAAAGCAGTATCCTGACTCAAGTTGGAGACTCCTTATGAGTAGTGGAGAAAAATAATTAATATAGAATAGCTTGAGGGACTGCTTAATACATTGGCGTCTCCTTAGTATTTATCAGGGTAAATGTACCTTAAAGGTAGACGAAAAGTCAACTAACAGAAATGGGGAGCGCGAGATCACTCCCCAATACTACAAGACTAGAGGTTATCTACGAATTCGCTAATGATCTGTTGAACCTCTTCGAGGCGGTTCTGAAAAAAGTGATCGGCTCCAGCAATAGTAATGAATTGTTTAGGAGCAGGTATCTGGTTAAACCATTCTTGAGCGAGACTATAGGACGCCAGCTCATCTTCTGTCCCATGAATGAAAAGCTTGGGCTTGTGACACCCTTCTAAATGGTTGTTTTGCAACCACTTCACTGGCGTCCCCAGACCAATCAGTGCCTGTACCCGATCATCAATGGCCCCAAACTTTAATCCAACAAAAGAGCCAAACGAAAAACCGGCCAGGATCACCGGCAAGCCGGGATAGCGGTTGCTGAGAAAGTCCAGAGAGTAACGTACATCGTCCATCTCTCCCCTACCCTCATCATAGCTCCCACTACTATGTCCGACACCTCGAAAGTTGAAGCGCAGAGCCGGGATCTGCTTGTTTTGTAGCACTTGAGCAGTCTTAAACACCACTTTATTGTGCATGGTTCCGCCCCCCAGGGGATGTGGATGACAGATCAAAGAGGTAAATACAGGCTTGACCGGGCCCTCCTCAGGTTTCAGAATGGCTTCCAGATGCCCTTTGGGAGTAGGAATATTGACATGTAATATCTGACTAATAATGGATCATCCCTTCCTAGTTTTTATTGTTTATAGCTGAGAACAATGTAAATATGCCGTTAGTATAGCACGAGCAAAGCTCAAGATCCGCGAGGTACATACACGGAGATCTATGGTAATTGTACTCTTCTGTTGCAACAAACAGGGACAAAAACACCATCTCTCCCGTTGGGCTTTTTGAACAGATGCCACGAAGAGGTAACAACTCGGGACCTCTGTAAGCGAACGATTGTATGCGTAATCGTACATTTTTATATTTGCGTCTATAGTTTTTAGGTTCCCTCTATAATAAATCTACAGCAAATATCAGAGCCTATTAACAATATAGTGGTTCATTCTCGATAATCAATAGTATACCGTTTTTGTCAGAAAGCAGATAAACATGGAGATTTACGGACAGCATAATTATCCAGGGCGTCTGTTTATTGTGGAGGGGGTGGATGGTTCGGGGAAAAGCACGCAGATTGCCCTGCTGCGTCAATGGCTAATTAGCGAAGGATATCCAGTTTTCTTTAGTGAGTGGAACTCGTCACCTCTAGTCAAAAAAACGACAACCCGAGGTAAGCGCAAGCAGCTCCTGACTCCTACCAGCTTCAGCCTGATCCACGCAACCGACTTCGCCGACAGGACCGAGCACGATATTATTCCCCCACTTAAAGCGGGGGCAATTGTGCTGGCCGATCGCTATATTTACACGGCTTTTGCCCGCGATGTAGCTCGGGGGGTGGATAAAGAATGGGTGCGCGAGCTGTATCATTTCGCCGTCAAACCGACGGTAGCTTTCTATTATCGAGTGCCATTGGAGGTTTCACTTAATCGGATCTTAAGTGGGCGCACAGAGCTTAAATATTATGAGGCCGGAATGGATCTGGGACTCAGCAACGATCCACGCGAAAGCTTCAAATTATTTCAGCAGCGGATCGTCTCCGAGTATGAGCAGATGACGCCCGAGTTTGGTTTGACAGTGATGGATGCAACCCTACCAATTCCAGAGCAACAGCGCCAGATGCGCGAGATCATTCGCCCATACCTTCAAGGGGTGCGGAAAATCCGCGCGAATGTACAAACGCAGGCTCTGGCTGGTCTACCCCGAGATATGCGTCCGGTGCTGATTGAAGAGATGCGGCATCGTCGGGAAGCATAAACCTTCGATGGAAAAGAGGATATGACAGATGACCGAACTGGCCTTCTACGGTATAGATGCCATCCATCTAAAAGAGCGGGAAGACCTCCTTCCGGGCCGACTGGTCGTTCTTGAAGGAACAGATGGGGTTGGCCGCTCAACGCAGCTTCAGCAGTTGCGCCCCTGGCTAGAGAGCAGTGGTTTCGCCGTGGTTGAAAGCGAGATGACAGGCTCGGAATGGGTCGGACCAGGATTAAAGGAGGCCAAAGGAGGAAATACGCTGGGGCCACTTACCTTGAACCTGTTTTACGCGACCGACTTTGTAGACCGTTTCGAGAACCAGATCCTGCCCGCCCTGAGGGCCGGCTTTGTGGTCTTAACCGATCGCTATATCTACTCATTGATCGCGCGAGCCCTGGTTCGAGGCGCGGACACCCACTGGATTCGTTCCATCTATGGTCTGGCTCTGAAGCCTGATCTTGTGCTCTATCTGCGCGTTGGCCTGGACGATCTTGTTCCACGCATCCTGCAACGTGGAAGCTTTGACTTCTGGGAGTCCGGGATGGATCTCAGGTTAGGAGAAGATCTTTTTGAAAGCTTTATTACCTATCAAAGCAAGATGATCTCCCTGTACGACAGCATGGTACCCCAGTATAACTTTCAAGTAATCGACGCCAGTCAGTCGATTGAATGGATCACGCAGCAGATCAAGCAAACGATCTGGCCCCTGTTGCCCCTCGGATAGACAGCGAGGGGCAGATCCACTTTAAAGCTGAAGGCTATAATAATCGTCGCGACCGCTCTGCTCAAAACCACAGGATTGATAAAGCGAGAGGGCACTCTCATTGTCCGTCAACACTTCTAGCTCTAGCTGTTTCTGACCGGTCGCGAGAATAGTGCGCAGGGCAGAGGAAAGGATCTGTCGCCCGTAACCCTGCCCCTGATATTCCGGCAGGACTGCCAGACCCATGATTAAGGCAGCATCCTTTCCATAGTAAATATCGACTTTGCCAACCGCGATACCACGTAAAAAGCCCAGGTAATAGAACCGGTTCTCCGGCGGTGGAAAATGAAACCAGTTGGCTATCTCCTCCGGTAGGCCAAAACCACGCGCCGTAATCAGGGCCAGCAATTGTTCCTCACCTTCATGAGCAGTGCGGATCTCTAAAGGCTCCCCTTTCAGTTCAGGAAAGCGCGGCTCTCCCAGTAGCATCTTATATTCTGAGTGGTGATAAGTGGCCTGTTGCTTCGCGCAAAACGCCTGACCACTCACGGACCAATGTTCCGCAATCAGAAGAACCAGAGGAACGCCCCGGCGACGAATCTCCTTCATGGCCGCCTGATACAATTGTGTAAAGATACCCCTCCGGCGAAAATCTGGATGGACCATCCCACTAATCTCAGCCTCGGCAGGATTATAGTTGAAGATCGGCAGAAAACCGACGAGGCGATCGTTCTCGTAGTATAAAAAATCACTGGTCTTGTCCGCCGGTCGGCTTTCCAGAGTATCTTTATTCAACTTCAAATCAAAGTTATCATAAATCCTACAAAGATCAGTCAGACCTGAAATCTCTTGCAGCTCTCTGGAAGAAAGCCCTTGAGATGGATACATTCCTTGACGGGGAGAATCAACCATACATATCCCTTTCAAAAATAAACCCCAATAGATTGAGAGAATAGTAAGATCACTCCATGGGCTGGGCCTCATCCACAATATAACCGGCGGACCGCAGCTTTAGTAGCAAGAGATCGCACTGGGCGCGGTCGCGGGTCTCCAGAGCAATCGTCTCCTCACGCTCCATAATCGGCAGGTGGCTGGAGATCCGCTGGTGGCGCACATCAATCACGTTGATACGCATCTCCGAGATAATATTCAGCAGGCGCATCAGCTCCCCAGGTCGATCCACCAACCGGGTATGGATCACAAAATAGCGTCCGGCAGCCGCCAGGCCATGATCAATAAAGCGACCCACCAGATTGATATCAATATTGCCGCCCGTCAAAGGAACAAGCACCTTCTTCCCTGGAAGTTTAATTGCCCCGCTAAGCAGGGCCGCCACCCCAATAG
>CAXTTV010000177.1:0-10301 GCA_964247295.1 uncultured Ktedonobacteraceae bacterium | reverse complement strand
GTATGAACTCTCGGGTTACAGGCGTAGTGATATAAGTGTTTTTGAGAAGCAGTACAAGTTACCGGCAGTTAAGCTGATCGATAAGAATGTGTTGAATGGCCCAATTGCCTTGAGCGGTTCCCGTGATTATGGTGCGGCTGAAGTCGAGCTAGATATCGAAGAGCAGATCGGGCTGGCACCTGATATGCAGAAACTGCTCGTCTATAATGCACCAAACACCGAAGTGGGCGCGCTCTCCGAATATCTCCAGATCGCCATGGACAACCAGGCTGACTCTATTAGCAGTAGCTGGGGGATTCCTTGTGAGTATCTAGTGAATTCTCAGGTCACGTTGGCTGAGAATCAGATCTTTCTACAGATGGCGCTTCAGGGTCAGAGCCTGTTTATCGCCTCGGGCGATTCGGGTGCCTATGGATGTGAGGCCGCCGGCGTAAGTTTACCTACCAATTTTGGATTGCAGATTGGGGATGCCAACAATCAGCCTTACAATACCTCGGTTGGTGGTACCTCCTTCCGTAAGCAGGCCAGAGGGCAGATCCTGTATGATCCCAAGGGCAATCTGACGCCGAAGTATCCTGGTAAAAGTAAAGAGACCGTCTGGAATCGAGGGTGCTCTCCTACAAAAATGACCGTTTGTGGAACCGATGGAGCGGGTGGTGGTGGAGTGAGCCGCATCTGGGCCGAACCGGACTATGCGGTGAACTTTAGCACCGGGCGGCCATATCCAGGCATAATTGAGAAGAATTACAGTCAAGCCGGCCTCTATTGTGGTCAATCGGCGGATACCCTCTGTCGCGAGAACCCCGATGTCGCGCTCGACGCAGATCCCGATACAGGCTATTCCATTTATTGTACTGATCCAGGCGACTCATTCTGTAAAAAAGGTGAGTTTGGCAAGCCTGGTTGGATTCGTATTGGCGGAACGTCGGCGTCCGCGCCTTGCTGGGCAGCCTTTGCCGCCCTCGATATTACCCAACACAAGAAGCGCCTCGGACTGTACAATTACCGTGTATACCCCTTCGATAGCACCAGTGGCTATACCAAACAATTACATGACGTAGTGATTGGGGATAATGGCTATTATCCAGCCAGCACTGCCTATGATCTAGCAACTGGCCTGGGCACTCCTAACGTTTACTTTATTGTGACGAGCAGGTAGACCCGGCAAGTTAGTTATTATTAACATTGATATGCTAAAAATGCTGGTACATGTTTGCAGCCGTTGGAACAGAAACACTTTTCCTGTTCCAACGGCCACTTTTTATTCTAATTCTAAATTAGTATAGTTCAGTATTGACTTTATTCAATACTGGCCTGTATTATTAGATGTATGTATTTTGCATTCCAAGATGTGTACATCTTTTTTGGTTATAAGAACTTTTTAAAAAGGTTTTTAAATAAAAGTCCGGCTAGTGCATGAAATGGCTAGCAGATCCCTTATATGATCTCGATGTTTTTAAGACAGCCTTATCTGGAAGATAAGTTCATACTACGTTTTTAAAGCTATGATCCAGCCAGGTCATTTGATGCCTCGTACCGAAGTTTTTTTCTGCCGTCCTTTACCGTGGTGCTTGCCCTGGTTAGTATGTTGCTGAGCACATTAACGCTTTCTTTGATAGCTGCTCCACTAGGGCCTTGTCGTTTGTGGGTAGTTGTCCGAACCATAGACCAGATATGTTCAACAGATAGAGCATCATAACGCCAACGATTAGCTTACTATTGGCATAATTCTTAACGGCGATCTTGAAAGTGGTCTGGATACCACTACTGTTTACAGTACTTTAAATATAGATAATTGCCTTTATGTCCTCAAAAGGAGATCGGATAGCCAAGATTCTGAATCTCTCTTTTATATAAAAAACATTTAAATACATTGCAAAATTAACTTCAACGTTGCAATATATTAGTGGTGCTTAAATAAAGCATAGCAATAAAAAATTCTTTGGTTGATTATGTTGAATTAGTATATTGATATTGACTTTTTACAGTATTAGCCTGTATTATTAGAAGCGTATACATTTCACATTGAAAGATATGTATATATCGTTTCCAGTCATGAGTTAAAAAAGTCTCTATGACATGATGCATTAACAAATGCATTAAATGGGTGCCAATCCCAATCCCATCCCTTCGTTCGACTATGTTGTTGGTCAACTTTATGTTTCTAGTTTTAAAGAAACTAATTTAAAGCTATGATCCAGGAGGGTTACTTCGTGCCTCATACAAAAGCTCTTTTTCTGATGCCCCTCACATTGTTGCTGGCGCTGGTCAGCATGCTCTTGAGCGGCTTCGCGCTACCGTCCATTGCCTCTTTGGGAACGCGTCCGCTGGTGGGGAGCGCCGCACCATGGACAAAGTTTGCAGAGGAAGTTGATCACCACGACGCCAATGATCAGCTTACCGTTGGCGTGGTTCTCAAGACCAGCCATCCTGAGCTGCAGCAGCAGCTTCTGAAAGATCTCTATAATCCCAAAAGCGCTTCCTTTCACAAATGGGTCTCTTCTAATCAGTTCAGCACCCGGTTCGCGCCTGCCGCCAACGACGTTGCGGCAGCCAAACAGTATTTGACCAGCCAGGGGTTGAAATTGACGATCTCGCCCGATGCCACGTTTGTGACGGCGACCGGAAACACCAAAAATGTGGAACAGGCTTTCCACACAACGATCAATAATTATCGCCTCAATGATGGCTCAGTAAAGTACGGCAATAGTAGTGACATCCAGTTGCCAGCTACGCTGAGCAATGCTACCGTGGGTGTGTTTGGTCTGAGCAGCTTCCAGCCTATGACCACCAGAACAGCAAAGCCTGAAGCCAGCAAAGCGGTCCCACCTTATGGTGGTGGCCCTCTAGGCAGTGGTTTGACGCCCTCACAGTTGGCGGGTATCTACAATGCCACTCCCGTCTACACAAAGCTGAAGAACAAAGGCCAGGGAGCCACGCTGGCTCTGTACGAGCTCTCCGGCTACAAGCACAGCGATGTCACCGTCTTTGAAAAGCAGTATAAGCTGCCGAACGTCAAGATTGTGGACAAAAATGTTCTGGGTGGTCCCAAAGACAGTTCCGGTGTGGTCGAGGTCCTGCTGGACATCGACACTCAGATCGGTCTGGCCCCTGGTGCCAAGAAAGTTATCGTTTATAATGCTCCCAACACAGAGCTGGGTGCGCTGGCTGAGTACCTCCAGATGGCGAAAGACAACGAGGCGGACTCGATCAGCAGCAGTTGGGGTATTCCTTGTGAGTACTTTGTTAACTCCCAGGTCACACTGGCCGAGAACCAGATCTTCTTACAGATGGCTGCTCAGGGTCAGAGCGTTTTCAATGCCTCCGGTGACTCTGGTGCCTACGGTTGTGCTCGTACCTCAAAAGATCCGTTGCCTGACCCTCAGGCATTGCAGATTGGTGATCCTAACAACCAGCCTTACATCACCTCGGTCGGTGGAACCTCCTTCCGTAAGCAGTTCCGTGGATCAGTTCTCTTCGATCCCAAACAGAACCAGAACCCGAGTTATCCTGGAACCTCGAAAGAGACCATCTGGAATAGTGGGTGTGATGCTAAACAGATCGATTGTGGTACCTTAGGTGCCGCTGCTGGTGGCGTGAGCCGCATCTGGGCCGAGCCTGATTATGCCTTTGATGCAAAGGGCGAACCTCTGCCTGGTGTAGTCTCCGATAAATATAGCCAGGTCGGTGTCTATTGTGGTCAACAGCCGGGTACTATCTGCCGTGAGAATCCTGATGTCTCGCTGGTTTCTGATCCTGGCACCGGTACTCGATCTATTGTACCGACAAGGCTGATCCTTTCTGTGTAACGGGTGAGTTTGATAAACCTGGTTGGATTCGTATTGGTGGCACTTCTGCCGCTGCGCTAGCCTGGTCGGCCTTCGTCGCCCTGGATATCACCCAGCACAAGGGTCGCATTGGTCTGTATAACTACCGGATCTATCCGTTCGATAGCGCGAGTGGATACAAAAAGCAGTTGCACGATATCACTATCGGTGACAATGGCTACTACCCCGCGACTCCGAACTACGATCTTGCGAGTGGTGTTGGTACACCTGATGTTTATAACATCGTCACTACCAAGTAAGACTGTCTTATAACTCACTAGAAAGAAGCGGGCCCGAGAATTACTTCCCTGGGTCCGTTTCTCTATCCATACTCATTTTAAAGCTAATAATTTTTATGTTTGTATTCTTAAATGATTTCTGTTTTGAATGTATGAACCAGGAGGATTATTTCGTGTCTCGTACTAAAGCTTTATTTTTAATGCCCCTCACGTTGTTGTTGGCCCTGGTCAGCATCCTGTTAAGTGCCTTCGCGCTTCCTTCAACAGCCTCTTTAAGGACGCGTCCGCTGACGGGGAGCGCTGCTTCCTGGACCAGACATGCTCAGCAGACCGATCGTCATAGTCCCCAGGATCAGCTCACCGTTGGGATGGTGCTCAAGACCAGCCATCCCGAGCAGCAGCAGCAACTTCTGAAGGACCTTTATAATCCTAAAAGCTCCTCATATCATAAATGGATATCGTCCAGTCAGTTCAGTGTTCAGTTCCCACCTGCCGCCAGCGATGTTGCTGCGGCCAAAAAGTATCTGACAGGCCAGGGATTAAAGTTAACAACCTCGCCTGATGCCACTTTTGTGATGGCAACTGGAAGCACCGGGCAGGTGGAGCAGGCGTTTCATACGAGGATTAACAACTACCGTCTGGCTAGTGGCGAGGTGCAGTATGGCAATAGCAGCGATGCTCAGTTGCCGGCGAACCTCAGCAAGACCACACTGGGAGTGTTTGGTCTGAGTAACTACCGTCCACTGGTTTCCCGCGCGGTAAAGCCCCATGCTGGCAAAGCCGATGCGCCTTATGGTGGTGGGCCTCTGGGGAGTGGCCTGACCCCCTCGCAGCTAGCGGGTATTTACAACGCCACTCCCGTTTATACCAAGCTAAAAAACAAGGGGCAGGGAGCTACCATGGCCCTGTATGAGCTCTCCGGCTACAAGCATAGCGATGTCACTGCCTACGAGAAGCAGTATAAGCTGCCCAATGTGAAGCTGGAAGATCGTAATGTGCTGGGAGGCCCAAAAGATCATGACGGGGCTGGTGAAGTCCTGTTGGACATTGAGGTGCAGGCGGGTCTGGCCCCTGGCGCGAAAAAAATCATTGTCTATAACGCTCCTAGTACTGAGATAGGAATTCTGGCCGAGTATTATCAGATGGCCAAAGATAACGAGGCCGATGTTATCAGCACAAGCTGGGGGGCTCCATGCGAATATAGCTTGAATTCCCAGATTGGATTGGCCGAGAACCAGATCTTCCTACAGATGGCTGCTCAGGGCCAGAGTCTTTTCTCAGCCTCTGGTGACGCCGGAGCCTATGGGTGTGCCGCTGGGGATGTCACTAATCAGCCTGCTAATCAGGCGTTGCAGATTGGCGAGCCCAATAACGAGCCTTATATCACTTCGGTTGGTGGTACCTCGTTCCGCAAACAGTTTCATGGAACTATCCTTTTTGATCCTGGTAAGAACCAGAATCCCAGCTATCCTGGCACCTCGAAAGAGACCATCTGGAATGGTGGGTGTGACTCCAATCAGGTTGGCTGCAAAACTTTTGGAGGGTCTGCTGGTGGTGTCAGCCGGATCTGGGCGGAGCCGGATTACGCCTTTGATGCCACGAGCAAGCCTTTACCTGGTGTTGTTGATGATAAGTACAGCCAGAGTGGAGCCTATTGTGGGCAACAGCCGGGTGTAGTCTGCCGGGAGAATCCGGATATCTCGCTGGTTGCTGATCCTGATACCGGTTATTCAGTTTACTGCACCGATCCGGGTGATACTTTCTGCAAAACCGGTGAGTTTGGCAAGCCGGGCTGGGTCCGCTTTGGTGGAACCTCGGCCTCTTCCCCGGCCTGGTCCGCCTTTGCTGCTCTGGACATCACCCAGCATAAGGGCCGCCTGGGTCTCTACAACTATAAGTTGTATCCGTTTGATAGTGCGAGCGGGTACAAAAATCAGTTGCACGACATCACCATTGGTGACAACGGCTACTATCCCGCGACCCCGAACTATGATCAGGCGAGTGGGTTGGGAACCCCCAACGTCTACAACATTATTACCAGTAAGTAGTATTGACCGTAGCCATTACCACTATAAAAGAGGGTCTGAGGAGTTAATTCCTCAGACCCTTTCGTATGTTTCCCCGCTTATTTGCTATATTTGGACTTTGACTTGTCCGGAGGAGAACTGCTCATTGTAGAGCCGGGCATACAGGCCGTTTCGGGCAAGCAGTTCGGTGTGTGTCCCTCGCTCGACGATCTCTCCGTGGTCTACGACCAGGATGATATCGGCGGCCAGAATCGTTGAGAGCCGGTGGGCGATCGCGATGGTCGTACGGTCCTTCATCAATGGCTCCAGGGCGGCCTGGATCAGGCGCTCAGAGTGTGTATCCAGCGCGCTAGTAGCTTCGTCAAGGATCAGGACGCGGGGGTTTTTGAGAATAACGCGCGCGATGGCGATCCTCTGTTTCTCGCCGCCTGAGAGCTTGTAGCCGCGCTCACCGACGATGGTGTCATACCCATCATCAAGCTCTAAAATGCGTTCGTGGATCGCGGCGGCTTTGGCGGCGGCGATCATCTCGTCGTCGGTGGCCTCGGGTCGGGCGTACAAGAGATTCTCGCGGACCGAAGCGTGGAATAGGTAGGTTTCCTGGGTGACCATGCCAATAATCTCTCCTAGGGATGAGAGGGCAATATCGCGCACGTCATAGTTGTCGATCTTTACGGAACCCGCGTTGACATCGTAAAGGCGAGGGACCATATAGGTGATTGTCGTCTTGCCAGCACCGCTGGGACCAACCAGGGCCGCGAGCTGCCCTGGCTTAATCTCAAACGAGATATCGCTCAGTGTGATCCGATGTCCCTCTTCCTCAGAGGTGTTCAATGGTTTCAATGCAGTGAGGGCAGCCTCTGTAGGTTGACTTTTCCCATTGGCGAGTGTTGGCGTACGGTCATTCCCATTCTCGCGGATCTCAGCTTTCTCCTCAATCTGCTGCATCCTCTGCTCCTCCTCCGCCTCGCCTTTGCGATACGAGAAGGTCACATGATCAAAGCTGATATCGCCTTTTACCTGTTCTGGCTTGAGCTGAAGTGCTTTGGCTCGATCTTTGATTTCGATCGGCAGGTCCAGATACTCGAAGATGCGATCGAATAGCGCCAGTGCTCCCTGGATCTGTACCTGAATGCTCAAGAGCTGGCCGATGGGGAAGAACAAACGGCTCTGAAGTGTGGTAAAGGCGACAATATCTCCAAAGGTCAGCCCTCCGCCCCGCAGAATAATCTGCCAGCCAGCAATAAGATAGACGACCGGAGGCAATATTGAGAAAAATGTGCCGATGAGCATAAAAAACCATCGGCCAGTCATCTGCTGGCGGATCTCCAGGTCCGTAAGGTTCTGGTTCTCTTTCTCAAAGCGGTTCGAGGCGTACTGCTGACGACCATAGGTTTTAGTGAGAAGGATACCACTTACCGAGAGGGTCTCCTGCATCATCGCGGTAAGCGAAGCCAGACTTTGCTGGGTCTGTTTGCTGGTGACGCGGCGTACATTGCCGACTCTGTAGGTAATCCAGAGAAAGATCGGCATCAGGCAGAGGGAGACCAAAGTCAACAACGGGCTGATGATAAGCATCGCGATAATTGTGCTGATCGTGGTCGACAAATTGGAGACGATGCTGGTGCCCGTCTCGGTTACCACATTTTGCACCCCGCTCACATCATTGGAGAGCCGGGACTGTATCTCTCCGGTACGGGTCGAAGAGAAGAAGCGCAATGACATCTGTTGCAGGTGATTGTACAGATTGTTACGGAAATCGCGCATTACATTCTGGCCAATTAAATTATTCATGTAGGTCTGGCCGACACCAACGATACCCGAGATCACTGGTGTGATAAACATAATGCCACAAAAAAGTAAAAGCCTGGTAAAGTCGCGTTTGGCGATGCCTTCATCAAAGACCAGGCGGATCATTAAAGGATTGACAAGGCCCAATATCGTTGTTGTGAGGATCGCGATTAGGACCAGAACCACCTGTATTTTGTAGGGCCTAAAAGACTTTGCGATACGGCGCAGTGTCTGGGGATCATTTTTGCGCCCGCTTTTCTTGCGTTCAGCCGCGTATGAAGCCAGATCGCCCATTCCGCCACGCATCCCATTCATTCCCATAAGTAAAAGCTCCTGGATCTGTTTTAAGCGTGACAAGGGCTGTGAAGAAACTTACCCTGTCAAATTTAATACTTTCTTTTTGTAAGTATATAATGACGTGCGTTAAAAGTGTCCTGTTCGAGAGGACGGTTTATTGACCTGTAGATTTTGACAGGCAGAAGCTTTGGATCAAGCCGGCGAGCAGCGCGCCACGTCGGGCCAGTGACTTCAGGTCAAGGTATTCGCGGTTCAGATCATGCATGCCCGTGCCGATGGGACCGAGGCCATCGAGAGCGGGAACCCCCACATCCATCAGAGTATTGGCATCGGAGACTCCTCCTTTGCACTCGCCCTCCAGTTGAATGTCGACGGCAGCCGCCTCAGCCCTGGCGATGTCAAAGAGGCGCGATAACTCAGGCGTCTCTATATAAGGAATCCGTCCCCGATTTCTAGTGAGCCGGGTTTGTGTGCCGGGCACAAAGTTCTGGGCCGCCACCTGGGTTAAAGCGTCCGCAGCCTGTTCCAGCGCGGAGGCCGTGAAAGCGCGAACGGATATCCAGCAGCGAGCCTGATCAGGCGTGACATTCAACAGTTCGCTACTGCTCAGACGGGTGATATTCAGCGTTGTTCCCGGTAGCAAGGGATGGAGGTTCTGGATCGCAATAATTTTATGAGCAAGTTCTAGAACAGCGGAGCGTCCTTTGTGGGGCTCGCCACCGGAATGCGAGGGGATACCGGTAACCTCCAGTTGATATTTATCGGTCCCTTTGCGGGAAAGGGTGACAAACTCGGAAGAGCGGGAGGGCTCCAATACCAGGGCGGCATCTACCGTTGAGGCGATCTCGCGTAGCAGAGGAGTACTACCCGGTGAACTTACCTCTTCATCATTATTAAAAATGACCAGCAGTTCTTCAAATTGATCGAAACCATCCTCCAGGAGCAAGCGGAGCGCATAGAGGCCCATCAGGACTCCCGATTTCATATCAGTTACGCCGGGACCGTAGGCACGATCGACGCGGATCTGGAAAGGCTGGATTGAGGCAGAGCCGGGTGGATAGACAGTATCTACATGTCCAACGATAAGCAGGCGGCCTTTCCCATGGCCAGAGAGGCGCGCCAGCAGATTGGGACCGAAGCGATCAGTCTTATGCAGGGTTACCTCAAAGCCCAGGGCCAGAAGCCAATTTTGTAGGTGGGTTTGCACCTGGAGAATACCCTCTTGTTGGCTGGTACCGGAGTCAATGTTTACAAGAAGCGCGAGGCGATCCAAAAGTTCTTGTTGAAGAGCCTGGAAGCGTGGAAGGAACTGTTGAGCGAAAGTAGGCATACATCATCCCTCAAATGGTAGGCACAGACACTTTGTTTTCTATTGTAGCATTACCACTTACGCTGTTTTTTTCTGCCTGATGATGTTCCTCTACCTCCTCATCAACGTAGTCCGGTGGTTTGAGCCTAAAGTTCGTATGACTGTTACGCGCTGGATACGATCAACGACTTCTTGAATGCATCTGTAGAAGGTTAGGCTCGCGTGCTTTGCGGATTGGACATATCTTTAATAGCAGCGGGAAAGCTTTTGAGTTTTTACATCTGGTCACGTATGATAGAGTAGGAGGAAATGGCAGTTTGCTACAAGGTTCAGGAGTAAGCAACAATTGGCTTCAGCACACACTCCCTTTGAGAGACTTACCCCTATTCACCCAAATCGTCGTATCGAATTGGAAACTGGGAAGACTCCGATCGCACCAAGAATAATTGATCTCTTCGCGCCGATTGGTTTTGGGCAGCGAGCGTTGATTGTCGCGCCGCCCCAGGCCGGGAAGACGACGATCCTTCGGCAGGTGGCCGCCGCGATGCTTCAAAGGCATCCAGAGGCCGCGCTTTTCATCTGTCTGGTGGATGAGAGGCCGGAAGAGGTCACGGACTGGCGAATGGAGGTTCAGGGGCCTCACGTTCGATTATATGCCTCTAGTTTTGATCAATCTTTGATTCTCCATGGGCGGATCATGGAGAAGGCTCTGAATGATGCGCGCCGCGAGGTGGAGCGGGGGCGCGATGTCGTTATTTTATTGGATTCGTTAACCCGGCTGGCCCGAGCGCAAAACCTGACAAATGATATG
>CAXTTV010000176.1:10188-10471 GCA_964247295.1 uncultured Ktedonobacteraceae bacterium | reverse complement strand
GTAGACGCGATATCCATCCGCGTCTACGCGATGAGGTTCCTCAGACACCTCGCTCTCCCGCTCCATTCGAGTCCGATGAGGATCTCTATGATGAGGAGGATCTAACCCAGTACGAGACGCAACCCCCTCCTGCTCCTACACCTTCTCGTGCGCTTCAACAAACTCTACAACAAGATCCATCTCGCTCGCTTCGGATGCGCCCAATTACTGTGCCTCCCCGCGATGCCAGCGCGGCCTACTTTCAATTACGTGTCGGCAGTGGTCTCAATCCTGGCCTGCTTCG
>CAXTTV010000176.1:9226-10178 GCA_964247295.1 uncultured Ktedonobacteraceae bacterium | reverse complement strand
CTGGGGAAGCCAAATGAGGATAGTCTGATTACACTCCAGGGGTCCCGCAATTCCCATACGGGCTTCCAACCCTTTGGCCTCTTTGTGGTTGCAGACGGTATGGGCGGCCATGCTAATGGTCATGAGGCCAGTCATCTGGCTGTGCAAACTATGAGTAACGCGGTGATCTCTACCCTGCTCTATAGCCCTGATGAGCCCGATACCTTTACTCGTTTCCTTATAGATGGTATCCAGCGCGCGAACCAGGCCCTCTACCAACGAAATATGAATCAAGGTGCTCTGATGGGAACGACGTTAACTGCTGCTCTGGTTATCGATAATGTGGCGTATATAGCCAATGTTGGCGATAGTCGCACATATATCCATCGGCGTTACGAGGGCCTGATTCAGGTCACTCGTGACCATTCGGTTGTGGCTCGTTACGTTGAAGCTGGCGTTATCCAGCCGGAGGATGTGTACGAACATCCCCAACGCAATCAGATCTACCGCTGCCTGGGCGAACAGGCTGGCCTCCAGATCGATACGTTCTCTGTCCCTCTCCAACACGGTGATATCCTGCTCCTCTGCTCCGATGGCCTCTGGGAGATGGTCCACGATGATGGCATCGCTCACATTCTCCAACAGGCTGGCCCCGATCCTCTCCAAACTAGCGAGGATCTGATTCAGGCGGCCCTTGATGAGGGCGGCGAGGATAATGTGAGTGCGGTCGTTGTCTATGTCCAGAAGGTCCGCCAGAAAAAGGTGACCGGCCACCTCCGTCTTCCAACAGAACCACTTCAACAAGACGAATCTATTCAACCAGCCCCCGCTCGCCGCTATCAAAAAAACACCTATGAGACGTAGAGAAGCCCCTTGCACCTCTTTTGACACATTCCAAAGGGTGGGTCATCGTCGCGGAAAATCGGGGGCACAGGGGGCGCCGTGTGCAGACGACAACCCCGCGAAAAAAACC
>CAXTTV010000176.1:0-9216 GCA_964247295.1 uncultured Ktedonobacteraceae bacterium | reverse complement strand
ACACTGGGGGTCTCACCCCCCCTAAACCGGCCCCCACCGCCCACCCTTTTTCGTCACGATGACCCGGTGAAAAAACACCCTTTCTTTTTCCAACAAATCCGCTTGTTTGCGGGGCTGATAAACCTCAAATCTCGCTCCGCAGATGGAAAGGTGAAAAACAGCAATGGCTTTATTTCCCCTATGCGTTTTTGCGCAACCAGGGCTCTTTGTCTGGATAATCCTCTGTGATGATTCGACTACTCTTCTGACGTAGCGTCATTGGGGTCGATTGCAAACCTCCCGCTGGTCGCCTATTGTAGGGCTGCATTGGGGTAGGAGACAATACGCTATCCTGCCCTTTGAGCAGGTTTCCGGTTAAGCTCGGTCGCCCACTTTGCTGCTGTTGCTGCTGCCCTCTTAATCTCATCGCGAGCAGAAGGCGGTTGATTTCTACGATGTCGTTGCACGACTCCGGTATAACTAGCGATTGACCATTCCAGTGCCGATCAAAGGCAATGCTGAGATCTCCCAATCCTACTGACATCCTTTGCGCGTAGGCGTTGGTCTGCCACATTTTCGTTAAACGATCCGCCATGAGGTTTAAACTCGCGGCTAACGGGAATAGCTCTCCACTGTCTAGTCGAGCCCGCGCTTTCAAATTTCCATTCGCGAGATTCGCCTGAACCTCTTTGAGATGTTCGATCCCAAGCTCTAACTCTGCGCTGTGACGCGCAATCTGGAGCGACTGATCTTCAATCTGCCTGTTGGCTCTTTCCAGACCTTCTAGCGTCTGAGCCTGACGCTCCGCCAAACGTAGATTGTCCCTTAAGGTTAAAATCTGCCTGAAGACAACCAGGGCGACTACTCCCAATGTGACCAGTAACAATACCGGGCGAATCGCTCTCTGGGTCGCGTCCAACGAGAGAACATTATAGGTCAGGACGGAGAAGAGAACTGTCAGCAATCCATACGGAAGCAATTGGACGATCCCAAAGCGCACTCGCTCAGATCTCTCCTGCGCTCTCATGTCAATAACATCTTCTGGGGTGGCTGGTAACGCCCTCCTTAGGTGCGCGGCTATACCTATGGTCATCATTCCCAACGGCCATCCCATGTCCAGCCAGGTGCCCTCTGCATAGGTGCCCGAGTTGTTCAAGACGTTAAAGGCAAAGTCGGAAAAGACGAAGAAGACTAGTCCTAATCCTAAAACCATCAAGCTCACTCTTCTGGCTGTCGCTTGATAGGCCCGCCCCTGACCCCGCATTAAGAGAAAGATGACGCAACTGAGCAACGCGGTGTCCGCGACGGGATAGTAGATGCCTAGAAATTTCGCGAGGTTCGCCTCTCCCTGGCTCTGCGCTAGCGATCCTAATAAAAGGAACCAGGAGATCGCCAGGATCGAACCCATGGAGATCAGGCTGTCTAGCAATAAAAGATAGTGCTTATTTCCGGTCCTCGATGGTGGCTGCAACAATAAACCACACAGGATCATTAGCGGGAAGATAAAGTAACCAATGTCGGCAATCGAGGGAAAAGGGGTCTGACCCATTGATATATAATACCGCCAGCAACTATCCCCTAAGCCCCATATGATGACCCCACATCCTATCAAGACCCAACCCCATTGTTCATATTTGATCCAGGGCTCGACTTCTTCCGATCTCCTCTGTCGCGATGTGGCGCTAACGAGGGCAACACTTCCCCCTATGAAGGCTCCTATCACTGGCGCGAATTGCCCTACACGCAGCGATAGAGAGCCCTGCCCAATATGAAATACAACAATAACAATCATTCCTGCCGCGATCCATGCCAGCGTCCTGATCAGTGCTTGTGAGGATGAACGCATTGACCTGTCCCTCCTTGAGTTTCACACTATTGCGCTAAATAGTGAATGAGCTTCTTAACGTTGTTTATCAATAGATAAATAACCCTGCTATCCGGGAGTACGATCTTTTCTTCTTCCCTTTTCTATGGCCTTCTCTTTATCTTTTCCCTTGAACCTGCCCAACTCTATGCGGGCTCGCGGGAATCGCTTGCACTGCGATAACACTGATGTTATCTACCCCCCCACTTCTTAATGCGGCTCCCACAAGCGCATTACAGGTCCTGGTCGGATCAGATCCACTCAATCTTAATATCCTTTCAATCTCCCGGTCTCTGACCATTTCCCATAATCCATCCGAACAGAGAATAAGATAATCATCCAGCTCTAACGGGACGCTAAACCAGTCGATTTCAACTGATTCTTGTCCCCCCAGTCCTCTATATACCTGGTTCCTATCCGGATGCGTGTAAATATCTTCTTTCCCTATCTTCCCTTCCTCAACAAGCTGTGCTACATAAGAATGATCTTTTGTGATCTGCTCCAATCCTTCGCTTGGCCGGTAAAGATAGGTCCGACTATCTCCTACGTTGATGATGTATGCTGTATTATCTACAACCAGGGCTGCGGTTAAGGTGGTTCCCATCTCTACGTTTAACTCTTGTGCCCGCCTGTACAGAAATCGGTTGGCCTGCTGCGCTCCATATAAGAGGATCTCTACTAATCTGCTCTCATTAAGATCAGGGGCCGCTGGTATGTACACAAGAACCGATTGCATGATCCCCTGGATCGCCATTCTACTGGCTTCCCGACCATGAGCATGCCCTCCCATTCCATCCGCGACAACAAATAAACCAAAGAATTGCAAACTACCGTTGTAGGTACAGGTCCCGTGCAATGTGGTCAGGCTGTCTTCGTTAGGATGATAGCGCCGGACGATACCGGTATCCCAACCTACCCCTGCCTGTACACCTAATCGCTCTACCGGCTCTAGTTCGGTTAGATCCCGCGTCTGGCGCTCCGGGCGCGTTTTGATCTGGTCTATGGGCTCCAAAATCCGTTCCCTATTATTCACTTTTACGCTTGGCTCCCAACCTACACGCACAAATTGTGGACGCCCCCGGTTCGCTGATCGGCTTGCTATCATCTCTACACACCCCCATACGGCTAATGTCCAGGCTACTACTCCTGCTACAGCTATCAGTCCCAGCCCTGCTATCGCCAATCCAGCACTCGCTCCTCGCTCCCGCCACAACTCTGTCAGGCGGGGCAGAACTTGAAGGAACAACGGCCAGGCTCTCAAGGGATACCCACCTGTGAACCAGGTGAAACCTATCATCCCGACAAGCCAGCCCAGCTTCTTCCCCTCACTTCGCATGGCTGTGACCTGCTGTAACAGATTCTGATACCTGAACATAACTCCTCATCTGGCGCGGCTCTTCTTCTGCCGACGATCTATCGCCACGCTTGAGGCCGCGTCCTACAGGCGTTTCTCTCTAAATGTCTTGACGGTGACAACGACGTTGTCCTGTGTGAATAGTCTTAGTCCACTCTCCCCACTACGAAACTGGGTGTCCGCCGCTGCTATCTGCCAGTCTCCCGGCTCTTGCTCACTTAATGCCCAAGCTTTCGCGGATAACTGCGATCCAACTACTCGCATTTTCAGGCTGTACTCTTTCCCCCCTTCAGCCTGGAAATCTTGAGAGGCTAGTGTGGTTGTGATTCCCCCAACCCTCTTTACAAGTTGCAGATGCGTCCCATCCAACATGGCTTTGTACCAGTTATCAGTATCCTGCCACCGCGCGATTATCCCCAGGTTCGATGGCTGGTATACACTGACCCCTCCACTCCAGGTGATCTCTCCATCACTGAATTTCGGCCCTAGCCGCGCCTCGAAAACACCATGCGTGTTGGCAATCTGACCCATACGATTGACGATGGCGAAGTTCCGCGATGTCATTGCATCCCCACGCCAATCCTGACCATCTGTGGACTTTCCCCAGGTCTCCTGGTCCGCTCGTTGATAGGTGTCTTCTGCGATCTGAACCACTGGCATCCCAAAACCTAGTTGCATACGCTCTGACTGCCCAATACTCCTACTCCCATTCCCAGGCGTGAGAGTGGCTACTATCTGCGGCCAGAAACAATACGCGACCATTCCCGCTATCAATATTCCCCGAATGGCCCATACCATCCATGTCGGTAACTTCCATGTATTTCCTGCTATCCCTGCTACTTGTGATTCCAATGTACGTTCTCCGTCTTATAATGCGATGCAGGTGCTCGATGCTTCTACATCTTCTCCCATCACTCTGTTATAAAGCATACAGATGATATCAATGGCGGCACTTTC
Organism: uncultured Ktedonobacteraceae bacterium; assembly: GCA_964247295.1. Classification (GTDB taxonomy): domain Bacteria; phylum Chloroflexota; class Ktedonobacteria; order Ktedonobacterales; family Ktedonobacteraceae; genus CAXTTV01. Next base: position 5,062 of record CAXTTV010000176.1, on the reverse strand, counting down.
CCCTATCTGGTTCACTAGCTGCTCTTGATAATCTCCTACACGCTCCAAACGCGCTTTAATAAAATCGTGCCTCAGGGCGCCAGATGACAATCCAAATATCCCTCTTTGCATTGCCTCTAGCTCTACTTCAATGCGCTGTCTCAAACATGCTACTTCACTACTCATTACAGAAGATCCTTCCTGCTGCCCCAAGCCCTTTTACAATTCGCTAATACAACGCATTTCCTGATTACGACTTTCCTGGTCTACATCACTCACTTTTCAACACCTCGCGTCTGCATCGTCTGTATACAATATACAAGGCCTGACTTTACTAGCTCTCCTACACAACTCCTTTTTCTTTTTAGAAATCTACTGCTTCTTAATAAGCATTTTTACTTTCTTTAGACATTTTTTCACGAAAAATAAACCTTCCGTTATACAAAAGGATTACGCTGTCATGAGCAATGTTAGAGGACGCTTGACTCTCTGTCCCACACTTCTGTTCTCTAAAAAATACACGGGACAGGACGCAGAATTAGCAGATAATGAAAGACTCTTTTTAAAGGCTCTGGTAGAAGATGCTTCCACTCTCTCCTATAATTAACTTGTACATCTTCCGCTTAGGATAAGCCTGCTTGAGCTCGGTTATGTCCGCGTCCGTGCCAACATACGCGTAAATAACTTTCCCTTGTAGATAGGGATCATTGAGGGCGAAAAGGTTGAGTTGATAAAGGCTGTAATCAGAGGTGACCACTAAGGCATCTGTAAGATCTGGCTTGTAAAGGGCGGTCAGGTCTACTCTGCTATTCCCTGACATTCCTGTATAGTTCTGGTATATGTCTTTCTGCCTTGGAAGATAGTATCCTATTGTGCTTCCTAAAAGCAGAACAACGATTACACCTGTCAGAAGACTATGAAAATAAAAGGTGTCTTTGTATAAGACAGTCCATGCCTTTTGTGTGGCCTCCCAACCCAGCTCTCCTAATACAACAATACCTCGCGCTGTTAAGATGCAGAGCATTGGAAGGGTCTCGTAAAGATATCTTGGCCCTAGATAAATCCCATGGTAAAAGTAACCGATAAAAGATCCGGCGACTATTACCAAACAGGCCAGTAAGACATGATCCGCTCTTCTGGCTCTCCAGGCGAAAAATGGTATGCCAATAAATAGGAGAGAGCAATAAGCCGGCCACCCAAACAGATCTATCGAAAGTAATGTCAGTTGTTCATCCAGATTGACAAGACCGGCTGCAATGGTGTGCCTCCCATAAAAACCAACGCTATCTCCAAATCCCCAATGATCCCCACTAAAAAAAAGCTCCCTCGGCGTTACTCCCGTCGATCCTGTCAATACAAGGTTAAAAAGCGCGGTCCCCAGAATAAAACCTGTTACCAGTACCAATGAAAGTAATCCCGGTATAAGCCAGTCTTTCCAGTGCTTCACTCTGGCCCATTCAATATAAAAGACTCCTGGCACCAGGATCACGACAAATAGCAGGGTGACCAGATCTCTCGTCAGGGCTGCCATCCCAAAACAGATGGTTGCTAGCGGCAATTCCCAGATCTGTCTTTTCTCGCAAAATCGGAGCAATAGATATAGACCCCAAACTATGTAAAATAGGGCTATCGCATGGCTAAGATAACTGGCCGCGAGATAACTATAAAAGGGTGAGCACGCCCCTAATATTACAGCAAGTGAGCCCACCCGCCGATTATACAGCCGCTTCCCAATCAAGCCGATCCCTAGTAAGGCTAGGGTTCCCAATACTGGCTCTACCAGCCACGGCATCCCTGACCAGATCCCCGGAACCAGTGTCAACCCTGTTCCAGGCGCATACTGCGGAAACCACCTACCTCCAACCTGTACCATAAACGGTCCTGGAAAACGATCCGCCGCAACAGGTATTGGAACGGAAAAGTGCCCCTGAGCATATATCTTTGCGGCGAAAAGATAGGCGCTGGCATCATAAATGTGCGGCTCTCCATGATATTGCACCAACGCGATCCAAATCACATACCCAAAAGAGAGCAGCAAAGACACTAGAGCCAGCGGATGTAAGACAAATAATGTCTTTTTCCAACCCTCAAGCAGTCTTTTTTGAGCTTGTATAAGACTTTGATTTTCAAAGTCTCCTACAGAAGACTCTTTCCCCAACCTTCCCAATTCTCTGATCTTCCCCCATTGTTGATTTACCCGATCTAACCATTTCCCATGGCTTATCGTAGCCAGCCCCGCTTCTCCTAAAACTACGACCAGGCAGGTGCATAACCCCAGAAGTACCACACGAATTATGAGATCCAGAACCATCGCTGCGAAAGGCCCACTGTCTTCCGGAAAAAAGACTTTCGCTACCTGCTTCTGCTCCACACCACCGGCAATTGCTCTCGTTACCAATACATACCGATCATTCCGATTGATCGTGATCTGCGTCAACACGGCATTGTTTGCCTGAAGAATAATCTGACGAGGAGTCTCTGGCCTCTCTAGTGCTAGATCAATCGTCTGCTGGTCGGCCTCCGGTAATCTAATGGTGGCTCCATTGCTCTCTTCAGAGGTATAAGTTACTTTCGGCCCTCTCTCCACTTGGCCGGAAACTACTCCCTGAACTTTGACCTGCTCTATCTGCCAGCGACTTAAACTATCCAACCCCCGTAGCCAGCTCTGTAATCTATAGTAGGAAGATGAGGAGATATCTTGAAGATATCTTACGTCCTCGGTAAAATTATTTGTGCTATCTGAACCATCCAGTTGATACTCGTGCCTGACCGGATTGCGGATATCCAGCTTCACTCCAATCAATGACTGCATCTTCCCCAACGCAATCTGCTGACTTCCTACAGATACCCTTCCCTCTCCATTCCAAACCTCAATCTGCACTGGTAAACTAACCCGCCCACAAAGATAATCTAATCCAGTCAGGCAAATCACGAGTGCCGCCCACACTAATGAGATCCGCCAGGGATGCGCCCACAGCCGTTTCACGCCTTATCCTCCGGTAAATGACACCTGTTTTTGTGATCCACATCATAACACGAGCAAACCCAAAAATAAAAACGCCTCCGGGTTCTTATACCGAAAAGGCGTCTAGGGATTCTACAATTTCTTATAATTATTCTTTGACGAACAGGGCAGCATCTGGGGTCTCTATCGGTAACCCCTCCAATTGCATGATTTTCAACGCGTTGGTTGTCGGGCTCGGCCCCTCCCGCAGTTTGTAATCAAACACCATCTCCCCATCTATAACCTCTTCCCGAAAATGCTTGTTGCTGATCTGCGGGATGCTATCCGCTAATCTTACAAGCTCCAGGTCGTGCGTGGTGATCGCGCCCAGACAGTTCTTTCCAATCAAGGCCCGAATAAAGGCACTGCTCCCTATCAGCCTTTCCCGGTTATTGGTTCCCTTAAAGATCTCGTCTACCAGGAAGAAAAGCGGCATGCTATCTGGCCGATCTAACTCTGTTAGTAACGCTCGCAATCTTTTAACTTCCGCGTAAAAGTATGAGTACCCGTCAGTTACAGAGTCACTTACTTTAATGCAGGTAAAAATTCTAAAAAGAGAACTACGCAAAAGCTCGGCGTTCACGACGGAACCAGCATAGGCAAGACAAAGGTTGACTCCTACCGTCCTGAGAAAGGAGCTTTTTCCGGCCATGTTCGAGCCGGTAATTAAAAGCACTTGCCCTACATGCTCTAGTGCAATATCGTTGGCGACTCGTCTCTCATCCGGAATCAACGGATGCCCAAGCTGTACTGCCTGAAATGTGATCCTCTGATCCGCCTGTCTTTCTCTCTCTAGCTCGGGAAAGGTGTAATCAGGATTCAGGTAGGCGAAGTTCGCCAGTGAGCAGGTTGCTTCAAGCTCAAACCAGATGTCCAGCCATTGGGGAAGCCTCTGCGCTAACTGGTCTTTGCTCTGATCCAATAGGTAAGCACAGAAAAAAGCCCACGGGACTACAATGTTGATGGCTAATCCTAATAAGGGATTCTTTTGAAGGCTGGCCGCTGTGGTAATCCAGGCAACTCGGCTGAAGAGGCTTGATGGCCGCGCTTCTGCGTCTTCCGCTATCGGCAGGCACAGGTGCTTGAGGCGCTTCTTGCTACGATATGGATACTTCTCTAAAAATTCTAGAACGTTGCTCAGCTTTACAAATGACTCCTGTAAATAAAGGGCGTCTTCAAAGGTATCTCCTGTGTCCTTAGAGCGCGTGAAGAAAAAGATGACGTAAGCTACAAAGCTAAAAATCCACAGTTGAGGAGTTCCCAAAAATAGGTTTAAGCCAAACAAGACAATGGTCATTCCCGCCAAAATGCTCCCTACTACCAGATCCCACTTTAAAGCCTTGTTTACCCCTTGCGCTTCTAACCAGCTTAACAGTTTCTTGCCTTCCCACTGATTATTCAGGTTGCGCGAGGCCAGTAATCCTTTCATCTGCAACTTATCTCGAAATAAGGTTGCCGGGATTAACTCTTGCAAAAGCTCCTGCCTCTTACGAATTACCTCTAAATCTGGCTTCCTCTGCAATAACCAGGATCTCAGCCGCTCACTCCCTTCTTGTGAGACGCTTGCGTTTATCAGCCGATGCAGCGAGCGCTCCCCTGTGATATCTAGATCAAACTCAAATGGATGATCTGAACCTACCACCTTCACTACTTCAGGTATCCTCCCCCAATCAAGCTCCATTCTGGCTATCTGAGCGGATTTTAGATAAACCCAGACTCTGTATCTCCTGATAGCCTGGTCTATCTGCCGATGATACCAGGCTACGATTACAAAAAGGGCAAGCGTTACAACTACTCCTGCTATCCCCCACCAGAAATTTAATCCTATAAATGCCAGAAGCGATAGTCCCAACCCTATGAAAAAGATTGCCAGTCGTATCCACGAGTATCGATTACTCCGATTATCTAACTGGACGATCCTTTTGTTTAAACGCGCTATCTGGTTCTCTAAGGCTTGCTTACGCGCCTGTTTTCTTGTCAATGTTTCTCTATTCCTTCTGTTAAGAAAGCTTCTGCCGTCTAATATACACTAAGATTGCAGATTTTTTCCAAAGGGGCTAAAAGATGGAAAGCATGAAG
>CAXTTV010000175.1:0-10472 GCA_964247295.1 uncultured Ktedonobacteraceae bacterium | reverse complement strand
GTTGGTGAGCAGAGAACCCGTGTACGTGGCGTAGGACGGGCACGCAATGATGCTCCACCGTCCACCGCCTGAAGGAATCTTTTTTCTGCCACTGCAAAAAAATGAACCGCACCCAGTAATACATGCAACTACTCAAGTATCCATTTGAGCTCAAGGATGCTCAAATGGTTCACATCTCTTAGGACGCAAATTATAGTCCTGAGTAGTTACGAAATGAGTTGTCACCACTTATATCTGCTAAAATCGACAATTACGTGAGTGTAGAAAGGAAATAAGACTCATCAATTTATTCCTTTATAAATTATCAAAAGAGACAAATTTGATACTCCCCGTATTATAATATAAAAGAGTTAGAATCATTTAGAAATAAACCCAGAAACAGTATTTATGAGAACAATAAAAGCAACGAATAAAATCAGGTTTATTATGATAAAGAAAATACTAAAAAAGGAAATCACCGTGTATTGTGACCTATAAGAGTACCCTCCCCAGAAAGAGAGAAGATTTGATAAAATCGCAAGCAAAAATATTACAATTAAACCTGTTGTAACAGGTACTACTTTGAGTATTATCATAAACGATAGAATAACATTTAAAACAAGCAGAGCTAAAGTAGTAAAAAGTGCTCTTATCTTTGAAGAGGTAAAGGTTTTTCTCCCAATCGAGCGAAGCAAAAAGAGAACGGTGAAGCTGAAAACACTAGCTACAATATAGATAGCAATACAAACTCCTACAAAAATAAAATTAACATTATTCACTTTTGAGATCCTTTCAATGCTTGCACCGATGCATAAATTTAATCGGTGCAAGCATTCGTACTATTGAACTTCTTCAAACTGTTTATAAACTACAGCTATCCATCGAATTCTTTAGTTACCATTGCAAGCACTTACAGCACCAGCAATTAGAAAAAGACCTCCTATTGCCGCTACAACACCTACAAAGAAAAGTGTATAAGGTAAAGCAGCGGCTCCAATAGCCACATCCTCAGGAAGCTGACTAACCGCAAAGCCTGCACCTACAGCAGTACCGATTGCTCCAAGTTCAACGAGAACAGATCCCACAAAGTTAAAAAGGCAAGATAAGGTTGGCTCTCTTCCACTAGAGTCTATCTTATTCACTGGGGTATCATCGGCATAGACATAGGGATTAGCCTTGAGCGTTTCGGCCAAACTCCCGCCCACCGGGGTCCGTTGGGTCCAGCGACCAACCTGTGGATCATAATAGCGGATGCCGTACTTGTAGAGCCCAATGCTCCCATCCAAATAGCCACCAGCATACTTCCACGGGTTGTTGATCCCGCTCTGCTCTTTGGAGTTCAGCAGGTTCCCATACGGATTGTAGTCGTAGCCATTAACTTCTTTGCCCGCGCTATCGGTCATGCCGACGATCGAGCCCAGTCCGTCAAAGAAGTAGTAATACCTCTTGCCCTGGTTCTTCTCACCAAAGGAATGGTGGCACCTATCAAATTCACTGAGATTGACAATCCATGCTAAGCCGGAGGGGTTAATCTCATTCGTCTGTTCTCTCCAAGCTCTTCAGAGGTGGAAATCAGGCACTTCTCGTTTTGGATCTCATGTAACAGATTGATGAAAGGATGTTATACCTCCTCTTTACTGTTTGTTCTCATGTGTACACTTCTCGCAAGAAAAATTAAGATGCATGCTATCAGCAATGAAAGGAAAGCAAAAAGAAAATAGATATTGTTTCCCAACCATATACCGACGATTACTAAGGGTATCGTGAAGAATAAAAATATCACATCGGCATATAAAAATAAGCTGGTTGTTAGCTTTTGCTTTTTCTGCATTACAAAGATACCTCAGTAAGGTAAATGGAATACACTAGATTTTAGTGCGTATTCCCCTGATCTTTTCTTCTAAGACCTAAAACAACCCACACAACAATGGCAATAGCTTCTAAAACAAAAATGGACACAAACCATTCTCTACCTTTTTGTGAAGAAAACAGCTCTACCAGCGCTAGTAGATTAATAAGCACTGCTGCTATCAATAGCATGATATTGTTCCAACTTTTTTTAGTATTCATACTATCCCCTTTGTATAAGGAAAACCTACCCTAAATAAGTTCTTTCAACCGGGTAAATTTTCTTTCAGAGAGGCATTTCTAAAAAAAGAAGTGTATCTAAGGTTATAGATGATTTATTCCCGTCTTTCCTTCTTTAAAAATACCTCTACTAGACTTAATTATCTACAAACTGACATTTTTACAACCTACTGAGCACATTGTTCAAGAGTCCCAAGTAAAAGAAGCGCAGCACCTAGAACTAGAAGTGTAGACCACCCAGCAGGGCCAGAAATTGCAGCAGTAATCTCTACTCCGGTCGAAAAAGCTTCTAGGAAAGCTGCAAGTGGCCCGAGTGCCGCCCAAGCAGTAGCAATATATGTGAGAATTGCTCCTGGAATAAAAAATTCGCAACCAGCAGCATATCTTCCACTCGGATCTACCTTATTCACCGGGTTGTTGTCAGCATAGACATAGGGATTAGCCTTAAGCGTTTCGGCTAAGCTCCCACCCACCGGGGTCCGTTGGGTCCAGCGACCAACCTGCGGGTCATAATACCGGATGCCGTACTTGTAGAGCCCGGTGCTCCCGTCCAGATAGCCCCCGGCGTACTTCCACGGGTTGGTGACCCCGCTCTGCTCCTTGGAATTGAGCAGGTTCCCGTAGGGATCGTAATCATAACCGTTGACTTCTTTGCCCGCGCTATCGGTCATGCCGACGATGGAACCCAGCCCGTCAAAAAGGTAGTAATACGTCTTGCCGTCCGGCGTTCTTTCACTGTTGAGCAGGCCACAACTACAGCGGACAAAGGCGGTGGTTCCCGCAGCGGTGGTCAGGCTGGTCAATCCTAACCCGCCATAGACGGCGGCGTTGCCATTGTCATTGGTCCGCTCGTTCTGGTTCCCTCCAGTATACCCGAAGGTGTTACTGCCGATAACAGTGGCCTGGTTGCGCGAGTTGTAACTGAAGCTGGGGCCTCCGGTCCAGCCGGTCAGATTGCCGTTGGCGTCGTAGCTATAGGTGACTCCCTGACTACTGGTAGTGAGCTCGTTGGCTCCGTTGTAGCTGTAGGTCACCTGAAGCTTGTCTGCCGCGACATTCTTCCCGGTCAGGTTGCCATTGGCATCGTACTGGTACTTGAAGTCGTTGACCTGCTTGTTGGTGCCCGTGTTGATCAAGGCGGCCTCGGTCAGCCGACTCTGTGAGTCATAGCTGTAGTTCCGTTTCTCGGTCCCACTCTGGTTCACCGGGTCCAGCTCGGTGGTGCTGCCCACCAGCGCTCCCTGGCTGTTCTTTCCAGAAACGTAGGTGTAGTTGTACCGGGTGTAGGCCGTGGTGATGCTTTTGCCGTCGGCACTCATGACGCCACCCGTGTTGGAGGCTTCCTGCCCGGCGGAGTTGTAGGTGAGCAGCATCCCGGTCCCGTTGGGATAGTGGAAGCTGGTCTTGCGATTGGAGTTGTCGTAGCCATAGGTGCTTTGCGCCCCGCCCGGCTCGGTCAGGGTGGTCATACGATTAGCAGCATCGTAGGCATAGCCGACAACTCCGGTGCCGTCGTTATAGCCGGTCAGGTTGCCGACGTTGTCAAAGGTGCTGGTGATCTTGGTTCCCTCGGGTGTCTGCTTCTGCGTCTGCCGATTGAGGGCATCGTACCCGAAGGTGGTGACGCCGGAACCGCTATCATCAACGGAGAGCAGATTCCCGTTGTCGTCATAGGCGTAGACGATCTGTGAGCCGCTCTCGGCATACGTGATGCCGGTGATGTGGTCCAGATCATCATAGGTGTAGATGGTCACCTGCCCTTTGCCGTCGCTGAAGCGGGTGACGCGGCTCAGACCATCATAGCTCATGGTGATCTTGCCCAGCGGAGCCGGCTGCATCACGCTGGTCAGGTTCCCCTGATCGTCGTACTCGTAGCTGGTGACGTTGCCATTGGGATCTTTCTGGGTGGCGACGGTCCCATTGTCATTGTAGGTGTAGGTGAGCTTGTTCCCGCTCTTTTTGTCGGTTGAGGAGAGCAGGTTGCCATTGGAGTTGTAGGCGTAATCCGTTTCGTTGTTCTGCGGATCGGTCTGCGTCAAGGGCGAATACTGGTTGTTGCCCGAGCTGGGATAGCTGAACCGCGTGGTGATGGCGTTATTGCTGCCATTGGGCTTGGACCCATCGTAGGTCGAGGTTGAGAGCAGCTTGTTGCCATCGGGCGAGAACTGGAAGTCCGAGAAGTCGCTCAGAGCATCACTGTAGCGCGAGACGTTATACGTCGTGGCGTCAAAGGTGTTCTGGCGGCTGTGGTTCAGCGCGTCCGTAGTTTTCGTGACTTGCAGGCTGCTGTTATATGCATAGGTGGTGCTATGACCGTTCTGGTCGGTCACGACGGTGGTGTCTTTGTTATAGGCAAAGCTGATCGTGTGGCCGGCGGCATCGGTGATGCTGCTGACCTTGTGCCCGCTTCCATACTCGATCCCGGTAGTGTGGTTCAAGGGATCAGTGATCGAAGTCAGATCGCTGCCGCTATAGCCCAGGGTGGTGGACTTCTGCGAGGCATCTTTGATCGCGGTGAGATTGTTGTTGTCGTCATAGGTGTAGCCAACGCTGCGCCCGATCGGATCATAGATGGCCGAGACATGATCCTTCTCGTCATGGGTGATCGTGGTGACGCGCCCCTGGCTATCGGTGATTTTGGCCGAATGCTTTTTGGGCTGCGAGAAATCATAGGCACAGGAGACCGTATTGTTGTTCTTGTCCTGGATCTTGGAGATGCTCCAATCCGAGCCAAAGGTGATCTTCTCTTTGCTCTGGTAGTAGTTCAGGGTATAGGTGCCGTCCCCGTTGGCCTTCAGGTTGGCGTGCAGGCCGGGCGCGTCTTTGTAGGAGCCATCGCTGTTGTGCGCGAAGTAGGCGGCGAAGTTGCTGGCCCCATAATAGGTGATGCCCGAGGCGGGCTTGCTCAGGTCCAGATACTGGCTGGCACACAGGTTGAAGGTCCAGTTGTTTCCATGTTCATAGGTATAGGCGTTGGTGGTGGGCAGGCTATTATAGGAGCTGTCCAGGCCCAGATCCACGCCAGTCCCCTTCACATGCAGTTCGGTCGAGTGGAAAAGCAGGTTGCCGTTGGCAACGTTGACTTTGATCTCGGACCGATCATTGAGGTGCAGGGTGATAGAGGTATAGAACGAAAGATCTCCCAGGCCGTTATAGGGATTGCTCGCCGAGACGTTGGGCTGAGCCACGTTCTCCGGATGGGTGATCTGGCCGGGGGCCGGGCTCTTGACTGGCACCTCGGGGATCGGGAAATGATGGGTATCGACGGGCTTGGCCGTGACGACCTTCGGAAGCTGAAGTCTGGGCTTCGAGGCCGCCTGAGCGAGATTGGTATTACTGAGAAAAGTTGCCAGGGCCGTTCCCACCACCATGGAGAGGATCAGGAAGACCCGTAAGCTCGAAGACCAGGAGAACAGAGTGGCAATCCGCTCCGATCTTCTTTTGAGGGACTGCGAAAGAGATGATGCTTTGTTGCGTCTGTGCCATCCTGGCAGGTAGACACACTCTTCATAAAATGTCCTTCTTTTGGTTTTACACACAACATAAAATCAGAGGGCCGGGCAAGATCTCGTCAAAAGCCTCTCTCTGCTCCCTATGGTTTGCGCCATCCACGTCCTTGCAGATGTCGCACGCGTCGCAGGTCAACATCCTTTTTTCCCACGACTATTGAAACAGGCAAAATAAAGTCTTAAAAGAGATCTTTTTACAGGTTACTTGTTTTTATAGGGTAATGTGCATATTTATATTTATCCCAGCCATTTATTATAATACGTGGTGATCATATCAAAAGTCAAGGATATATTGATGATTTAACAGAATTTTTATATATTATCCTCTTTCACAGGTAGGACCGTTACATGTATAATTTTTGGGCATACAAAAGTTGTACATTTTATATAACTTATGAGCTTTGTTCACACGTATATTTGTGAGAAATGTTTTGAGTTTGTCAGGTGTAGAGGAAGGGCTTGTAAGTTTGCTAGAAAAAAAAGGAACGGCGTCCTCCGCCTCGCCATCGCCGGTAGAGCGGGTCACGTGTGGACCCGTGGGGACGGTTGTTCTCAGCCTCGCTATCGCCACACGCATGCGTCTTGGGGAACAGAGAACGATAATCCGACGGCGGACATAACACCTATACGTGCTCTCGTTCCTGCGAATCCACACAAGTCCGGGTCTTCCAAGCCTTTGCCTGGTTCGGCTTCAGGGCACAGGTGGTGCGTCCCCTTGTCACGGGTCCACACGTGACCCGATCTACGCATCCTCCCCTCCCTTGGATGGCCCATTCCTTTAGATGTAGATGGATTTCCCCAGCAAACTCGCAAGCGACTCTGCTGAGGAAATTTCAAAAACTTTAACGATACTCCTCAGGCGGTTACAGGTTGCAATCTGGCAACTGATACGGTATCCTTTTTAATAGGAGGAGGAAGGGATACATGTCGGTCCAATCAGAGGGTCAGGTGGGCGGCTCCTCACCACTCGTTCCGCACACCTATCCTGGTCGCTTGATCACTGCGGAGGGCCTCGATGGCTCCGGGAAAAGCACACAGTTGCGCCTCTTGCAGGTCTGGCTGCTCTCCCAGGGCTACGATGTGCTGATTACGGAGTGGATACCCTCGAAAATGATTAAAAAAGCGCTTAAACAGAGCAGAAAACAGGGGCGCATGGACCCAATGCTTTTAAGCGCGCTCTACGCTGCCGATTTCGCGGAGTTCTATGAGAAAGAGATTGTACCAGCCCTTCAACATGGTCTGATTGTGCTGGTGGATCGCTATGTGTATACAGCTCTGGCAAGGGATCTGACGCGTGGTGTAGATCAAAACTGGATTCAGAACGTGTATACATTCGCTGCCCGTCCCGATCTGGCAGTTTTTTTTCGCCTGGATGCCGATCAATCTCTAGAACGGATTCTTAGCCACCATCCCCGTCTGAAATATTATCAGGCTGGCATGGATCTCGGCCTGAGCAATGATCCTCTGGAGAGCTTTCGCGCCTTTCAACAACGGATCTTCGCGACGTATACTTACCTTTCTCCTTATATGCTGGAACTTGATGCTACTCAGGCGATCAGGCAACAGCAGCAGATTTTGCGGACCGAGGCCGCAAAAATCCTTCCGACGGAACAGATTGGAGTATAGTGTGAGCCATGAGCGACCTTCCCAGGCTTCAGATGAGCAGACGTACCAGAAATTGGAGGCACGCCCCCAATTGATTGTGCTGGAAGGGATCGATCTTTCTGGCCGTACCACTCAAGTTACGCTCCTTCAAAACTGGCTAACCACCCAGGGGTATACCATCACATTAACGGCCTGGCGCGACTCCGAGATTGTCTCAGAGGCGCTTAATCAGGTTCACAACCAGTCTCCACTCCAACCTTTGACGTATAGCCTGCTCTACTGCGCCGATCATCTGGACCGCATGCAATATGTGATCCGCCCGGCTCTCACACGTGGTGAGATTGTCCTCGCCGACCGCTACACCTATACAGCTTTCGCTCGCGATACCGCTCGCGGCCTTGACTTCTCCTGGCTCCATAAGATCTATAGCTTCGCGGTCCAGCCGGATGCGGTATTTTATCTGCACATTAGCTCGGAAGAGGCTGTAAAACGTCGGCAGACCCTGATAGAGGAGAAACGCACACTATTTGACCAACGGAAACAATTAAAAAATATGACACCTATCTCGGGGAAAAAAGGGCTTAAATCTGGAAACCCTCAGCCTGGTACTCCCCAGATGTCCCAGGAGGTTCTCGAAAGTTTCCGTTCTTTTGAGAAGCGTATGTATATAGAGTATGAGAAGATGCAAAAGGAATTTGGTTTTTTTGTGATCGAAGGTAGTCAATCCATCGAGCAAGTTCAATTAGAGCTACGCAGAGCCGTAATGCGTCTCCTGTTGCAATTAGGGACGTAAGAAAGTAGATAGAGAAGAGACAGGCATTTGCGAGGAGAAGGCTACTGATGAGAATTCTACATGTTTCTGATATCCATTATCAAGATGCACCCGAGACGTGGACGTTGTTAAAAGAGGCCCGGCGTCAGTTTGAGCTGCTACGCCCTGATATGATCCTGGTAACTGGAGATCTGACGCATGACGGTCTGGATGAACAATTTCTGCCGGTGAAACGCTTCCTCGGCTCATTAAATTTCTGCCCTGTTCTGGTGGTTCCGGGTAACCGTGATCAGGTGCGGGCGATGACACCCGCTCCGGTAGATCGGAGTGATCTGGAATACTTTCTGCTGACCCATCCAGGATCAACAACAATTCTAGATGAAATTGAGTCGCCGGAGAGTCTGCTTCCTGGTCGTCAGGGCCGCTACTTTGAGCATTTTAATCATGGGGAGTTTTTTTACCGCGCTAATGGTATAGCGGCTGTAGGTTTGAATAGCACGCCTGACATCTCACAACGCCATCTAGAAAGCGCGATCGGGCATTTCAGTAAAGGTCCAGCCGATGAGATACGGATCTTCTGCGCTCACCATAGCTTCCTGCCTGTGCCGACGAAAAAGCTGCGCACGGGGGATATCCTGCCCCGCTCCGCTGATATCCTTCAGGCACTGATCGAGCAGAATGTGAACCTGCTTTGTTGTGGACACATTCACCGCAGCCATGTCTGGGATCTTTCTGATGGACGCCACCGCCTGCTCTGTTGCAACGCCGGCTCGTTATTGGATACCTCCGGCAAAAAAGATAATGGATTTCTAGAGATCGAATTCGGTCGCGATCAGCGGATCACAAAACACTCATTGTTTACCCATAAAACCGATATGCTTTATCATCGTTTATATAGTCCCGGCGATGTTGTACCAGGGCTTGACGAGTCTGAGAATGACGAACGAAAAGCCAAGAAGGCAAAAGGCAAAAGGTAACTTGACCTTTTGCTGTGGAGGAATGTGTCGATGTCTGAACAAGAGATCGGGTTATCGCAGCCCCAATCTACAAATCCCGCAACTCCAGTCACTGACGATAAAGAGAAGAAAAAACTTACTAAAAGTGAGCAGAAATTGATGTCGCAGTTGGAGGAGGCTCGCAAGGAGCACGCCGGAGCTCTGGCTCTTTTGCAGAAGGCTGAGCAGCGACTACACAAACGCACTGGCAAGCTGCAAAAGGTTCAGGCCAAACTCCAGACGACGCGGCAGATGCTCTATGGAGAGGCCGCACCTCCAGTCGAGGAGATCCCTAATCCGCCTTCAAGTGGTCGGCCTCTGTCAGATCTTCGCATCTACTCTCAGGAGGAACTGGAGCAGATGCCCGATCCACATGTGATTGTCCCGGAGCCGGTAGAAAATGCTCGCGCTGCCTCTCAGGCCATAGAGCGAAATGTACGAGCCTCAGCCGAACGCGCCGTCCAGCTTGACAAACATGATCACCCTGACGGCACGAAAACTTCATCACAACACGCGCTTTTCGCCCCCCCGGCGATTGAGGAGATTCGAGAGGAGGAGGAAATGGTGAGCGCGCTGGCCTCGATGATGATCGCGGAAGCTTCCGCGACGGCGGCGGCCCACGCTGAAGCGGTGGCGGAGGAGAAAAGCTCTCGGGCCGAACAGGCGCGGCGTCGCGTACACACCGCCGACACTGCCCTGAGGAAAATCCAGGATGCAATTAAGAAACAGGCTCTTTCAGGCGATGAGGCTGATATGGCTCTCCACGACGCTGAGCGCGAACTGGCCTATGCCCAGATCTCCCTTGCAGAGGCGGAACAGGCTGAGGAAAGGGCCCGTCTGGTGGCGATGGAGTCTCACGCCCGCATGTTAGATAGCGGAGGAATGGCCGCCTCAGCTCAGGATCATGCTGAAAAACAATCGCCAGATCGGGATCTGCCGGAAGATCTTCAGCATAAGCTTGGGGAGATCCGTGCGAAGGTAGAAACGTTTGAGGTGGTGGAGGAGGTCACTCCTCAGGATACCGAGCCTCCATTTGTGTCAGAGCAATAGAAGAGATAGAAAGGTTCTATTGGGAGCACAGGGATGCTTTCTAGAATAGGAAACGAATGAAAATCCGGATAGGAGAGCCTATTGATGTGCGTTGACGGTTTTACCTGTCGTAGGATAGCACCTTCAGGTGCGTCTTGCGGTTCTCTGGCGCGGCGCGCCAGCCGCACCTGAAAGTGCGGTCCTACCGCGCCCAAAGGGGCGTCGTCTTTTCCCATCAGAGAAGCAGACAGGCAATCTATGAGCGGCTGACGGAGGTTGAGGATGTGGCTCGCCACTGGTGGGCACTTCCCCGCGACTCTCGACTCCCGCTCACCGATGGTCGGGCCTGCTTGCTCCTCTTTGGTGGTCGACCAGGGGGGCCGGCGGGTCCCGATGTGCGCGACGCGCTGATTTGGTTCCCTGACGAGGGGTCAGAACCGGATATGGGGGCGGTTGAGTTTCATCTGCGGTCCAGCGACTGGTATCATCATGGGC
>CAXTTV010000174.1:0-10483 GCA_964247295.1 uncultured Ktedonobacteraceae bacterium | reverse complement strand
ATATTGCCCTGAGCATCGTTCACCGCGCCCACCGGTCGCTTCATGCCCGAGGCGCTCAGCGTTAACTTCTGGCCGTCCAGGCTCATGCGGTAGAGATCCCCGGTTGAGCTATTGGGAACCAGAACCGTATGTGTCGTAGTATCGAGCGAGATATTATCGATCCCCGCCTTGCACTGCTGCTCACTATTTTCGCCTGGTAGGGAACGCAGAACTGTAGGTATGCGAGATCCGGGAGCGAACGAAAGGATGCGGTTCGTTTGTTGCTCGGAGATAATCAGCGTATTATCGGGCAGAACGATAATCCCCTCGGGTTCCGCGATCCCAGCAACGATCACACTCACCGAGCCATCTTTATTGAGGCGGCTGACTGTTCCATGGTAGACATCACTAAAAAGCAGACGGCCCTCGTTATCTAGCGCCATATCATCGGGTCGATCATCTCCTTTATGCAACAGGTGAGATCGGTAAGCGGTATTCGCTTTTTTGCTTGTATCAATCGTTGGTTTGGGTGTAGGAGGAGCTATCGTAGGCATCTGAGTGATTGAGACCGGCGGTGGAACCTCCTTGCTGGCCTGGGGTGGGGAACTGGAAGAACAGGCCGACAAACAAAGTAAGCAGAATAGGAAAAGAGTGCAGAGAGCTCTTGTACGATAGGCTCGCATACGGTATCCTTCTAGATGGAATTGATAATGCCAATTAAAGTAGTACATACAATAATGAATAGTAAGAGAGGCACTGCACAAGAAAGGAATTGTATTTGTGGAGACACTTACTGCCGGAGGGGTAGAGCCGATTGCGATTAGCTCACTACCCCGGCTTCGCTGGTATCAACTAGTAGGTATCAGCATCTACTGGTTCGCACTCAATGTTCATTGGACCGCACTCCTTATTATCATCCTTCCCAGTCAGGTTTTCAAGCTTGTTGGTGAGTTGAATAAAGGGACAGCTCTGGCCTTTGTTTTAATTCCTGGCGCGTTTATCTCGTTATTCGCGAATCCCCTTTTTGGCCTGCTCAGTGATCGCACCAGTGGGCGGCTGGCGCGTTGGGGGAGGCGGCGGCCCTATGTTGTGCTGGGGACCCTGGTCACTGTTGCGGGACTTATCTGGATGGCGTATGCCCCCGATCTTGGTTCATTAGCCCTGTCTTACGCCTTTGTCCAGTTCGCCAGCAATGCTGCTCAAGCACCCTTCCACGCGCTTCTCCCCGATGTTGTGCCCTCAGATCAGCGCGGTCTGGCCTCAGGAATCATGGGTTTGTTTACCACCCTGGGGATCGTCGTGGGAGTCGTTTTGGGTGGTCAGCTTATAGACGCCAGGCAGCCGCAATCGATTTTTATCCAACACCTGAGGCTTTCTTATGCCCTCATTATCATTACTCTTCTAGTCTTTATGTTGGTGACAATCTTCACTGTCCACGAAAAAAAAATCAATCTAACTGATGAATTAGACGCGAAAAAGCCTTTTCGCATTTGGCTAAAACTTTCTACAATCATTGAGATTGGAGCGACGGCCCTGGCGATCCTTTTGGGATGGGGGATTATCACGTTGATCAATGAAGCACGTCCGGCGGGTTTGGCGATCTCCAGTGATTTTCAGCAAGTCATCCTGGAGATGATCGCCGCCGTTGGACTGCTGCGCCTGTTTCAATTCAATCCGCGCCGGGACCGTGACTTCGCCTGGGTCCTGGTAACCCGGCTCGTTATGATGTTAGGCATCTACACAGTTCAGGATTTTCTGCAATACTACATGAAGGATGTCATCAAGGCCGTGCATCCGGAGCAGGAGGCCCAGAACTTTGTAATCATTGTCTCCATCGCCAGCCTGTTCAGTGTGATCGCCGCCGGGTGGCTTTCGGATCGCTGGGGACGGAAGCGTATTGTCTATCTTTCTGGGAGTTTGATGGCGCTGGTTGGCATACTTTTTGTGTTTTTCAACAATGTTCAGCTTGTCTATCTGGCGGGAATTCTGTTTGGGATGGGGTATGGGGCCTACACCAGTGTGGACTGGGCGTTGGTCGCGGACACCCTTCCCTCGCACCAGAGCTATGCCCGAGATATGGGGATCTGGAACATCTCCCTCTCAATTCCCCAGTTGGTAGCGCCCGTCATTGGCGGACCGTTAATCGACAACTTTACCAGAGCGCATCAGCCCATCGTGGGCTTTCAGATCCTTTTCGCCCTGGCAGTCGTCTATTGTATTGTTGGGACCATCGCCATCAGGTTTATTCGTTCAGTGCGTTAGGGAGCAGTGTTCAGCTACCTTGCCATGGCTCGTGGGTCGGGTCACGTGTGGACCCGTGGAGACAGTGATTGCTCCCGTTGTCATTTCCACACACGTGGGTTTCCCCGTCCCTGTGTTGGGAAATGCTGTAAAAGATTGAAAGGGTCCGTTCACGCGGCGTAGGACGGCCCGTCGAGCGCTGCGAAGACGTGCCGCTTCTGGCGCGAAGCGCCATGCTCCAGGGAGATCCGGCATCCCGTCACCTTGCACACGCTTCGCGAAGCGCTCCTACCGCACCTGAAGGGCGTTTCCTTTTCCCACCAGAGTCGCTTACGACTCCCCGATGGTTCCTGATCTCTCCGATCTACTTTCAGCGCTCCCTTCCTAGTTTCCGACTTTTATATCCTGTATAAGAATAGACCAGTGTATCCAACTTGACAGAATTCAGCATCTTGGATAAAATGAATTAGAACAAAAATTCAAATTCCATGATGATCTGTATACACAGGAGCAGATAATGATCGATCAAAATACAGGTGTTGAGCACGAAGAACTCAAGGCACAGACATTTAATCCGAACGAACATCTTATGCAGATCAAATCCAGTCAGGGGATGAAGGATTATCTTCCTGTGCAGTGGCGGTTAGTCTGGTTTCGGTCGGTCTGTCCCGAAGGCACTATCGAGACCGAAATCATCCACCTGGATCTGGATCGTGAGACCGAGGAAGAGATTTTCCAATGGAACCCGGAACTGCGCCGCAGCGAGCGCACCACCAGACGCGCCAATGGCTTCGCGGTTTTCCGCGCCATTGTCAAAGATGGGAAGGGCGGGATCGCCATCGGCACCAAGTCCGAGAAAGCCGCTAGCTTTCCCGATTACATCGAAAAAGCTGAAACCGGCGCGATCGGTCGGGCGCTGGCCGCGCTAGGATTTGGGACCCAGTTTGCTCCTGAGCTTAACGAGGAGCATCGGATCGTCGATTCCCCAGTTGAGCGTTCTCAGACCTCTGCCAGCAATGGAAATAACAGCACTACCCGTCGTCCGAGTAACGCTGTGCGCCCCATTCCAGCCCCTAATCAGAACAATGTCACGCGTCCGGTTCCGACCGTCAGCCAGAATGGTGCGGGTCGCCCGGCTCCAACTACCAACAGCATCGCTTCCGACGCGCCTGCGACCGAACAGGAACTGACAAGTATCCACAAGCTTTGTGAGCGTCTGGGCAAGCCCGAACCTCAAGAAAGCCTGACCCATCAGGGCGCGCGCGAACTGATTGGGCAACTTACCCAGGAATACAAGCAGACCCAGCAGAACCGCAGGGCCTCATAACAAGAAGAGGAGACTGCATGCCCTTAGAAGATCTTTCTGATCTGTCGGCGCTCCCGGCGGATCTTCGTGTGATTGTAGAGCGTCTGCATGAGCAATGGTATGCTCTGATCGTTGCTGAACGTGATGGAGCCTCTGAGCGGCAACTAGATGATCTCTATAAAGGTTACGATCAGTTATTGGAAGAGTACCAGCGGCGCGCTCGGGCTCGTACAGGGCAGCAGGGAAGCAAAAAGGCCTCGTGAACCGATCCCCAAAAACAAAAAGGTCTCCAGAGGATAGTGATCATCGCTATTCTCTGGAGATCATCTTTTTTTTAAAGCCTGTCAATAAAATCTTTAAGAGCGCCGCCTAACGCCTCCGGGACATCGAATAGCGCCAGATGCCCGGCACCGGGGAGGATCACCAATTGAGAATTAGGGATATCGTGGTGCAGTCGTCGTGCTAGTTTTACCGGCGTCTGCTGATCCTGTTCGCCCCAGATAATTAGAACGGGAATCGTCAGAGTTTTTAGATCGCTAGCGACCGCATTCAGATAGTAGGCATGGAGCAGCCGGATCTGCTGGAACAGCACCTCTTTACCCTCATCGCTATTCCAGGGGGAGAGATAGGAATCCACGAGATTGGACTTTGTGAAATCTTGACCTCGATAGGAACCTTTGGGGAGGGTCTCACGCAGATTTTGAATCAGATCCTCAAGCTTCACCTCGCGAGGATAGTCCGGGTCCTGATTCTTCTCCATATTTGGCAGAGGCCAGTTGGCGTCAAATGTATGTAAATAAGCGATCGTATCTATCAGCACCAGCGACGCCACCCGTTCACGCGCCAGGCGGGTCGCCAGCACCTGAGCCACGCCGCCGCCGAGGCCATGGCCAATCAGCGTCACATTGGTCAGGTTCAGTTCCTTGAGAGCGAAAGCCAGAACATCAGCATGTCCCCAGATCGACGTATCGGCGGGCCAGGGCTGATCTGATAGGCCGAAGCCTAGCATATCGAAGGCATAGACCGCGCGGCCCGTGCCTGCCAGTTGAGAGAGCACCCCCTCCCAGGAAAAAGCGCCAGCCGCGATATCATGAAGCAGCACAATCGCGCCATCAGAGCCCCGTTCAGCATTCTGAACAATATAGCTCAGATTATAGTGAACCGAGCGAACGATCCGTCGCCCCCGGTTCTCGGTAGTAGTAGAAGTTATATTTACCATAAATCCTCTCATTATCCGGCTTCCAGAAAGGACCTTAAAGATACTTCAAGGGAACCGGACAAATTCTACACAGATCCTCACGTTTCGCTATTATAGCCTAATCACGCGCGGCCATAAAGGCTGGGAACGTTATAGAAAGCGCTAAAGCCAGCGTACTCCGCCGTCTCCTCGCCCAGCTCCTCCTCAATCACCAGTAAGCGATTGTACTTCGCCACGCGCTCACTGCGAGCGGGAGCGCCCGTCTTAATCTGGCCCGCGTTTGTCGCCACCACCAGATCCGCGATCGTCGTATCCTCGGTCTCACCGGAGCGATGGGAGACCACAGCCGTATAGCTCGCGCGGCTCGCCATCTGGATCGCAGAGAGCGTCTCCGTCAGCGTCCCAATCTGGTTCAACTTAACCAGAATCGAATTCGCGCATCCCTCTTTAATTCCACGAGCCAGACGCTGCGTATTTGTCACAAAAAGATCATCGCCGACCATCTGAAGCCGGTTGCCCAGCTTCTCGCGCCAGAGCTTCCAGCCCTCCCAATCGTCCTCCGCCAGACCATCCTCAATGGACACAACTGGATACTGGCTTACCCACTGAGAATAGAGATCGATCATCTCAGTAGAGCTCAAGGTACGGCCCTCCCGAGCCAGCACATACTTCCCATTCTCATAAAACTCAGTTGCGGCAGGGTCCATCCCCAGAAAAATATCGATACCTGGTTTATAGCCCGCCGTCTCAATCGCCGCCAGAATTACCTCAAGCGCCTCCCGGTTTGAGCCAAGAGAGGGAGCGAAACCACCCTCATCGCCGACATTCGTGTTCAGCTTCTTATCCTTCAACACCTTTTTGAGCCCCTGGTAAACCTCAGCGCCCATGCGCAGGGCCTCGCGGAAAGACTTTGCCCCGATTGGCAGCACCATAAACTCCTGCATATCAGTTGAATTTTCCGCGTGCTTGCCCCCATTCAAAATATTCATCATAGGCACAGGCAAAGTGCGAGCCGAGACTCCACCCAGATAGCGATAGAGAGGTATTTGTAGTGCATTCGCGGCAGCCTTCGCCGTAGCCAGCGAGACACCGAGCAGCGCATTCGCGCCCAGGCGGCCCTTATTCTCCGTCCCATCAAGACCAATCATCATCTCATCCAGAGTCACCTGATCGGTCGCATCCAGACCGACAATCGCCTCGCGGATCTCCTCATTCACATTGTAGACCGCCTTGAGCACGCCTTTGCCACCGTAGCGAGCCTTATCGCCATCGCGCAGCTCAACCGCCTCATGAGCGCCAGTAGACGCGCCGGAAGGTACCCCCGCCACCCCACGCTCACCACCCATCAGCAGAACCTCAACCTCAACTGTTGGGTTGCCACGGGAGTCAAGGATCTCGCGCGCCACCACATCCGCAATCGTCGTAATCCCATTTAAAGTGTTAGCCATACAAAAAACCTCCAAAAAATCTTCTCTGGTACTCAAAAATGCATAGAAATGCATTTCTCCAAAGGGATGAGGCTACAGTAGACGTATTCTCGCGACGTATTGTACCCCGTGGGTTAGAGGAGAGGCAAGGTGTGAGCCTTGAGGGGGAGGACAAAAAGAAAAGCGAGAGGCCTATATACCTCTCGCTTAAGATACACCTCAAGAGCAGGAATTTCGTTGAAAGCGTCGCAGCGGCGGTGAGCAACGCTTCGTGAGCACTACTTGTTGGTATCGGCATCGACAAAAATCTGTGCTGGACGACGAATCAGCGAGTTGCGCGCCGATGCGTTACCAAGATTGCCACTCTGAAGGGGTCCGCTACGTGAATTAAAAGTCATCGAAGGTTGAACGACTGGCTGGCCGGTTGGAGTCTCCACAACGCCCTCAGATCCTTGAACCATCTCGAAACCACGGCGCAACGTCATCATATCGCGCATAAAGCACGCCACAGCCGAAGCGGCGGACCCTTTATCCTTTGAGGTATCGTAACGGCGAGCAGTCGCCTCACCGGCCACCTGAGCAGCCTGAGCCATGGGATCGGAAGTTTTAGCGGCATAGGCATCCTGGAAGATATCATCCCAGTTATTCCAGCGACCGCGCAGAGGCTTCCAGCCAAGCTGACTATCGCTGACCGCGCGCCATTTCTCCTCCGTAAACTGCATCCAATCCTCCATGAGTTGAGTATACGCGGCGATCTGCTGACGCAGGTGCTCCACCTCCTCAGAGGACTGCTGCTGCTGTTGAAAATTTACGGGGGGGTAGCCATCAGTTGTAGGCTGATTAAAGTAATTATTATTAGAAGGCGGAAAGTTCTGTTGGCCGGGGAACATGCCCGTATTGCCAAATGACGAAAAATCCGGAGCCATCTGCCCACCGGGCATCCCCAGCATCGGAATCTGCGTTCCGGCTGGTAGCTCACCGATCACCTGAAAGCCATTCATCTGGTTCATAATCGTCGTGCCTTCAGGTAACAGAATCCCATCAGAGATTGTCGGGATACCGCCGATTACAATCTCCTCATGCCCGATCGCATCCATAATGCGCCAGGCCAGGCGGGGATGTCTGATGGCCCACCAGGCACGACGTGCGATAAATGTACTGGCAAACGTAAAATTTACAATCAGCCAGACCACGCCACGTACGGCCAGCCAGTTAATCAGCAAAATCACAAAGGCCAGATAGATAGGATCGTGCTGACCGGCCTCCAGAATACAAGTAAGTACAAAAGCTACAGTCAGGCTCGGATCGCGCAGGGGATTAATAAAGTCCAGTATGCGCCAGAACCACTTTCGCTCTGTTTTCACGTTCAACGTCCACTCCTCTCGACTCCGCCGCTGGTTCGACAGGACATCTTTTTCTCAACTAACAATTTCTGCGAATTCTAGCATGAACAGGCCAGGCCCGCAAGTTTTGAACCAGATCCAGGTAATTATGGGCCCCCTTGAAATAGTATGCCTCTAATCCTATAACTTTTAAACGCCCGCCGGGCATGCCGATTATGAATAAGGTACTAAGGTACTGTTCTGTCGAGAATAGCCCCTGATTTGTCTCTATATATTTAGAAGGTGTCATTCGCGTTCGTCTATAGGTATTTCATCAGAGCTCTCTATACAAGTAGCATATCAACGAGAAATGCATTGTATAGATAAACGGATCTCTTGCTATTGTAAATCAATCTCACTATATCGAATAGTGATAAGATAAATACCCCATAGTTGCTTGAAATGTGGTACTATACCATAGGGTGTTTCTCTATTTTGCCATACGCTCGTTAGCATCAGGTGTCAACCTCATAGCGAGAAAACGATAATTGTGAGTATGGTAGGCTTGCCAGTACGCGAGAGTGAGAGAACACCCATCGCACCTGTTAGAAAGGAACAATACATGTCTGCACAGATGCGTTCGACGTTCCCGAAATCCATCCACGCCAATCGCCTGATCATTGCCAGTAATCGAGGTCCTGTCGAGTATTATCTTACGCAGGAGAAAAGCCTCAAGTCCCGGCGAGGCGCTGGTGGGATGGTGACAGCGCTTGTAGATGCGGGCAACCAGATGGAAGTTACCTGGGTGGCGATGGCGATGACCGAGGGCGACCGCCTGGCGATCAAGGAGTCTCACAATCAGTCTGGATTGATGAAATCGCCGATTCGTGGTCAGAATATGCAGCTCCGTTATGTTGGCGTTCCCAAGACGGTATACCGCAAACATTACGAGAAGATCAGCAATCAAGTGCTCTGGTTTTTGCAGCACTATATGTATAACCCGAATGAAGAACTGGCGGAGAACCGTCGTCTCCAGGATGCCTGGACCTCTGGGTATCGCCTCGCCAACGTGGCGGTCGCCGAAGCAATTTGTGAAGAGATTGGGCGTGAAGCCTCCAAGCCCGTGGTGATGTTACAGGATTATCATTTGTATTTGGCCCCCCGGATTATTCGCGAACAACATCCAACAATTGTAATGCAGCAATTTGTGCACATTCCCTGGCCCGATGTGCGCTGTTGGCATTTCCTCCCTAGCAATATCACCCAGGAGATTTATTCGGGTTTAGTTGGCAATGATATTATTGGCTTCCAGACCGAACGTGATGCGCGCAACTTCCTGGAGGGTGCTCGCACACTGCTTGAGGGAGCGGTCGTTGATTTTGAAGAGGGAGCTATCTGGTGGCAGGGGCACCGCACCCAGGTTCGGGCCTATCCCATCTCAATCTCTGTAACGGAAGAGCGCCGTGTTGTCCAGAGTCTGCCCGGCAAGCGGGCTGCGGAAAAGATCCGCCCCTTCCTGAACGAGCATACCATTATGCGTGTGGATCGGATCGAGCCGACCAAAAACATTCTTCGTGGCTTCCAGGCCTATGCAATGATGTTTGATGAGCATCCCGAGCTTTTAAAGAAAGTGAACTTTCTCGCGTTCCTGGTTCCCTCGCGTCAATCGGTACCGGCCTACCAGCGGTACAATGCCGATGTTATGAAAATCATCGACGAGATCAATCAAGAGTATGGGACCGGGGAATGGCAGCCTATTCACGCCTTCTGTGATAACGATCGGACCCGTGCGTTGGCGGCTATGCAATACTATGATGTCTTGCTGGTCAACCCGATTATTGATGGTATGAACCTGGTGGCGAAAGAGGGGCCAGTGGTGAACCACAAAAATGGCGTTCTAGTGCTCTCACGAACCGCTGGGGCCTTTCAACAGATGGCGAAGGGATCTATTCCTACCTCGCCAACCGATGTGACTGAAACCTCTCAGGCGCTGTATAGAGCGTTAACCCTCTCAAAAGAGGAGCGTCAGGCGAAGTGGACAAACGCACGTCAGGTAGTTGAGCGCTACGATCTCAACGTCTGGTTAACTCGTCAGTTGCAGGATATTAACGAACTGTTGGATCGCTATCCTATGATGGTATCTGAGGCTAGCGAGGGTTCTCTTACCGCCACTGCTGGCTAAGAAATCTCACGAATGTTCCAGCAATGATCTGCTGTGACAATCTGGTGGGTGTGACTCCTCTCTCAAAGGAGAGAGATGGACGCACCGGATGAGAAACGCAACAACATACTGGCCACCTATTCCAGTGGCAGTGATCCCAATCCACACAAAGCCTGATCTTTCTTCAGGGCATCTCGATCCTTCGTATTATTCCCCGTGAAACCCCCTTTTTCAGACAAGGCTTCTTGTATTCGTCTCTTTTTAAATATCAGAGTAGTAGAGAGCGGCGGCGTATGCTAGAATGGCGATATGGTGAGAACATTGACCGCAACGCGCTATGTAACGCCCTTGCGTGAGGGTGGTTCACTGCCGGCGATTATCGAGGCTGATGATGACGGCCTCTACGTCTTAAAGTTTCGAGGAGCCGGCCAGGGACCGCGAGCGCTTATCGCGGAACTGCTCGCGGGAGAGATTGGCCGGCTCCTGGAACTAGAGGTACCGGAGATTGTCTTTGTTGAGCTTGATCCCGTACTGGGGCGTTCGGAACCCGACTCTGAGATCCAAACCCTGATTAAAGCCAGTGCGGGCCTGAATTTAGCCCTGGACTATCTTCCTGGCTCCATCTCTTTTGATGCCTTGGAAGTTTCCACTTTAGACTCTCTGCTAGCCTCGACCAATAGTAAATTTTGACAACAGCACAGACCTTCGTGAAGTACTCCTTATTCTTCGTTCAATCAAGGAAGCGTTGAAATCGTAATTGTAGATGTCAGTAACCCGCCACAGGTCTACCCCTAGTGCGCTAGGGTAGGCAAGATAAACCCCTCCCCAGTGAGTAGGCTACGCCTACTC
>CAXTTV010000173.1:1952-10492 GCA_964247295.1 uncultured Ktedonobacteraceae bacterium | reverse complement strand
ATGTAGTGCAGTTTAGCGATAATGGGACCGCTGATCACCTCTGGCAATTTCTTCATGATGCGGATGGGTACTTCCGTATTCAGAATAAGAATAGTGGCAAGGTGTTGGGAGTCACCAATATGTCGCATGATGACTCAGTGAATGTGGTGCAGTTTAGTGATGATGGGACCGATGATCATCTCTGGCGCTTATTGGTGAGTAGCAGTAGTGGCACTGTTCGTATTCAAAATAAGAATAGTGGTAAGGTACTGGCGGTCTCTAATATGTCGCATGATGATAGCGCTCAGGTTGTCCAGTTTAGTGATAATGGGACTGATGATCATCTCTGGATGATTCTCTAGTTGTAGAAACTTTTCTCTGAGAACGTGAGTTGGATGTAGGCTCGACACATTTACTACTATAGATTTTGTTTTTCACAGGAATGACTCGGGAGTGCGCGCTCATGTGCGTACTCCCGAGCCATTCCTGTTTTATGTTCCACGGCTTATCTGACCTTCTTTGTATAGGAAAGCCTCGCGGTTCTACGCAAAATAAATGAGAAACTTTCCTTTTCTCATTCAAACACGGAGATAGATCAGAGGTAAGGTTTATCTACTGATTGGTTATGTAGATGGTTACAGAGTGAAGCCCAAAAGCGTTTTGTCTCGTGTTCTTTTCAGAACGCGCTTAGTTTGTGGCAAAGAGCCAGTAAAAAGGTATTCTGTATCTTTTTTGAAGAATACAGGAAATGTATCAGTAGAGGTTGAGAGAAGCGCATATAACGATTTTGTGAGGGCTTAGACTGGACGTAGAGAAAGTAGTTCTCATATTAGAAGAAAAGGGGATAAATACTATGGCAGATAACTATCAGACACATACCGCATCGGTGGCCGTGAATGCTTCTGTGCATCAGGTGTACGGAATGTTTACGCACTTCAACGATTTTCCAAAGTTTATGAGCTTTGTGAAAGAAGTTACTTACCATGATAGCCAGACCAGCCACTGGGTTGCTGAGGTTGTTGGTAAGCATGAGTGGGATGCTATTAACGAGGGCTGGGTCGAGGACAAGCAGATCGGCTGGCGCTCCACAAAGGGCCTGGAGAACTTTGGTAAAGTAACGTTTGCTCCTCTGGGCGATCGCCAGACGCGCGTAGAGGTTACAATCAACTACAATCCGCCTCTTGGAGCCCTGGGAGATCTTGGTGAGAAGGCTGGTGCCGGTACCCGCTTCCAAAATGCCCTTCAGCATGACCTGGATCATTTCGCGCAACTGGTAGATCAGGCACCTGCGGGCGCTCTTGATCCGAACTCTTCCACCTACATTTTCCATTCCGACAGCGCGGCTGCGAAAGGTAGCACCACGCAGAACCAAAACCGCACGATGTAACACTCAGGTCACAAGCCTGATGACATCCACAGTTTCCTAATAACCTGTACGGCCTGAAACTTCAATCGTATCTGATAATAGCCACAAAGCTATTGCAAATGGGACGGAGTTTCAGGCCATCTATTATTTTTATGGAAGTTTTCTAAAAAATTAGATATACTAAAAACTACATCTCGTCTACCGGAAGATCAAGTTCTTCGGTTTGGGGGCCGCGCCCCTCAACTGACTCTTTTAGCCAATCCGGTGACTCCTGTAGAGAGCCCTGAGTCGAATGCTGAAATAAAACCTCCTTCTGCTGATCCAACCACTGGAATAGCTCGAAGGCCTCGCGAGCTGGCAGAGTAAGGCGGGCTCCGGGCCCCACAATGTCAAGGGTACCAAGATCGTGTAATTCAACTGTATGAGTGCCCAGATCTCTAATACTCATAAATGCTCCTTGATGCTTTTGTTTTCGGATTGTCTGATATAATCTGACTATCCGTTTTCGTAGGAACTATACTCAAGTGCTGAAAACTAGCACGGGTATAGCCGTATATAAAAAACGTTTAGTAACGACTTTCCGTTTCATTAGTAGAAAGTAAAAAGTCCCCTTTACTTTAGCCCATCAAGATTTTTGTGATAAAAATAAAGATACATTAACAGCAGATCCACCACTTTTTTCTTACAGAAGAGTAGATGCATGGAATTTAAATTACAAGACAAGACTTCAAAGAAAATGCAGAGCCTCACAGATCTTCTGCGCAGGCGGCTTCTTTTCTCGATTGGTATATTTTTACTCTGTATTATTATAAGCGCGATCCTCGGCATCTTTGCTGCGTGGAACCAGCAGCAGCTAGGTGAGCAAAAAGTGCGCCTGCACGATAATGCAAATGCGTTACTTCAGGCAATGGTGGATCAAGAGACCGGCGTCCGTGGGTATATTAACACAGGCGATAAAGTTTTTCTACAGCCCAATATGCAGGGACGCGCAAACTATCAAAAAGCCTTACAGAATCTAAAAGGTGACACAAACAGTAGTGATTTTTCCGCTACCGTGCACGAATTAGGAACGGTCGATAATCGAGCACATAACTGGGTAATGAACTATGCAGATCCACAGATGAAGTTGGTGGATAGCGGTCAACGAGTTCAGGCCCAGAGCCCGGATACGAACAGCTATGGAAAATCTCTTTTCGACAGCTTTCGCGAGGCCGAGGCACAGTTACAGCATGATGTAGACAATAATCTGACGGTCCTTCAAAATCGGACTACTATTTTGGATATCTGTGCGCTCACCGGATCTGTTCTTCTCTCTCTTCTGGCCCTCTGGTGGTTGTGGTTCACGTTTAAACGTTTTGTACAGGCTCAGCGAGAGCAACTGGACATTTTAAATAAAACCACTGAGGTCTTTGGTTCCGGTGATCTGGGAGCCCGAGTTATGGATGTCCGGGATGCTGACTTGAGCAGACTCGGGGAAACCTTTAATACAATGGCCCAGACGCTCCAGCAGCAGCAGCAGGCCCTGAGTGACCGAGATATTCTGGAGCAGGTTTCGCAGTTAAATGCTGTCCTGACCGATAGTCTGGATCTGAGTGAGTTAACCAGGCTTTTTATGCAGCAGGCGCTACGTACCTTAGATGCTCAGGTCGCGGCGCTCTATCTTTATGACCATGAAACTCAACGCTTGACACTATTCAGCTCTCAAGGTATTCAAATCGAGCATACTCAGCAAAGTTTTGCCCTGGAAGAAGGCTTTGTAGGAAGAGTCGCTTCTGAACGCGAGCCCTTGATGCTCTCTGATCGAAACCAGAATCAGGAGAAGCATTTCCAGGTGAGAACTGTTGTGGGTACAGTTCTGCCTTCCAGTCTTTACCATCTGCCTTTAGTACACGCCAATGAACTGATGGGTGTTCTGGTGATTGGTTCAATCTTTCCTATGAGTGAGCAGACGCGCAATGTTTTTTATGTTGTTTCCAGCAATGTCGCTGCCGCCATCAGCAATGCTCTGGCATATGAGTATACGCAGAAGCAGAACAATGCTATGGAGCAACAGGCTCGGGAACTGGAGAGGATCAACCTCGCTTTAAGGCAGCAAAGAGACGAATTGACCGTCTTAAATGGAGCATTGGAGGAGGCGAACCGGGCGCGCAGTCAGTTTCTCTCTACTATGTCGCACGAGCTTAGAACTCCACTGACTTCCATCATTGGTTTCAGTCAAATGCTTTTAAGGTCTACAAATAAAGCGCCTTTGACCAACCGCCAGAGCGGCAACATTGATCGCATTCTGAAAAATGCGCAGCACCTGCTTATGCTCATTAATGACGTTCTGGATCTTGCTAAGGTTGAAGCTGGTCGTATGGATGTAAACGCCAGCGAAGTTGATCTCCAGCAGCTTTTAAGTAGCGTAGTTGACGAGACAAAATCTATTGCCCTGGAACGGGATCTTAAGCTTCATCTAGAGATTGAGGAAGATCTGCCACAAATTGAGACCGACGCCCGAAAAGTGCAGCAGATCCTCTTGAATTTGATCTCCAATTCACTTAAATTTACGGAAAAGGGCAGTGTCACTGTAGCTGCCCGAAAGTGGAGTGGCGAGGTGGAACCGGAGGAGATGCGCAAAGGCGAGCGGGTCGCGATCTCTGTTATTGATACAGGTATTGGGATCGAGCCTGAAAAGCAAGATAAGATATTTGATGCCTTTTATCAGGTAGACTCTAGTAGTAGTCGTAGCTATGGTGGTACTGGGCTTGGGCTGTCCATTGTACGCGAACTCACAATGCTTCTAGGTGGCAAAGTTGAGATTCAGAGCGAGCTATACAAAGGTACTACCTTTACTATTGTCTTGCCCATACGTATCCGAGGCCGGAAGACCTTGCCAGACCTGCGTTTGAACCATCCTGCTGCGTTAAGCAATAATCTTCCTTCGTTACACGTCGGTTCCGTCACCGAAGATTTAAAGAATAGCGAGCAGGATCACGAGTCCAACCTGGTGATTGCCATTGATGATAATCCTGACGTTTTGCAATTAATCTCTGCTGCCCTGGAGCAATCTCCCTATCGAGTGCTTGGCATTCAGGACTCTACGCAAGCGATCGCGATAATCGAGGAAATGCAACCCAAAGCCGTTACCCTGGATATCATGATGCCGCGAGTCAACGGCTGGCAGATTTTGCATCAGCTTAAATCCAATCCTCGAACGGTAAATATCCCAGTGATCCTACTTACCGTGTTAGAGGATCGCTCTGCTGGTTATGTGTTGGGAGCGAATGAGTATCTGGTAAAACCTGTAGCTAGAGATAAACTGTTAAACAGTCTGAATCAATTGATTGCCAGTATACCCTTTACTGAAGGTACTCTTAGCGAGCCGATGGAGTTGCCTGAACTTATATATGAGAAGCCTGTAAACGATGCCAGCGTCTCTATTAATAATGAGGTATTGAGGAGTATCATTGATAAACAGATTCTTGTAA
Source organism: uncultured Ktedonobacteraceae bacterium (assembly GCA_964247295.1). Lineage (GTDB taxonomy): Bacteria > Chloroflexota > Ktedonobacteria > Ktedonobacterales > Ktedonobacteraceae > CAXTTV01. The sequence continues at coordinate 5,677 of CAXTTV010000173.1, read as the reverse complement.
TGCCAGGAACGGAAGGACTTCAACAGATACTTGATAAAGTAATTGCTCAGGGAGTGCCCGTTTATACACCCGATACTGAAAAGGATTTGGCGTCCGTCATAGAGAAGGCCTCTACCGGTATGCTTATGATGCTAATACAGGTCGCGAACTTAAAGCGTGAGGTTCAGGGGAGTACCAGCCCTCCTGACCAGGAGTAATTATCACATTTTACTAAAAATATATACAGAGGTAAGCAGATGGAGAATATACGGCCCATCACTCAAAAAAAACATATATTAATTGTGGATGATAGTGAAGATATGCGTCAACTGCTCAAACAGATACTAGAAGAGGAAGAAGAGTATCAGCTCTACTTTGCCGAGAACGGTCAGGAGGCTTTAGAGAGGGCTGGGGAAATTCATCTGGACCTGATCTTAATGGATATGTCTTTACCAGGAATGACCGGTTGGGAGGCCGTCCGGCTTCTGAGGCAGATACCAGAGACCGAGCACATGCCGATTATCGCGGTGACCGCTCACGTCTCCAGATCTGACCAGGATAAAGCGTTAACTATCGGTTGCAACGCCCATTTAGGCAAACCTTTTGATGTCGTGAACGTTCTGGATACCGTCGCTCTAATGCTTGATCTCTAAAGCAAGAGGGGAGACCATATTATTTTATTCAGTTTCCCCTCTTGCTTTCAGGAAAAAAGATTATTCCTTGGGGTTAGAGATACGTTCCGTTGTTTTTTCAGCGTTTGTTGGCTCGACAACTACAGGCTCTGTCACATCTACCTTATCTTCAACTGTCTCAGTAGCCTGTGAAGAACTCTCTACAACAGCCGTTGGTTGATGAAGAGATTGGACCTGGGCCTCGTCCTCCTCGTCCTCCTCGTCCTCCTCATCGGTATTGGCAAGCGAATAAAGAATACTGCCAGCCACGTAAAGGACCGCGAAAAAGAAAGCAACCGTTACGGCAGCTTGAAAAATCTCTGTCAGCCGTGGGTAGAGATATGTAACCTGGAAATTATCCATCGCACTACCCTGTAGAGGTCCCTGCTTTAGAAATAACTGGTACACATTCTGCAAAGAATAAGCGATAAGGATAATTTGGACAAGGCCAAAGCCCAGGACAAGCCAGGCGAGCGAGCGACAGAACGTCGCGATCTTATCAGCGTTCGTCAGGTGTACAATTTTCTGCATTAAGGCGACAACCTTTCTTATAGCCGTAAAAAGAAAACGAGATCCAAGTCTTTATTATACAGCCTGTAGCAACCCTATAGTAGGGATAGGCGCAGAAATATTAGAGATATCGGGAAAAAGTATAGAAAAAAGATCTACTACACTTTTCTGCTTGATTAATGAAAAATAGAGTAAATCTCTAGTAATAAGAAGAAAGGTATCTACTTACACGCTGGGGCTTTCGTTAATGCGATCCTCGTTAGTGACGCCTGTCAGACGGTTCCAGATCACATAATCTAAAGCCTTTTTCGCGACCAGATAATTTCCGGGTTCCGCGACCATCTCGGAAGTTGCTACAAACGTTCCCTGTTCCGGTTTACTCAGATTCAGGTAGGTTGCGCCTTGTTCCAGACGGCTACCTGTTGGAACCAGGACTACTTCATTGAGCTCGCCGTTTGACATGCCGCGAAAGCCGTTAAGCTCTTTAATATCGGCAGCCGAGCGAGAATAGTCTACCTGCTTACCCCGGTTCTCGCCTGCTTGATTATTATGATGCAGATCCGCATCAAAATCAGCTTCGTTGGTGTGACGGCCCTCTGGTGATGAGTCTTGCTGGTTATGTTTGGGCATAGTGAAATACCTCCTTTACCCTTGAAAAGGTCACCTGAAAACTTATTTTGACACGCTTTTTATCTCCTAAAAGTTTCCTTTGATTCCATTATAGTGGTTGTATTGTAGTATAGAGTAGAGTTTGTAATCGCAGAGAGGAATAGAGATTAGTGTACGCGACAGATAGAGACTCGCTAGAGCGAGAGACCGAGATGGAGTTTTTCATCGCCGGTGGTCCCGGAGGGCAGCATCGAAATAAGGTGGAGAGTGGCGTTCGCCTGACCCATCGACCAAGTGGGGTAGTGGTAACCGCGACTGAGCGAAGGTCTCAGCACGAGAACCGGGAGGTCGCGTTTGAAAGGCTGGCGAAAAGATTGCAGATTATGCAGCGACGCGTCCGACCGAGACAAGCCACAAAGCCGACGCTGGCAAGCAAGACGAGAAGATTAGAGAGCAAAAAGTTAAATGGGGCACGCAAACGCCTGAGAGGTTCACCAATGGAGTAGAAGTATCCTTAATTGAGCAGCCCTGCCTCTGGTTGGTGATAAAAAAAGTGTTTTTATAGATTTCCTGATAAAGGGAGAATCGTTTCATGACTGCGCCTCTCTTCTCGCCACCACAGTTGCGTCTACCGAGGGAGCAGCGAGATCGGCATGCTACCTGGCTAGAGCTATTTTATGATCTGGCTTTCGCGATCTCTGTAGATGCTCTCTGCCAGCGTCTGAACCAGCATGTCTCGGCACTCGCATTAATACAGTTCACAGCGCTCTTTTTAATTATCTGGTGGGCCTGGTTGGGGCATGCTGTCTACGATACCCGCTTCGATAGCGACGATTTTATTCAGAGATTGTTGACCTTTGGGCTGATGTTGGCGGCGGTTGGATTGGCGCTTGAGGTTCCGGGAGCCTTTGAAGACGGATCACAGGGGTTCGCGCTCTCGTATATTCTGGCGCGTAGTTGTTTGTTGGCGCTCTATCTGCGAGCCTACTATTATGCCACAGAAGTGCGAAATATCTCCGCTTTTTACCTGAAAGGCTTTGGTCTGGGCTGGTTCTGCTGGATTATTTCACTTTTTCTGCCAGTGCCTCTCAAATATTTTTTCTGGGCGATCGGGTTGGTCATTGAATTTGCCACTCCATGGTTGGGAAGACCGATCCTTAAAAACGCTCCAGTAGACACGACCCATCTCCCAGAACGCTTAGCCACCTTTCTGCTAATTGTGCTGGGCGAGATGCTTCTGGTGATCGCTGGAGGAGTGCGGGAAGAGCATCTCGCGGGTGTGGCTCTGGTTGTTGCCTTTTTGGCTTTTTGTCTGATCGTTTGTATCTGGTGGGTGTATTTTACCTTTTTTGATGAGGCCCCATTTGTCAGAAATCTTAGCTCCGGCCAGCCCTATATTTATGCGCATATGCCCATCCTGATAGGGATTATGGTTGAAGCTGTGGGATTGGAACAGGCGGTCAGTCAGGCGCGAGAGCCGGCTTTAAAAGTCCAGGCGCTCTGGCTGCTTGGCCTTGGAATCGGTCTCTGGTTATTAGCGGGCCTTGTGATTAAACTTGTCTCAATGGGTCGAGAGCTCCCAACGATTACGATTATTCGTCACCTCGCTATGGTCGCGTTGGTAGGCACAATCCTTTTCACCGTCGGGAGCCGACTTGTGCCCGTTTTAGTCCTGGGCATTCTCGTCCTCTTATTTGTCATCTTTGTGGCCCTGGAAATGCGCCAATGGGAACATAGATGACGATGTGTAGATCGGGTCACGTGTGGACCCGTAGAGACGGGACGCACTACCTGCATCCTGAAGCCGAACCATCCAAAGGCGTGGGAGACCTGCTCAGGTGGGGACGCGTGGCACCGGGAGCGATGGCGGGTGTTATGGCCGACTGCGGATCATCGTTGCCCGTTCTCATCAAACGGTTGGAGTGGCTCTGGCGAAAATGGTGCATCGTGTTATCA
>CAXTTV010000173.1:0-1910 GCA_964247295.1 uncultured Ktedonobacteraceae bacterium | reverse complement strand
ACGCGACCCGATCTACCCCATTCGACTCCCCCTTCTCTACATAGAAAAATCTTTCCTTTTCCCATCAGCGTTGCAATAGTTCCCTACGGGGTTTGCTTGCTCTTCATGGACCCTGACATATAACATGTTAATTGTGAGCTATATCTACTATCATCTGAATTAATCTATCTTTCTCGCCAATTGGTCTGAAGCCGCAACGACGATAGAGGGCCAGCGCCCGGCTGTTTTGAGGATCAACAAGCAGATTTAGATAGTCCGCTTGATTTTTTTGAGCAAAGGTGATTGCGGATTCTATAAGATGCTGCCCAACGCGTTGACCGCGAGCCCATTCTTCGACGCCAATCCCGATCCGCCAGCTGCGACCGCTCCCTTCAATCTGGTCTGGCTTGAGGAGGAGAGCCCCCAGACGTTGATCGTCTCCGTCAACGGCAACAAAGGCCGGATCAGGCTCAAACGGCCAGTTGAGCCAGTACGCATCTTCTTTCTGGCGTAGATTCCTCCTTCCATGCACCTCGATAAAGTTGGGGGAGGCGAGTAAAGACTCCCATATTCTTTCTTTTACATAGAGCATTTCTATAGTCCTGGCTGGTCGGACTGAGATTGGTTGTCGCAGCATTGTAAGCCTCCAAGAATATCAGGGATTAGAGTGACGGGCCAGGAAATCCAGAATGACCGGGCCAACAATCTGTGGGTGAGTATGCTGAATTAAATGACCGGCATTGTTGATAATCACCATCTCGGAATGGGGGATAATGCGGCGCATGGCTACCATCTGATCTAGATTGGCCCATTTATCGTTCTCACCCGCCATGAGTAGTGGCGGCCATGACCGCGATGTTCGATCTGTATGGTGTGATAATATTCGGAGAAGACCGGAGCCATCTCCGACCAGCTAGAGTCAGGTTGATCAATAGAGCCGATCGCCCCATGCGATAAAATTAATGGTTGGCCTGCACCCGTTTCTTCATAATACATTGTAATATTATTAACATATGTGTAAGGCATTGAATCCTCATTTCTCAGGGAAATAGAGAAAATACTATATATATTGATTATAGTATACTCAAAAAGAAACGAAAACCCTAGTAGAAGAGAAGATAATCTGCCTATGAGGCCAACCGAGCTTTTATCTCGTGTAGAGAATACATCAAGCGATCAACCTGACAATATGGACTTGTGCATGGAGGAGAACATATATGCTTTCCCGCAGTGTTGGTTTATACACAACTTTATTCACAGTAATGCTGGTGATTAGTCTGGGCTTACTCGCAGTTAGCTTTACGTTTGAAAGCGCCAGCCGCTATGCCACCATGATTATCAGTCTGTTTTTTCTTGTTATGGCCCTCGCTTACTTCCAACTGAGTAAAGAAGGCTAACGCAATCTACATTAGTATAGTGAGAGTGACCTATTATGGCTATTCTCAAATTGAGTTTTTTTTGCTTCTTAACGAGCGAGAGATGATTAAGAAAAGCCCTGGTTGGGGAACTGAAGAAAATAGGGATGCCATATGCAAGAAAAGGCTATATTGTAGGAGACGTATTTAGTCACTAGTTCGGGCGAAAAAATCCCCATTTTTACGTCTATTTTGAGAAAATTTGGTTTTAAGATGCACATCTATGAGATAAAAAACGTTTTTAATATGGGAAGTAGTTCCGCTATTGCGTAGATTGGGCGGCGCAAAAATAAGGATAAAAGTAGAAAAATAAATCATTCATTTTAATAATCTAAAAAAGAAAATATAAGCAGAAAAGTGCGTAATTAAAAAGGAGTTGTTAATAGCTACATTAAAAATCCCTATTTATAAGTGAAGGCAGGCATGTTCAGTTAACAAAGAACGGACGTGACACTTCTTACCTTAATGCTTAAGCTGGCCTGTAGAGGGAATTCAGCCACAAAAGGCCCCTAAATT
>CAXTTV010000172.1:0-10524 GCA_964247295.1 uncultured Ktedonobacteraceae bacterium | reverse complement strand
ACTATGTCTGGATCGCCACATCATCGTAGCAAAACGTTTGAGTTCGCTATTCCTGAGCAGCAGACACGAGCGGCTGAGTGTGTTGCTTATGCTGTGCGGGTAGGTGATCTGTTTCTGGAGCGGATTGTCGCTATTGGTCAGCAATATGGTCTTACAGGCCTGGAGGCAAATGTGCTCAGTGTGCTCTTAAATGCCGAAGAGGCCTTGCCGCCTTATGTGATCAGCGAGCGCTTGTTGGTAACGCGTGGCGCGATTACCAAAGTGCTGGATACGCTTGTGGAGCGTAGTCTGGTGCGTCGGGTCGCTCATCGGCAGGATCGAAGAATGCTTCTCATTGAATTAACGGATGAGGGATTAAAAGTTCTCAAGCAATATAAACCCGATCTTCTAAAACAGAGCGCCGAGTGGGTGAATGCTCTCAATGAGGAGGAGCAAGAGCAATTAATTTCCTTACTTAAAAAGATTGAGCCACCTGCTCAGCCCTCATTTCCTCTTGATTCATAAAAGAACACAAAGCTTGTGAAGCATACTCGCAATAAAATCCTCCAAAATAATTGGATGCCTGGAGCCATTAAAAAAACCGGTAAATTTTCGGAAAATGTAAACGGAATGTCGTGGAATTTTACCCTTGACTTTATACTCTTGTTTTCTTTACACTGTGTGTGAAAGATTTTTCAGGTATTTAAGAACAAGAATCTCTGAAAAGAAAAGAATATCCGCACATTTTCAGATTTTTTACGATTTTATTTCATAAAAAAATCGGTGAAAATACCTGATAGATGGAATTGGATAATCATACAGACGCCTCATAGTAAAAAAGGAATGTAGAGAATGGAGCACAAGCAACAGCAAGTACAGAAGTTAACACCTGAAACACTGCGTATGGCGCGTACACGTATAGCTCTGTCGGACACCACACTTCGTTTATTTAATGGTAGAGGAGCAATCTCGGTTCGCGATAAAACCGTAACAGGTCTGCAAAACGTCCAATTTCCGCCGGTTCAGCTTCACCATTACCAGTTTCGTCTGGCATTTTTTGAGCACTCGCTGGGTGGTTTTATTCAGGATATCGCTGCCGATATCCACGCCTATATGGATCGCGCGGACCAAGGTGTTCATCCCCTAGGTCTTAACTCCTATACAAACTACGTTCCTACACGCATGGGCTATGATCCTGATGTTGAAGCTAGCTCACCAATGGTTCTACTTTTACAGAAAGCGGAGTGGCAGCCTAATCGCTACTATCGGGCAGGGACATTCCACAAATTTCTTCAGCAAAGATGGATTTCTTTCCGCATTGAGACGGTGACCAGCGTTTCTGCGGTTGCCGACGAGATATTTCTGGAAGTACGAATTGAGAATAGAGGAAAGACGCCGCTTACCTTCACGCTTACGCCTGACCAGCGCCTTGTAGATCCATCTTCCCTTAATTCCTATCCTCTTCTTGATACTCCCCCACATGCCCCGTTCCGTCTCACAACCGATCAGGGGTCTCTAGAGGTGACGAGCGACCTGCCATCCGCTGGTAGCCAGGGGTGGAACTGGGAGATCCCCGCCCTGTCGAGTCAGGTAGCCCATTTCGCGATCGAGGTCCAGACGGATGAAGGAGTGCAGCATCAGCAGCCAGAGGGTCTTATTGCTGAGAGAATGCACCAGGCCGATGAAGCGCTATGTCAACGCCTCCGTTGGGTGGAGGAAAGGCTCCCGCAGGTTCAGACACAGCATGCGGCCTTTGACGAGTTTTATAAACGCTGTCTGCTCACCGTTCTCGAATGTCGTTGGGAGCGGGAAAACTTTATTTTGAACCCATTTTATGCAGCCGGTACCTGGTTTTCGACGCTTGCCTGGGATGTTGCCTTTAGTGCTGAAATGCTCTCCTTGCTCGATCCTCAAGGGTTACATAAGGCATTGTTAGCCTACATAAAAGGTGGTCTGGACTATAGCTGGTTGCAATGGGATGGTAGAACATTTCACTGGTATGCCCAAAGCCCCATCTCTTTTCTGGAAATTATCAAGGCTTATCTAAATCATACAGGTGATACTGCCTTGCTGGACACGATGGTTAATGGTCGCAGTGTCCTCCAATGGTTGAAGGTAATCGCCATTGAGTTAAGAAAACGATATGCGCGTGAAGATGAGTTGCTTGATTTCGGCCCAGATCCCCGAGCGATTTTAGAGATGCGCACCGATGGGTATCAACATATAGTTGCTACTACGAATGGCCTGATCCTACATTTATATCAGCACCTTGAACAATGGTGTTCCGAAAGGTATGATCCAGAGGGTGCCCAATTCAAGCAGTGGGCAAAGCGTCTTCAACAATCGGTGAACGAGAAATTATGGAATGAGGAAACCGGCTGGTTTGACAATTTGTATCCAGACGGCAGTCGTCAATCGGTGCTGGCCTATCATCTATTTGATCTACTCGACGTTTCATGGCTGACCGCGAACCAACGTAATAAATTGATCGCTCACCTTCGGGAGGGCGAGTTCATCGGGCCATTTGGCTTATACGGAGTATCTCCCCTCGATACCGTGCATTATGATCAAGAGGACGCCGATTGGGGTGGGGGAGGACAATATATTGGTATGCCTCTGAGAATTGTAGAAAACGCCTATCGTCAGGGATATAGCGATATTGCCTGGGATATTCTCTCCCGCTGTATACGTTGGATTGAAGCGTATCCTTACTTCCCACAAGAAGTGTTCACAGACTATCTGGGAAATTCATCAGTAGAAATGCCTCTCCAGATTTCTGCCGGGAGTGGTGTTCAGGCAATTATTCATGGCGTTTTTGGAATTCATCCCAGTGTAGAGGGCAAGCTTGAGATCCAGCCGGCCTGCAATAAAGCCCTGGGAAATGCTTTATTAAAGGGGTATCACTTCCGCGAGCATACCTACGACGTTCTTTTACAAGAAGAGGATTTTGTGGTTTACTGCGACGATGTACTTGTTGCTCAGCAGGAGTATGATGTGGCCTTTGTAGCCGCTCCAGCACGTGATGAATAATGAATAGATAGGGACAGAGATGATAGCAAGACTCTATTAGGGAAAGGACGTTCCTGTGTAGAGAAGGGGACTTGATCTACGGGCGATGGTGAGGTGGGAGACACCGTTTCTTTCGGCGGATAAACCGCCGGGCCACGGGTCCCCACTGGGTCGTCAGTGATCCACCATTCGCTTTTCCCAAGCCATTCCCCACTCGGAATCTAGCGACGCTTCGTGCGAAAACGCAGACTATAGAGGGCGAACGCGAACAGGACAGTAAACATAATCGCGACCGCTAACAGACCTTGTAGAATAAGCGTGCCATCCCAGCCGGTATTGAGAATCGCGCGAGTGGCCTCTAGAAAGTACGTAATCGGGTTCATATAAGCCGCGACCTTAAACCAGCCCTGGAGAAGATCGACCGGAACAAATGTAGCTGTCAGGAATGTAAGTGGAAAAAACAGGAAGCTTGCCGAAGAGGTAGCGGCGCTATTTCCACTTAAGAGTGCGACTCCAACAGTCAGGCCAGAGAAGCTGACTCCCAGTAGAATCGTAAAGCCGAGGACTGCGAAAAGGCCCGCGATCCCTGTTGCTGATTTGAGACCCAGAAGCAGGCCAATCACCAGAACCACAACCACCTGAACAACAAGCAAAATCGCATTCGCGATCATCGGACCCAGTAACAGGGCCCAGCGGTTCGCGGGTGTCAGGAGCAGCTTATTAAAATAGCCACGGGTGATATCATTAATAATCGTCTGGCTGGCGACCGATGATCCACTAAGTGTCGCGCTGGTCAGAGAGAGCGGTAGAATAAAGCCCAGGTAGCTCTGGCCTTTTAGAAAGAACTGAGCGGCATTCCCTAATTGGGCCTGATAGATAATCAGGGTAAAGACGCTAATAAGCAGGGATGGGATAAAGGCAAAAATGCCAGGGATACGTAGATTAACGATGAGAGCACGTTGGGTCAAGAGTATAACCTGTTGGATAAATGGCAGGTGGCCTGAAGATTTTTTGCTGATAGTAGCATTGGTGAGGGCTGGGGTCGTTTCAGTTGTTGTATTCACGAGAGAACACCTTTCTTTTTATGCAGTGGGAGCACCTATTTATCTAGTTGCTGTCTCGCTTTCATAGCGTTGACCAGTAACCTGTAAGAACACATCATCAAGCGTGGGCTGGGAGAGCGTCAGGGATTGAGCGTGCAAATTATGAGCCTCTAACTGACCTACCACTGTTGGAACGGCCTGCGCCGCATGCGATAAGTAGAGTCTGAGAGTCTGTCGATCGATCTGAGCGGAGTCGGCCATAGAAGCGATCTCCTGTTGGGCCTGGTGCGCGGTTGCCTCATCAGAAAAGGTCAGATTGATCGACTCACCGCCGATCCCAGCTTTAAGCGCCTGAGGCGTTCCCTCAACAGCGATCTTGCCCCGATTGATAATCGCGATCTGATCAGCCAGCTCATCGGCCTCTTCCAGGTATTGTGTTGTCAGAAAGATTGTCATGCCCAGTTCGCGATTCAGGCGGCGGATCTCCTGCCAGACTGCCCTGCGGTTGACAGGATCGAGACCGGTAGTCGGTTCGTCCAGGAAAAGCACTTCTGGTTCATGCACCAGGGCCAGTGCAAGATCCAGCCGGCGACGCATCCCGCCGCTATACTTGCCGACCGGGCGATCCAGAGCATCTGTCAGATCGACCAGGCGCAATAGCTCCATTGTGCGCTCGCGTGCCTGACGGGATGTCAGCCCGAAGAGCCGGCCCTGAAGCGTCAGCAATTCTGTTGCCTTTAGTTGTGGATCTAGACCGATCTCCTGCAACGCGACCCCGGAGATCTGGCGTACCTCGACTGGCTGTGTCTCCACATCATAGCCGCCGATACTGGCGCGGCCAGCAGTGGGTAGAGCAAGCGTCGTTAGCATCGAGATCGTCGTGCTTTTGCCCGCGCCATTGGGGCCGAGGAAGCCGAAGATCTCCCCGGCGTCTACAGTAAACGAAACACCATCTACCGCCGTGAATTTCTGAAATCGTTTGATGAGCCCTTCGGCTTGGATCGTACGATCACTCATAGGTATCCTTCTTCTTTCTATAGGATATCTTTGCTTTCGAGGTTATCAATTGATAACACATAGTTTTAAAAAAAAGAGATCTGCTTTTTTTCTCACGAGTTCTGGTGATCCTGTTTTTCTTTAGCAAGGCCATAGAGGAACAGATCAACCATCAATTGTGTGCGTTCCGTGATGGTGCTGTGAGCTCCGAATAGATGTTCTCCTTGAGGGGAGGGTAGAAATTGAGATGCAAGATTAAGAAAGAGCATCACCGCTGTATGCGTCGTTACGCCTCCTTGATCAATGGGGCGGAGCAAACCCTGTTGCATCCCATCCTCAAAAATTATGCTGATGGGAGCAATCACAGATGTCGAGAAGGCTCGAAAGATTCTTGCCTGTGCCTCTGGGCTCAGCTCATAGTGCATATCATGAAACATGACATGTATATCCTGCCGGGCACTATTTAACAGATGGATCGCCGTGAGGCGTAAGCGTTCCTGCATTGGAGCATTTCGCTTCGCTATGCGCTCCAGAGCGTTTCCAGATTGCGTAACCACATCTACCTGGACCGACACATAAAGATCTTGTTTATCGGAAAAATGCCGATAGAGAGCGGGTTGCGTAATGCCACAGGCATCGGCCACCTGCCGCGTCGTCACCGCGCGGTAGCCATAGGTCATAAAAAGCGTTTGTGCCGCCTGGAGGATCAGGCGACGAGTCTCACCAGGTTCCTGAATATCCCTCTGCCGTTTTGTTTTTTTCTGTGAATGCTGTGACGTATCCAACCCTCTTCCTTTATCGTTATCACGTGATAACTTAATTATAATCATTGAGAGGGTTTTGTCAAGGGGGAATTTGAAAAGAGAAGAGTCGGATATACCATTTGCCTGCCAGAAGAGAAATGTTCTCTCCAGCAGGCTGGTTAAAGATTTAGCAGCCGCAACAGCCGCATCCGCAAGAGCAGCCACAGCCACAGGGACACTGATCATTGGTGGTAGTCGGGACAATAATAAGATTCACGCTATTTCTCCTCTAGCGATGCTTCGCATGAAAGTGCGAGGCAAGACGCATCAATGCATGCACTAAATGGTTCGTGTTCATCAGGATGACAACCAGCAAGCTGCTCGTGATATCCTTCAACTTGTGCGCGAAGGCGCTGAAGTTCCGCGATCTCCTGATCCAATGCGACCAATTTCCGAGCGACTAAAGGCAATAGATCGTGTAGAACCTCCGTGCATCGGGCGTCTGATGCGCTTGTGAGCAAGGAGCTGAGATCCGCGAGCGGGACATCAAGCAAGCGCAGGCGACGTAACAAGATCAAGCGATTGACATCGACCTGAGTATAGCTTCTATAACCATTCCCAGCCCTTTGGGATGGGGGGAGCAGGCCGCAACTTTCGTAGTAGCGAATGTTTTTGGCCGAGATTCCCGTTAGATGAGCAAGTTGTCCGATCGTCAGATGTATAGTTGTGGAAGCAGGGCCCTGATAGCGTTTCTGGGGCTCAGAAAATCGTTGGATCAGCATATAATTTTTCACCTCCTTCTGAAAATGAGTGTACACCTTCCCATCGCTGGAAGGTCAAGGGTAAAAGGTACGAAAAATAGACCAGGGGAACGCCTTTTTACATTATTTCTCTTTTACGCCTATGTCCTCGGCTGGACCAGCCGCGATCTATGTGAAACCGCAGCAACTCAGCCGAGTTCTTGGGCCAGCCCGATGAGAAGTCCTTCAGGTCCGCGAATGTAGCAGAGCCGATACACGTCTTGGTACTGGACCACTTCGCTGCTGACAAGCTCTGCGCCGTGCTTGCGGAGCCGGACGAGCGTATCGTCGATGTCGTCCACGGCAAACATGACGCGTAGGTAGCCGAGAGCGTTAACTGAGGCGTTTCGGTGATCGGCTACCACAGGAGGCGTGATAAATCGGGAGAGCTCTAGACGGCTGTGGCCGTCTGGCGTGCGCATCATGGCGATCTCAACACGCTGGTCGCCTAGTCCAGTGACGCGCCCTGCCCACTCGCCTTCTACCATGGCTCGCCCTTCGAGTTCGAGACCGAGTTCAGCGAAAAAAGAGATAGCGGCATCAAGGGATTCCACCACGATGCCGACGTTGTCCATTCGTTTAAGTGCCATGTGTCCACCCTAGATTATCAAGTACAGAAGCCGCCGACTGAATTTTATGAGCTGGTCCTTCCTGAGACGCACACACTTCAGATTGATGGTGTATCAACCTTGCGTGGAAGACGATACAGAAAACAATCTCAAATCTTTGTTGTGTGGATAGCTTTATATCAAAAATTCGTTGCGTGAGATCATTTAGTGAGTTACGAAAGATTAGGCAAATGATCCTGTTTTTACTTCTCCTGCGCGTTCGTATGAGGCGACAATCACACCGCCTGGCGACGTTTTCGCTTCGCGCACCGTAAATGCTGAGGGCGTGATTCCATTACCAAACAAGCGTTTGCCTGTACCCAGCGTGATCGGGAATATTTTCAACCACAGCTCGTCCACCAGATCGTGCTCCAAAAGTGTTTGTATAAAGTTCCCACTGCCGTGTACATGCAGATCGGGTTCGTCTTGCTCCTTGAGCTTCTTAATCTCCTGGACAACATCTTTAGATATGAGCACAGAATTGCTCCAGTCGAGTTGAAGGAGAGTGTTTGAAGCGACATATTTCGTTGCGTTATTAATGCCAGCGGCACCGGGATCTGTTTGATGCGGCCAGTATCCCGCGAATATCTCATAGGTCTTTCTGCCAAGCAATAAGTCAAAAGGCCTGTTCATTTGCTCGCTCATGGCCTGACCCAAGAATTCATCGAAGTAAGGAACAGTCCACCCGCCGTATTTGAAGCCGCCAGTCTGATCTTCCTCGGGGCCGCCGGGAGCTTGCATAATGCCATCAAGCGTGATGAAGGACAGGACGATAATATTTCTCATCAAAAGCACTCCTTACACTCAGCAAACGTTGCACCTTGAGGAGTATAGCAGAGGGCTATGAGAAAAACTTCTTCTATCTTGCTTATCTTGTCTTCAGCATGAACCTGAGCTGCTTCATTCCACCAATCCTGATTACTTTTTGTATACTCATCCATCAAAAGACTCCCTTCACTTGAGCCTCAAACCTCTTGAAATATGCCTGATTGAGCAAGAAATTTACCCAGATTCTCCATTGCGTATCGTAAATTAGTCTCGAAGCTGGCTGGGGCATCGTGGTCTGCGGTATCGGTGATCGCGCGGATCTCAAGGAAGGGGATGCCACTAAAGCGGCAGGCGCGGGCAACCCCGACCCCTTCCCAGGCCACAGCGATCGCTCCCGTTTGCAGATGGAGGGCCTGCCCCCGTTCGGAGTCAACAATATCCTCATCGCCACTGGCAATGATACCACAATGCACCTGTGCTAAAGGCAGAGTATATTGATTACTGCGCAGTTTATTTAGCATCGGCTCGAAGCCAGGGAATTGTGGAAGGGGGCGCTAGACAAATCTCAAGGTATAGTCGTGCTCAACGGTGGTTTCCGCGACAACGAGATCACCGACCGCGATACCAGGAGCCAGAGCCCCCGCCGCGCCAGCACAAATAACGAGATCTACCTGCTCGCTGTGGTCAATAATGTATTGTGTTTGCAGAGCAGACTGAGCTTTGCCATGTCCACCGGGAGCGAAGGTGATTTCTAGCGCGGGGAAGTAATGTCCAGTGAGCTTCCCTAGAGGGCGAGGGTTCTCAGAGAATCCCTGGGCTTGTAAACTTTGGGCAAGAAAAGCGAGTTCCTCTTCGAGAGGGAGTATGACAAGCAATTGCATATGCTTCCTTCTATTCTACTTTACATACTAAAGTGTCTAAAAAATAGTCTGATCTTTCACAACGGTTCGTTTGTAGCTGAGCACCTTTCTAAAAAACATTCTTCCTATAGCCAGCCTTTCTGGCGAAAGCGCCAGAGAATTACCGCACTCACACAGATAACGCTCATAATCATCACAAAGAAGCCTACCTGATGGGTAAGAATTGGGATAGTCTGAATGGTCTGAGTGCTAAAAAAGGTGAAAATTAATGTTGAGGGCAACAAAATAGTCGAGACGATTGTCAGGATCTTCATGACGTTGTTGGTATGGTGTGAGACGCGAGAGACATAGATATCGAAAATGCCATTCACCGACTCCTTGGCATTGCGCAGGTTCTCCACCACGCGTGAGAGTCTGGTGTCAAGATCGCGATAGTACATTTGAATCTCTTGTTCAGCGATGGCATGGAAGTCTGGGCGCAGGAAGACCGCGAAAATCACACGATGTTGATCCGCCAACTGACTCAGGGCAAACGTATAGCGCTTAAAGTGAAGAAGCTCTGTAAGAAAGTTATCCGAGGAATCGAGCAGGGCGCGCTCTTCCATCTGCTCAATCTCTCCCTGGATGTGTCCATTGAGATCCTCGTAATACGTGAGGAGTTCATCCAAAAGCAGATAGAGAAGAAAGGCCGAGTCAATCGGAGTTGTCTCATGATGTAAGGAGCTGCGGGTGAGAATCCGCTCGACAAATGGGAGTGCGATCTGATGGGTTGAGAGGAGAAAGGTCTCACCAACAAAAAAGCTGATCTGGTGGGCCTGAATGCGATAGGGATTTGTTTGTAAGGATGGCACCGTAGCCGTTACAAAGAAATGGTCGCGAAAGACATCCAGACGAGGGCTTTTCCAGGCAGAGAGCGCGAACTCGACAGCGGCGGGATGAATGCGGAGTACCTGTGTTAACGTTTGAAGTTCCTCTATTCCAAATTCTGAGAGATCGATCCAGAGAGTGGTATCAGGAGTAATGAGGGTTTCGGGAAGATCGGTGACCTCAATGTGCTTTGGGGTCATGCTCGCTTGAAATGCGTATCCGAGAAACGTTGCCTGTTGAGTTATGGCCGGCTCATTTTGTGGAGCCTGTTC
Source organism: uncultured Ktedonobacteraceae bacterium (assembly GCA_964247295.1). Taxonomy (GTDB): domain Bacteria; phylum Chloroflexota; class Ktedonobacteria; order Ktedonobacterales; family Ktedonobacteraceae; genus CAXTTV01. Next base: position 579 of record CAXTTV010000172.1, on the reverse strand, counting down.
AATTTGAACAACGTTCCCAAGGAGAGTGGGCGGCATCGGCGCGCCCTCCTGATTGTTTCCCCCGGCCAGTGTCGTTGTCGCTTTCGTTTTTCGGTATCTTAAAGGAAGTTTCGCGAGTCGTGTGAAAAGGCGTTTACGTTGTTCCTTCACAATCAATTTCTCTGTTGGCATTGGTAGATCCCTTTCTTTTCTCTGCCAGTGGGCAGGCATAGCGTGCATCCATGCTTATTGTTGCCTGGAGGAAATGATACTGGGAATGTGCATTATAGCTGTATCATAGAGAACACGTTGGATCTGAGAAAAGGGTCTCTAAGGACTTAATCCTTATGACCAGCCAGTTTTGTTCCTGTTAATGTTTCCGCTTCATCCGATGCCACGGGTCCACACGTGACCCAATCTACGGGCGATGGCGAGGTGGGAAAACACTGTTCCTTTCTTTTCTCACAGCGTCTTCGTTGCCTGTAAAGAGGTTTTCATCGACGTACAGACGTGATTGCAACAATGTGAGCAACACTGGTTCGCCGAGGGTGCAGTTCATTTTTTTGCGGAGTCAGTTGGTGAGCAGAGAACCCGTGTACG
>CAXTTV010000171.1:0-10744 GCA_964247295.1 uncultured Ktedonobacteraceae bacterium | reverse complement strand
ATTAAGCACAATGAAGAGGAGGGCCTGCCACCAGTTCATTAACCAGAGCATCAAACCAAGAGAAATGACGACGTGAGCGATCATCAAAACCCATTCCAGCGCCTGGTATTTAGCCTTTTTCTGAATCAGAAACAGAAAACTATTATATTGGAGTGTTAAACTAACAGACATCAAGGCGGGCAGGAAAATCCAGGCCTGATGATTTACCAAAAAGCGTCTGAACGGGCTCATACTGTTAAGATCATCCACTCCGTTAAAGTCAAGAAAGGGAATCTCAAGATCGGGATCAATATCCAATTGATTGGGGTGGCTATGATGCGCATTGTGTTTATCCAGCCACCAGCCATAACTCATGCCGATCAGAAGGTCACCACCAATCAAGCTTACAAGATCATGCTGCCAGGCTTTGTGAAACATCTGTCGGTGGGCGGCTTCATGGCTGAGTAACCCGATCTGCGTCCAGACGAAAGCCAGGTAGACAGCATTGAAAAGCTGTAACCACCAGATGCGAACAGTCAGTAGGAAGGCCATTCCTATCACGAATAAGACACAGAGCAAAGCAATTCTTCCAATATAGTAGCGAGGCTGCTTTTCTAAAAGTCCCTGCTGCTTCAGCTCCTGCTTGAGCTCAGCGTAAGTACCTTTTTCTTCTGTCAGGGTAATTGTGTTCGTGTTCGTCATACATATCTTTCTGTTACACACGTAACGCTCTGGAATATACATGTCCGTCCACAACAGGTCTTTTGTATCTTTCCAGAGGCCTTTCCTCAAATTAAATATATCCTTTGATAAGATACGCTTATTTTGCGAAAGGTCTTTCTTCTACATCTCTATAATACAATACACACATGAGAAACTTCTTTTAAACGCTATTATCTACCTACACAAGTATTGCTATTCCATCCACATCAGGTGATCTACCTGACAATCTCAATAGCAGAATCAGCGTCGAGATAGGCCGCGAAAATTCTAATGGTGTTAGTAGAGTCCATAAGAACGTAGACGACACCCCCAGACTCTCCATTGATCAATCCCATCTCTTTGGTGTCTTTGACACGCACACGGTCTCCCTCTTGAAAAAAGGTACCGTCTACTGTTGTTTCCATGACCCTACCAGTCTTTCTACTATGGTTTTAAACGATTTTGTTTCACTGTATGATGGTATGATCTAAAATAAGACGATTTTGTTTCACTGTATTTTTTATTTTGATCAGTACATATGAAAAAAGCTTTTCCCTGTATGTATCCCAGAGAAAAGCTTTTTAAGAAAACGTGTTTATTTGACGGGCCGAAGCTTTCCCGTTTTTACATCATAAATAAAACCTTCGATGGTAATACTATCCGGGATCAACGGCGAGTTTCTTAATAAGGCGGTATCATCTCTGACAGACTGTTCCAGGTCCTTGAATGGTAGAAAGGCGATGTGGTCAGCGTCCGCTCCTAAATCGTTTTTAACTTTTGCGTGAATGTCTTCGTTTGTAAATGTTAACATCCCACAGTCTGTGTGATGGATGATTACAATTGTATTCGTACCCACAAGCTGCTCAGAGATCACGAGAGAACGCAAAGCATCCGCCGCGCGCCCACCCGCGTTGCGAATAACATGTGCGTCACCTTCTTTCAATCCTAAAAATTTAGCGGGATCGAGGCGAGCATCCATGCAGGCAAGAACCGCGACTTTTCGGGCTGGTGGCAATGGTAGATCCCCTTTGTCAAATTTCGCGGCATACTCTTGATTAGCCTGTAAAAATTCAGAAACAACAGACATATCAACAACCTCTCTTTAATGAAGAAATAGAAAAATCTTCCAAGCTTCTTTATTAACAACCCAGTATAGTATCGGTCTAAGCTTACCTGCACATTTACTCAAATGTCAATAGTTGATTAAATTGATTAATTAAGTAAAGTAATGTTTCTGCCTGTTTAATGCAATTCTATAAGAGGCTTTTTGTAAAAAAGCCCAAGAAAAGGCGTCAAAAAAGATAAAGCTTTTCGTATGTACGTTTTTGCTGAGGTGCCTACTATTTTAGTAAGCAGATCAAAGGATCTTCTATGCAACTAAAGCAGGTCTCCATACTATTCATGGCGCTTTTCTGTAGCTCGCTGGTATTCTCTTCCTGTGGATCTCTAGAGACGAAAAACGTTTCTACATCAGCGTCACCAGTTACCATTGGTAAAGTATCACCTTTTCCTCATCCAGGTTTTAAGGCGATTTTTGATGGCACGTCTTTACAACACTGGCGTATGGCCCCTGTAAAGGATCAATCTCCGCTCCACAACACGGGGACTTTTAAGTTGATCAACGGGACGATGGTAACTGAGGCCGGGACTATTTTAGGCCTGGACTGGTATACAGAGCCAACCCCACCCAATTTCGATCTGATTCTAGAGTGGAAATGCGAGCGCACAGATGATAACTCAGGTGTCTTTGTCCGCTTCCCAGATCCCGAACACGGCCCTTTTCAAAATGATAATCCGGCGGAGATTGGGGTGGCCTACGGCTTTGAGATCCAGATTAATAATACCGGGCAACCAGCGATTCATACAACGGGCGCGATCTATGATCTGGCGGCCCCAACCCATGCCGACAATCTGCCGCTCAGTCCCACGGGTCAGTGGAATCAGTTTGAGATTAAGGTGCTCGGACAACGCTATACAGTGACTCTCAATGGAGTCCCTGTGACCGATTTTACGTTTCAGGTGGGATCAGACAAAAAGCATCCTGAGCGTGGTCTGCCCGGTACACCCGATCTTCCTCGCTTTATCGGCCTACAAACACACAATGGCCATATCGCTTTCCGCAACATCGAAATCAAGGCCCTTTGATAGCCCTCTGCGTTCGCTTCAGGACTTTTTGCATACCTGTATAAGATCGAACTTTTAATCGTGTAACGTCAATAGAAGAAGTATTAGGATCAGGTATCCCTGAAAATAAGTGGATAAAAAAAACACATGAAGGGGAAGGACGCCCGTACGCCGCTTTTGTTCCTTTCTCCTGCTGGCACGGATCTTTTGATAACTGTAAAAGGAAAAATGGAGAGAAAACATGCAAATACCGGCTGCTGAACAATTTGTAGGGCAACGGGTTGGTAACTGCGTTGTCGAGCAGCTACTGGGTCAGGGACGCCTCAATGCCGTTTACGCTGGTCGTCAATATACGCCGCTTCAACGGCCTGTCGCGATTACGGTCTTTATCCCGCCAGAACAGCTCTCGGATCGTGCACGTCAGCGTTTCATGGCACGCTTCCTAAAAGAGGCAGCTTCACTGGTCCGTCTGGAGCATCAATATATTTTGCCGATCTATGAATACGGCGAGGTGGGTGGATGCACCTATCTGATTACGCCTTATATGGCTTCCGGCTCCCTGGCCGATGTGCTTAAGGCGAAAGGCATATGCTCACCTACCTACGTCTACCGGGTGCTGAAACAGATGGCCGAGGCTTTGGATTATGCTCACAATAAAGGGATTCTCCATCAGGCGCTGAAGCCGGCAAATATTCTGCTGCATCCGGAACAGCGCGTTCAGGTCTCTGGCTTCGGTCTAATCAATCTACTACAATTGCGCGGCATTGAATATAGCGATTACACATACGCGCACCTGTTGAGCGTGGCCGGCACCTATCTAGGTTCACCAGAATATATCGCACCAGAATTTGTTCAGGGGCAGTATGTAGATGAGCGTGTTGACATTTACGCTCTAGGAATTATGCTGTTTGAACTGCTCTGCGGTCGCCCTCCCTTTGTAGGTTCCAATCCGATCGAGGTCGCGCTTATGCATGTGCAGCAAATGCCCCCCTCTATATTATCACTTCGACCAGATCTGCCAGAAGGGATCAATACCGTCGTTCAAAAGGCAATCCAGAAAAATCCCCGTCAGCGATACCAGTCGGCCCAGGAACTCTTAGAGCCCTACACTTCGGCCCTGGCCCTGTCTCAACAACAACAACGGCAGCCCGCTACTCAATCGCTCATACAAGAAAGAATTCCTTCGCCTGACGAGCTGTTCCTGACAAATGCTTCGTCTAAATGGCAGGCGGTCCCCGATCTCCCAACGGCTGCCGTTCCCAACACACCACCAACGGGCATCCCTGCTGCTCCTATGACCTTCCTCCAGCAGCCCGGCTCAACTCGTGGAATGCAACTACCCTCCTCGCCAATACCATTCGGTCGAGGACAGGGATCGAGAGAAGGCAACGCGCCTGCGCAACCCTCATATATGAGCTCTCCAGGATCTAAGGGAAACTCAAATGGTCAGCAAAGCTATAATGATCTGGACTCTTTTGCATGGTGGTCTGGTATCCCCAAAGTCCGTCAGGAGACACCTCTGGTCGCGGTAAAATCTTCAACACCCAGAACTGACTCTGAAGGAAAGCCAATCAAGGGAGAGCCAATCAAGTTTGAGCCGCTTGAGCTAGACCAGATGGCGGACTCAGAGCAGGTCCCATCAAAGGGTGATGCTAAAAAGATTGCTAAAGCGAAGGCGAAACAGGCTGCTGAAGAAGAAAGGGCTGCTAAAAAAGAGGCAAGGCTTGCGGCTGCTGAAGACAAAAAGGCTGCTAAAAAAGAGGCCGAACACATTCTTGAAAGTGCCTCAAACCCGACGACTATGCCAAAGGAAAGGGTCGGTCGTCGGCGTGCCGTCGCGCTGATCGGGAGCGGCGTGGCCGCTGCGGCGGTTCTTGGTAGCCTGGGATTCGCCGATGCCAAATTCACTCACCTGGTCTTCGGGACAAAAAAGATTGCCCCGATGGGCACTATGAAGCAGAACACGCCTGCCAATGGGAATAACGCTCAGAAAAATACTCCAGATCAGAAAAATGGACAGCAACAGCAATTAAACCAAAATAACCAGAATAATAATCAGAATCAACAGAAGGTACAAAATAATGCCTTCCCGGTAAATTCTTCTCAGAACTTTACTAACAAGGCCGATGGTCAGGACAGTATCGCGATCCACCTACCGGATGGCCGCTTTGTCGCGTATGAACGCGCCTGCACCCACGTCGGTATCAAGGTTAATTACGATCCTGACACTCATATGATCGTCTGTCCGGGCCATGGCTCGATCTTTGATCCTGGAGCCAATGCCAAAGTTATCCAGGGGCCCGCGATGACGCCGCTTGCTCCCGTCGCCATTAAAGTGAACGCGGATGGCACAATTGTCGCTGCCAACGCCTGACCCAAAAGTTTAGTCTACAACAAAAATAATAGTTCTACGTAAATTGAGAAAGGAAAGCATATGCATACTTTCCTTCTTTAAAGAAAGGCGAAAGGAACTTTACACATAATGTCAGAAGAACAATTTAACCCCCCACAGCGGCCCTGCCCCATCTGCGATGCACCTCCCTCAGAGCGCATATGGAGCACGTATGCTAATCAGTACGCCAGGCTTAGCTCACCAAAACACAAGGCATTGGGAACAAAGGTTAATCCCCTGGTGTGTAAATCTTGTGGGTATCTGCAACTCTTTGTCGATCCCAAAGATTTCCGAGAGTAGGAGTAAACAAGCAAATTCATAATCAGTAAACATGTACATACATAAGAGTAGAGAATGTCCAATCATTTTCCCTACTTCACTAAGAAAGGAAAATACTATTGTGGATAACGCGACACTCACAATAGAACGCTTACCAGCCTGGGCAGACAAACTCCGCTCATATCAGGTTTTTATTGATAAGGAACTTTACGGAACTGTCGGCGAAAGCAAAAGCACCTCTTTTGAGGTACCAGCCGGGCACCACGAGGTTTTCTTGAAGATTGATTGGTGCTCAAGCCAGCGCGCCTATGTGGATCTAGATCCTGGTCAACGGGTGACATTAGCCTGCCAGGGAAATAGCACCATAACCGCTATCTTCAAAACAATCTTCGACAGCGGGGACTATATCCAATTCGTTCCTACTGACCAGGAGCCCCTGGATACTCGCAGTTACGAAGCTTCATAGAACCGATTATCAAAACAAACAGCTCATAAAATTGAGGGCGGATTAAACCTTCAGGAACTAATCTACCCTCAAAAACTATTTTTCTCCATCCATTGTGTCCTCGCAAACCACCCCCCACCAAGCTCCAGATGTTATGGGAGCAATCTTGCACAGTCTGGGGATCGACCCATTCTAAGCGGCTCCAATACCCAGGCTTTGGAAAAGGTCTTCTGTAATCTCAGAAGAAGAGGTCATAGTTTCTGTTGTGTGCTTGCTTGTGGCAATTGCTGGCGATCCTCAGGCTTTTCAATCTTCTTGCTATCACTAAACTCTTCAGGATGCTCTGTCTTCCACAACTTCCAGGAAGAAAGTACAAATACCTGGATAATTCCTGCGATCGGGGCTGAAAAGAAGGCTCCAAAGAGCCCGAAAAGCTGAGCCCCGGCCAGCAGCGCGAAGATCGAAACGATCGGATTCAGTCCAACGGCCTGCCCAATGATCCTCGGAGCAAGGATCTGGCCATCCACAACTCCCTGCAATAATGAACTGATCACCAGCACAATTAGCCCAACCTGCCAGCCCTTTGTGGCAAAGGTAATCGCGATCACGATTGCGCCCGAAATATACGCCCCAATCTGCGGGATAAATTCAAATACAAATACTACCAGCGCCAGTAGGACCGCATAGGGCACACCTAGAAAGAACAGTGTTCCCCCCACTAGCGCGCTCATCACCGCCGCGAGGATTAACTGACCGCGAACAAAGCCGCCCATTGTATGATCCAACGCCTCCAGAAAAAGCGCAATCTGTCGGCGGCCTCGTTGTGGCGTATCAGTGCGAAACCATCCAATGATTTTGGGACCATAGATCAGAAAGTAGATGCTGAGGGTCACCACTAGAATCAGATCAATAAACAAGGTAAACAAATTAATCAGCAACGGCTGGATCTGCCCTACAACATTCAGCAGATTATTGAGAATCTGTTGAGCAGCCCCCTCAAGCTGGCCGGGCGAAATATTGAAGCCATTCAAACGTTGCAGAATTGGAGTAATGAACTGCTGCAGTTGAGGCAGCGCCTGCTGAGCGTTACCCACAAATGATATTAACTGACCCACCGCCGTCCAGATAATGAAGTAACAGAAAAAGATCAGCGCGCTAAATACCACTACATAGACCAGCAAGATCGCCAGAGGTAGCGGCATAATCCGATTTGCGTAGCGAACTAGCGGCGAGATAATATACGCCAGCAGAGCCGAGAGAATGAAGAGGATTAGCGCACCCGAGATCTGCCCCAGGAGCCAGAACGCGATCCCTGCCAGAGCGATACAACCCAGAGCCGTAAAAACAACCAGACAGCGACGGGTCCAGAGCGCGATCGACTCTGAATGAGCATCAGTGCCCTTATCTGAGATAGAGGCCATGCCTCCCACCTTCCTAATAAATAAAATGCGTAACAGCCTGCGAACCCGCAGGGATAATAAACGGTGAAAGATACCTATCTATCATACACCAGAGTTTCCTCAAGCGATAGAGGAAAGCAGAATAATGGTAAGGAAATCGCAAGCAGCTCATCTCAGTTCTACAACGCCTTGAATAAGAAGATCAATTCATGCTACGCACCAGAGGCCGCACGCAAAGCGACGGCCCTACCCTCTTCAATCTTTCGTATTCAGGGCGAGATTTGAGGTTGATCAGACCAGCAAGCAAGCGATCCTGTTGGAACCCTCGTAGGAATGTGCGGACAATTTATCTGTTGTAGGATAGCACCTTCAGGTGCGTCTTGGATCGGTTTCCTGGCGCGTTGCGCCAGCCTCTAACATTTCGTCTTTAGGGCAAGATTTGAGGCTCTGTTCCTTTCGGCAAATAAACCGCCAGGCTACGGTTCCTTGCTTGCATCTTTAGATATTTTGTTCTATAATCTCTGATGTCCCTATTATCTATGGCGATCCGTGTTGAGAGTATAAGATAGAAAGGGAGAACAACCAAAGATGAGTCAATCACCTAAGAATACAGAGAACTCTGGCAATCGCGAGAGCTTGAACAATTCGCCGATGATGGTCCACTTGATGCAAAGCCTAGAGAAGGGGACGGATATCGGGCACTATGGCAAGCTGACGTTTGTGATGGTGGCCCGCCACTTTATGTCCGAGGATGAGATGGTTTCTCTGCTCGTTAAAGCCCCCGATACTTCGGAGATTTCGGCCAAAACACTGATTAAACAGGTCAATGACCACAATTATAATCCACCGAAGCGGGAGCGCATTCTGGAATGGCAGGGCAAACAGGATTTCCCGATCTGCCCAACCTCCGATGATCCCGATTCCTGCAATGTGTACCAGGAGCTTCAGTTCCCCGATGGTCTCTACACTAATATTCAGGAGTACCATGAGGAGCAGGTAGAGGCCGAAGAGAAAAAATCCTGACCTTCTTCCCCCAAAAAGTTCTGCTGGATTTTAGAATTCAGCAGAACTTTTTGCTTTTCAGTAATTAATTAATCCTTTTCTCCTGGCCTTCCCAGCTCCGCTCCCGCAATACATATTTCTGGACTTTGCCGGTCGAGGTTTTGGGTAGCGGTCCAAATTCCACAGCCACCGGACACTTGAAGTGGGCTATGCGCTCCCGCGAGAAATCTATGATCTCCTTCTCGGTGACGGTCTGCCCCTCCTTCAGAGTAACAAAGGCTTTGGGCCGCTCCCCCCAGGTGGGATCTGGAATGGCGACGACGGCACACTCTAGCACAGCGAGATGCTGGGCCAGCGTCTGCTCCACTTCGATGGTGGAGATGTTCTCACCACCCGAGATGATTACGTCTTTGGCACGGTCCCGTAGCTCAATATAGTTATCGGGATGCCAGACGCCGATGTCTCCTGAGTGGAACCAGCCTCCCTTAAAGGCTCTGGCTGTGGCCTCGGGATTATTGTAATAGCCCTTGGCGACTAGATTACCGTGCATAATAACCTCGCCCATTGTCTGACCGTCGCGCGGGACATCATTCATCTGGGGATCAACCACTCGCGCCTGATCCGAAGCAACCATCCCCTGACCTTGCCGGGCCATCAGCCGGGCCTGCTCCTCTAATGACAGGCTATCCCAGTCGCTCTGCCACTCACAGATGGTGATCGGCCCATAAGTTTCGGTTAGACCATAAACGTGGACCGGACGAATATTCAGGGCCTTAAGCTGGCCCAGCAGCGAGGGCGAAGGGGGCGCACCGGCGATCGTCGCGGTCAGTTGGCGCTCCATCCGATGCGCTTTGGGATGGTTTGCCAGAAAGATCTGCACGGTCGGCGCGCTATTGTAGTGCGTAACCCCCTCCTGCTCAAAAAGATCCCAGATGCGGCCCGGTTCCACATTGCGCAGGCAGACATGCGTCGCCCCAACCGCTGTGACTGCCCAGGTATAACACCAGCCATTGCAATGAAACATTGGCAGCGTCCATAGATAGATGCTGCTATTGGTCATTCCTGTCGCCAAAACCTCTGAAAGCGCGTTTAGATACACGCTCCGATAGGTATACACTACACCTTTGGGATTTCCTGTTGTCCCCGAGGTGTAGTTGATCGAGATTGTGTCCTCTTCATCGATCGATAGGATCTCAACTGGTTCAGGCGATCCCTCGGATAAAAACTGCTCGTAGGGATCATCGGGCTGGCCGCTATCGTGGATCTGAATAATCTGGACTCCCTCTACATTCAAGGGCTCTACCAGATGGAATAATTCAGAGTCTACAAACAGGTAAGAGACGCCTGAGTGCGTTAAAATAAATAGGTATAGCGTCGCTCACCATGGACTACCGCGATCTTGTGAGGAAAAATCAGTTGACTCCGCTCTAAAAAGCTCATGGGAGTCAATGCTGTACGATACACTTTCTCGGACATCATCTGCTCCTTCTTTGAAACAGTTCGCCAATCCACTAATCACTGTGGATTGGCTGCATTGATGAAGACAATAAAGGGAAGCGCTCAGAAGTTCTGATATTTCACACTCTATCACAAAACGGTAAAGCGCCGGGCTGTTCATCACCTATAGAAAGAAAGAGATACATGGAAGGAGCAGATCCGCCCGAAAAAAGATTGTATAGTAATTAGTACCTGGCAAAACGGCAAGCTGCGAAGGTAGGACCCTCTCGCCAACCCAGGTAGAGTCACTCAGGTCACCCTTGAGGAGCGTGAAAAATTCTAGTGTGTGCGATTGAGGGATTGCATCAGAATCGGCGACAATAATCAACGTGGGAGTCTTTAATCTGGAGACAGAGCCTGTCCAATCATAATCCTGGCTTAAGCCCTCTCGCATCAGGGTAACAAATCGATCAAAATCTCCCGGCCTTGGTGCGATCTCCATATAACCACGATGAATGGGGGTGCCAATAAAAAATTCGGGGGCAGCCGAGGCCATTCCTTTTTGAATTTCAGGGTACCACCCAGTCCGCTTAAAAGGCGTAGAGATAAGAACAAGCTTATCTACCAGCTCTGGATGACGGATGGCGGTCTGAAGAGCTATCGTTCCTCCAAAAGAATAACCTAGAATGTATACTTTTTCGAGACCAAGATAGTGAATCAGACCGGCGATATCATCAGCCATCTGCTCAAATTGGATAGAGCGGTCGGTAAGCGCTGTATGTCCATGACCATACAAATCAACACCGATAACCTGGTAATTGCGAGCGAGGGTAGGGGCAATGGCGGCAAACATCTCAAAGGTTCCAAAGCCACCGTGAAGCAGAATTAAGGGCTTACCAGTTCCCTGTATCTGATAATAAAGATTGATTCCATTTACAAAAGCGTAGTGGCCGCTAGGACGGTTAGTACTAGTCGTCATATGGA
>CAXTTV010000170.1:0-10763 GCA_964247295.1 uncultured Ktedonobacteraceae bacterium | reverse complement strand
ATGCTCAGGATACTGGCTGGTGGGCAAATTACCCTAAATATATTGTGAGCCTGATGAAGGCCTGGTATGGCGATGCGGCTACCAGGGAAAACGATTGGGCTTACGATTATCTGCCGAAGATTATTGATGACCATTCGGATCTGCCAATGTTCATTAGTATGAAGGACGGCTATATGAAGGGCTTTTTCCTGCTGGGACAGAATCCCGCGGCTGGCGGCGTTAATGCCGGCTTCCACCGTGCGGCGATGGAGAAGCTTGAATGGCTGGTTGTCCGCGATCTGTTTGAGATTGAGTCGGCTTCTTACTGGAAAAGGCCCGGAGTCGATCCTACCCAGATTCCAACCGAGGTCTTTTTTATGCCTGCCGCCTCCCATGTGGAGAAGGAAGGTAGTTTCACTAATACTCAACGCCTGATCCAGTATCGCGAGATGGCGATCGAGCCTCCCGATGAGGCACGTTCGGAGAACTGGTTTATCACTGAGCTCTGCCTTCGAATGAAGGCTCTCTATAAAGAGAGTACAAAACGCCGCGATAAGCCGATTCAGGATCTGACCTGGAACTATCGCCGTGAGGGTCCACAACAGGAACCAGTGGTTGCGGATATTGTGAAGGAGATCAATGGCTATACTATAGCTGATGGCAAGCTGGTTAAGGACTTCACAAGCCTGAAGGATGATGGTAGCACCGCCTGCGGCTGCTGGATCTTTAGTGGGATTATGCCCGAGGAGGGTAATAATCTTTCCCAACATCGCAATCCTGATAGTTATGCTAGCATGGATTGGGGCTTTACCTGGCCGGCTAACCGCCATATGCTCTATAACCGCGCCTCAGCCGATCCCGAGGGAAGGCCCTGGTCGGAGCGTAAAAAGTACGTCTGGTGGGACCCCGATCTCGCGAATGAAGATGGAACAAAGGGCCGCTGGACCGGCTACGATGTTCCCGATTTCCCAGAGAAAAAGGCCCCTTCGACTCCGGCGAAGCCAGATGGTAAGGGCCTGGACGCGCATTCCGGTGCCGATCCCTTTACGATGCAGAATGAGGGCCGTGGCCGCCTCTTTGTACCCAGCGGTCTGACGGATGGCCCGCTCCCTACACACTATGAGCCCATTGAGTCTCCCGTCCATAACCAGCTCTATCCCGAGCAGGACAATAATCCCGTTGTGAAGTATTGGGACCGTCCAGACAATCCTAGAAACGGTGTGGGCAATCCAGATTATCCCTATGCCATCACAACGTACCGCCTGACTGAGCATCATGTCGGCGGGGCGATGTCGCGCTGGGTCCCCTGGCTCTCCGAACTACAACCAGAGCTTTTCGCGGAGATCAGCAAGGATCTGGCCGCCGAGAAAGGGGTCAAGATGGGCGATTGGGTTACCATCTGGACGAAACGCGGTGAAATCGAGGCCAAAGCGATGGTTACGGATCGCATCCAACCTTTGAAGATTAAGGGACGAACCGTCCACCAGATTGGCCTGCCCTTCCACTGGGGCTATTCTGGCGTCGTCAAGGGCGATGTCGCGAACGATCTCCTGCTGCTGGTTGCCGATCGCAATGTCAGTATGCACGACGCTAAATCGTTTAGCTGCAATATGCGCGCTGGCCGCCGCTCTCACCAGGGTGAGGACGGGAGTATTATCGGTCGGGAGACGCCCGTCCGCTCCTCCAACAAACCCTCACAAAAGGAGAATTAGCGCCGATGACTCGTGGATTTTTTACCGATACGACTCTCTGTATCGGTTGCAAGGCCTGTGAGGTCGCTTGCAAACAGTGGAACCAACTACCATCCGATGGCTATAAATTTACTGGATATAGTTATGACAACACAGTCTCACTTTCGGCGACTACCTGGCGACATGTGGCCTTTATAGAGCGCCCTCGCGCCTCCGAGGGGACGGGTAAGACGGTAAACTGGCTGATGATGAGCGATGTCTGCAAGCACTGTACTAATGCCGGCTGCTTGCAGGCCTGCCCAACCGGAGCTTTGGTTCGCAATGAGTTTGGCGATGTCTATTTACAACCCGATATCTGTAATGGCTGTGGCTACTGCGTCCCTTCCTGTCCCTTTGGTGTGGTCAATCAGAACCACCAAACGGGAACTGCTGCCAAATGCACGCTCTGCTACGATCGCCAGAAGGATGGGATTGAGCCTGCCTGTGCCAAAGCCTGTCCCACCGACTCTATTAAGTTCGGGGATATCGACGAGCTCAAGGCCCAGGCCAGAGAGCGTGTCGGAGATCTTCATGATCGGGGCGAGACCGCCGCCTACCTGTATGGCGTCGATGAGGATACCACGGTTGGAGATCTCAATGCCTTTTTTCTGCTGACGGATCGACCTTCGATTTATAATCTACCGGAGAAACCTAAGTTGCCTCAGGAGAATGTTCTGCCAGGATTTATCGCAAGTTTTGTCGCCGCCACATTCCTGACGGTTGCAACCGCCTTCTCACTCTGGAAAGGCAACGGATCATAGAGGGAGTCGCTCGCGACTCTGCTGGAAAAGGATAAGAGGCTCCTGTATAGGCAGGGGAACTCGAATGAGGTAGATCGGGTCACGTGTGGACCCGTGGCAACGGAAATCGATCCCGTCACTATCGCCACACGCATGGGCGGGTCTCCCTCTCCTTCCAAAGCGGGAACGTTCCCCAAACCTGGAAATTTCCTAATAGAACCGCTCGCTTCTCTTAAGAGGATAAAAAAGCTATGTATACTGACAATAGAGATCGGACTGCTCTACCAACAATGGCCCCAAAACGAGCGATTTCGGGCCGCGAGCAATCCTGGACTGACAAGGCCAGTACCTATTATAATAATCCCTTGATTAAAAAGGCTCACTGGACCTGGCAGATTATTCTGTATTTCTTTTTGGGAGGGATCGCTGCCGGTTCCTATCTCGTCACGACTTTAGCGGAGTTTCTCGGCCTGAAGGACCAGAGGCTGATGCGCTCGGGCCGCTATCTGTCTTTTGTCTGCATCCTGATCAGCCCAATTCTGTTGATCTGGGATCTTGGACGGCCTGAGCGCTTCCTCCATATGCTACGTGTCCTGAAGCTTCGTTCGGTTATGTCGATCGGGACCTGGGCGCTCTCGTCATTCGGCGTCTTCTGCGGTCTGTCCGCTGCCTACCAGATGGCGCAGGATGGCCTCTTGAACTGGTTTCCATTGGCCGCAAGGATCTTTAAAGCCCTGCCAATAAAGGTTATCCAGGGCATCGGCGCGTTCTTCGGCCTGATTGTGGGCTCCTACACTGGAGTGCTGCTCTCTTCGACTGCTATACCGATCTGGGCTCGGGCCAGACATATTCTCGGCCCCTTATTTCTCACTTCGGGCCTCTCAACCGCGCTATCCAGCCTCTCCTTGATTCTCTCGCTGGGTAAACCATCCCAGGAGGATACGCTTGAGCGCCTGGACAATGCGGAGATTATGGCTATGAGCACCGAACTGGCCCTGATCGGCTCGGTTTTTCCAATCCTCGGGCCGCTAGCAAAGCCTTTGTATAAAGGTCGGGCCGGGCGACTCTTCACCTTTGGAACAATCGGCGGGGGCCTGCTCATCCCGCTACTGACAAAGATTGGGCTGAAGCTTGGTGGCCGATCGGCGAATCGCAGCCTCAATGTCGGACTCTCGCTCCTTGTATTGATCGGCGGCATGATCCTGCGCTATGAATGGGTGGTTGCTGGCCGCGTCTCGGCTGACGATCCCGAACAGGCCCACTACTACAACGCCAAAGAGTGGCAGGAACACAAAAAAAATTTAAGATGATATAATGCAGGTTAGAAAACGTAGATATATAGGCACGTAAGGAGAGCTGAACATGGCCCGAGAACTCCCGGTACTAAATACACTGCTCCCAACTCAGTCTTCAATAGTACGAAAAGATAGCATTCAACTCGGGATTTGGATTGAGCTTGTGACTATTATATGGATGATTGTTGAGGCAAGTGTCGGGATCAGTGTGGGTTTTGCTGTGCGGAGCGTCTCCCTAGAGGGCTTTGGTATCGATAGTATTGTCGAGCTGATTTCCGGCGGTATTCTGCTCTGGCGCTTACTGGTTGAACAGCGTAAAGGCTCGATGGAACGCATCGAAAAGGCTGAAAAATGGGCCTCCTGGGTGACAGCAATCAGCCTTTTTGTGCTGGCTGCATATGTGATTGTCAGTAGTGGCTGGAGTCTTTTTACACGAACTCAACCAGAATCCTCATGGTGGGGTGTGGGGCTGGCTCTCGCTGCCGCGATTATTATGCCCCTTTTATGGCAAAGCAAGCTACGCATCGCGAAAAGAATCGATAGCGCGGCCTTAAAGGCTGATGCTGCATGCAGTGTAACCTGCGCATATATGTCTATGACGCTGCTTATCGGCTTACTACTGAACCGTTTCTTTGGCTGGTGGTGGGCTGATCCATTAGCGGCTCTTGGTCTGGTTTATTTTCTCGTGCAGGAAGGCCGGGAAGCACTTCATGAAGCACGTACAGGCGAAACCTGCCAATGTGGTCACGATGGATGCCAATAATGATAAGTAAAAACGTGGTGGTGGGCTGATCCACTTGCCTCTTTAGTAACAGTCTACTATGATATCCGTGAAACCACCTATGCCTTACGGGAAAATGTCCAAAACAACGAGCAATCTGTAATCCAGGATCAAATTTGTTGATGTTTTCAATACTTTTCGCGCTCTGTCTGCTGATTTTGGGCACTACCCTGCTTTTTTTCGGGGCCGACTGGTTTCTTGATGGGACCAGTGATCTGGCGCGTCTCCTGAAAGTAAGCACGCTTGTTTTAGGGGTCCTGCTTGCCGGTCTGGAGCCGGAAGAGATGCTGACCGCTGCCATTGCATCCGCGCGTGGAGCTCCAGATCTGGCTGTTGGTAATATTATTGGTACAAATATTACGATTTCGACAGTAGCCCTCGGGCTCTCCGCTCTTGTCTTCCCTTTATCTATTAACCGAAATGTGCGCAGACAGGCTCTGATTACAACTCTGATCTCAATTGTCCCGGTAGCCTTGTTGTTGTCTGGCAGTATCAATCAACTTGAGGGACTCTTCTTACTGCTTGTATTTATCGGCTCTACAATCTTTTTGATCCTTACCGACCGGGAAGCTTTTAACCACTTGATCAAGTCTGAAAATGACGATGATGATAATCAAAAATTCCCTACTACTCGCCTTCACCTGAAGCCTCTGTTACTGACCTTTGGAGGTCTGGCAACGATGTCTATAGGTGGTCCAGCGATTGTGGAAGGAGCTCTGCGTCTGGCTGGAAGCCTGGGACTGAGCATGGGAATCGTCGGAGCGACAATCGTCTCGCTGGGAACGGGAGCCGAGATAATCGCGTTAGGAATAAGCGCGGCTCGCAAAAAACAATCAGAAGTTCTAGTAGGGGGTATTCTTGGTTCGTTTGCCTACAATCTACTGGTTACCCTTGGGCTGGCAGCCAGCATCCACTCAATCACTGTAGATACCCACCTGACAATTGTAGGTCTATCTACCATGATTGGGGTTCACCTGCTTCTGCTTGCTCTGGTATGGTCCGGCAAGATTACCAGGGTGATGGGTGGTGCACTTGTAGCAATGTATATCGCCTACCTGGCTATTGTTGTGCTAATCTAAAGAAATGGTTTTACAGCCATTTGTGAGAACGATAAGGCCGTATTTTCCTTTTCTCTCGAAAATTTTTCATTATACGTAGGTTGTGGCTGTCATCACCGCTACAGCAATAACTGTGAGAATCAACCCGACGATCGCCCACGTCCTCGCCGGGGCCTCTCCCGTTCTGGCCCGTCTCAGGATCGCTGGCCGTAGCGCTCCATCTCCTATTCCTAACAATACGATGGCGATCACGAAAGCGATCAAGACCAGGGTTCCCCACGTTGTTCCAAATATATTTGAGAACGAACGTGTGCGGGTAATCAGGACAATGCCAAAGGTGAGGGTCAGCGTCCCTGTATAGGTGAGAAGACGCACGGTCGCGATCGACAGGCTGACTAAGGACTCGCTGGCCCCTTTCTCGATCCGGGGGAGGATCGCGAGGGCTAGCATGGCATAGCCGCCGACCCAGGCCGCCGCGAAAACTACATGACCCCAGCGGATCAACCAGGTTAAGAAGACCATCATCAACACTCCTTCTGCTTTTACGCTAACTCTTCAGTGGTATCCATTGCTGATTCTGACCCACCCTGATTATGTAAACTCTGGCGATTAGCCTGCTCTTTGAGGTGTTTTCCTACAATCCATTCTCCAATAAAGGCTCCCGGCGGACCAGCCGTAAAGAAGATGAGCAGCGGAAACCACCAACCCCAAAGACCATCCAGAACCGCGACTCCGGCAATCACTATGAGCAAAAGAAAGTTGATCCCATGAATCGGTCCTAACACATGCACCAGATCTCTTTGCCCGGTAATCGCTGAGGCTACCAGCACCACAAGCAGCACCAAATCTACTAGGGCCGCCCATTGCACTATCTTTAAGCGCTTTTGCACGCGCTCCTGCTGCACTATCACATCCATTCGTCGTACCTTCTCCCTATAATCTGATACAATGAAAAGAAAATTTGATAGCCTTTTATAAACTTCCTTGCTAAATTCTTTTCAAACACGTTTGAATACTGTTTGAATCTTAGCGAAAAATGCTGCTTTCTGTCAAGAGAGGAAGCCAGGAGTAATTTTTCTTGATGAGTGTCAATGATACGAAAGAACGGATTCTGGAGGCTGCCAAACAGATCTTTGATGATCAGGGATTGGAGGCGGTCTCTCTGCGAGCTGTGACGACCCTGGCAGGGGTAAATCTGGCGGCTGTAAATTATCATTTTGGCTCGAAAGCGGCTCTGCTTCAGGCGATGGCGGCGCGCTTTTTTACTCCTGTGAATGCTTCGCAACTTCTCGCGCTTCAACAGATCGAAGCTCGGGAGCAGACCCCTTCGGTTGAAGATCTGCTTTCCGCCTATGCCCTTCCCATTTTTAAGCTTTTTGATATGGCGCGTGGCCGCGAGTGGATGCAAGCCTGGATGGGTGGTCGCAGCATCGGTACACCCGGTGGGAACAGCCATCAAGTTGAGGGCGGAGAAGAGGTTACGCGCCGCTATTACGAGGCCCTACGGCAGATCCTTCCATCCCTGCCACCCGACGAGCTCTGGTGGCGCTTTGAGCGCGCCCGTAATCTCTTGATGGCTAATCAAGGCAGGCATCTGATGCACTCACCCCTGAATCAAGAGAGGACGCTCGCAGATGAACGTTCCTGGCTGCTTAGATTTCTCGCTGGAGGACTTCAAGCTCCCTCTTCAGCAACACCCATCAAAAGATAAGTCACTTAGCTACCCTTCGACAATTGGTTGAATCATAACCAGAGCGACCAGTATTGCATTCTGAAGCACATCCACAAATGGCTAAGAATTGCTCAGATTTCTACATTAGATACAAGAACTTTTATACCTTTAGAAAAAAGAAAGCAAGAGGGTGCAGTTCGCATGTTTGCGGAGTCAGTTGGTGAGCAGAGAACCCGTTCACGTGGCGTAGGACGGCCCATCGAGCAACGCGAGACATGCCGCTTCTGGCGCGGGACGCGCCATGGAAAGGAAGGCGCTCCAGCCCCTTGCCCTTCTCGAATGAACTGCACCCAAAGCAAGATATTCATAATCCCATAGAGGGTTACATATGATAAACTAAAGTATAGGGGTCACCGGTGCAGGTTGACTCTTTTTTGTGACAGAAGGAGCGGTGCATGGCGAAGGTTATTAAACTGAATCCCGAGCGGATGGCCTACCTGGAGGCCGCTGGCTGGCGAGCCTATTATAATAGGCGCTGGATAAAACTCCTCCTGTTGATTGTCGCCCTCTGTCAGGAGCAATTTAAGATCCCTTTTCCTATGTCTCTCCTGGCTGCTTACTATATCACACGGGCCTCGATTCTCTGGGTCCCTGTGAATCACGATCTAGAGAAGGTTCTGTTTAATCTGGAACAGTTCTATAAAATCGCGCAGTGCTACTCCGGCGTTGACTTTGATCCTGTTAAGGCGGCGGCCCTGGAACTACGATACTTCGACGTGCATCGGCGTCTCGCGGGTACTGACGATAAAACTGAGTTTGTACAGACTCTTATCAAACTTCACAGTACCCTGCTGAACCTGCCGGAGAACGAGGTGCGCGAGTCCGCCAGACTACGCGTCCGGGCCGCTGATACTGTCGATCTTATCACTGGAGGCAAATCTACTAATGTGGAGAGCGATTGGGTAAAGCTTGAAACGGATCTCAGGCTCTGTTACACCTCGTTGCAACATGCACTGAATAGATGCCAGAACCACACCATTCTCAACAAAGAACAGGCTTAAACGGTAAAAGATGAGACCATTCCAAACCTACTATAATATGATTGCCGGCAATAGCCTGGAGCGGCTCTCAGTGACGGGATCTTCACGGTCGCTATGACCCTGTTCTAAGAAAAGGGTAGATATGTTTGAAACACTTCCTAAAATTAGTGTTACGGGCTTAAGTACCCGCGAATGCGGACCTGAGAACGCTCCTACAATCTGCTTCCTGCACGCCGGGGGCATTGGAGGCTGGATGTGGACCCCTCAAATTGAAGCTCTACAAAATACCTATCACTGTCTAATCCCTGATCTTCCCGAGCACGGGCTTAGCGCTGGGACCCGGCCCTTCACAATCAAAGACGCAGCGAGTCGTGTCGCGGAGCTTATCAGCAAAAAGGCTCACAAGGGACGCGCCCACGTGATCGGCCTCTCGGAAGGAGCGCAGCTAAGTGTTCAACTATTAAGCACTGCATCTCACATTATAGATCACGCGATTGTGAGCAGCGCGCTGCTTCACCCTATACCAGGCTTAAGCCTTAAGGAACATGGCTGGAATTTGCACAAACCTGAACTCTTCAACAGCGTCGTCAGGGACTGGCTCACAGATCAGCCGCTACCCGCCGCCCTGATCCCGCTGACACAAAAGTAGGGGAGCAGCTTGCGACTCTGTTGGGAAAAGGGGAAACGCCCTTCAGGCGCGGGAGGAGCGCTTCGCGAAGCGTGCGCATCCTTTCGGGATCGCAGAATCTCCCCGAAGGCATGGCGCTGTGCGCCAAATGCGGCACGTCATCGCGGCGCTCGATGGGCCGTCTTACGCCGCGTCCACGGGCCTTCTTCGATCTTTCGCCAAATTTCCCAGCACCCTCGCTCCCTTCACCACCGCCACACACGTGGGCGGACCTGCGAATCCCTGGATGGTTTGGCTTCCGACGAAGGGTGGTGGGTTCCCTCTCCACGGATCCACGCGTGACCCGACCTATCCCATTCGAGTCTCTCCCCGCACAGGAACATCTTCTTTTCTCAACAGGGTCTTCTGGAAACGGTTTCCATAGGCTGTGGTGCTCGACAGGGCATGATGTTTCGCTTGCTTGCGGAGTAAAAGGACGCACTATGGTGTCATGCAGGCGAACCGCTCGGGGAATCGTAGAACCGACCGTTTATGCGCCGGATGGAACAGGCCCGATTTCCTCGCCAGAGCCCTCCCACGTCGGGAACCCGTAGCCCGGAGGTTACCCATCCACCGAAAGTCACAGGCCTCTCTCACCTCCTCGGAGATCTCCTATGCTCCAATACCATCACTTTATCCCACACTTTACCGGAGATCTCCTATTCATTTATTAAATTCTGTTGCATTTTTTTAGATTGCATATTCGATAAAGAAGCTGAATATTCTCTACCGTGTTTGGACCACCTTTACTGCGGGGAGTCAGATGATCAAATTCTAGATAGGGTCCCTCATATCCACACTGCATACACCGATTTCTATCTCTCTGACGAACTTCTACTTTGACATGTTCAGGAATAGCCCTTTACTTCTTTAGAAGGGTGGCTTCTCCGCTCAAGAGGATCTCTTTAACCCACGCTTCGTAAGCACTCCCCACAAGCAGGTTCTCCTGGACTCCAACCCTCCGCCGCTTCGCTTTGACCTCGATCTTTTTGATGGGGTCAAACCCAATCTTCTTATAGGTCTCCCAACTGAGGCCAACACCAATCCTCTGCCACGCAGGTATCTGGTTAAAATCTATGGCGCGCTCTAGCAGCAGAGCCTCTTTCTCGGCTCGCTCGGCTTTGTTCAATACCCTTGACGCTTGCTTTGCGGTGCTTCCCTCGTGCCTCAATGTCCAGTACAAGAGGGTGCTGAGCGCGCACCGCCGTACGTCAAGCTGCCACTAGACACAGTAATCTATGATTTCCTCGATGATTTCAAATGTGCTGATCCGACTGTCAAACTGCGCCAGGATGTTTCCAGATTCCTGTGTAAAATTGATCCCAAAGATACTGGCGGACAGGGAGAGGATTTTCTCGACCCGCCGATCAAAATGATCCCACGAGGGCGGGAGAATCAGTGAGATCTCATCTAACTTGTGAAAGGCGGGATCAAAGGGTTTCTGGAAATTCTTTTCGGTGAGGCAGGAGAAACTCCGCCCATCCGTCCGCACGACAATCCATTACCCCAACGGTATACGTAGATCGTACTCAGCCTCCTTAGCCCGGAACCGATCCGTGATCTCTTGAATGTTCTGGTTCCGCATCAGATTCCTTTCTTAGTAATTTTTTATATAATACAAAGCACCTGAACAGGGTGCTTCGTATCAAAGGAATATTCTTTTTAGAACCAGAAAAACGGTTATTCCTGACGAATCGCTGGAATTTTCTGAAGCGCTTAAATATCCGCTGGCTTCTACGTTTCGTTGATACTTTAATTTTCTGGAAGATTTTGTATCCCTTTCTCTCTTTAAATGAGAATA
>CAXTTV010000169.1:0-10795 GCA_964247295.1 uncultured Ktedonobacteraceae bacterium | reverse complement strand
AAGGTACCCGGTGTGGGTGTAGACAGAATGGAGATACCGCGCTGACGCTGCCGAAATAAAACAAAGACGATCAATCTGACAAAGACGATAGCGAATAAACTGATACCCACAAGTTTATAGATACGCTGCATCTGAAGCGCCATCAGGCCGAACATACACGTCAGTCCATAGAAAAGATAGCAGATCTGGCGGGCGCTCAAACCAATCGCCATCAGGCGATAGTGCAGATGCGTTTTATCATAATGCAGTGGCGATTGTCCCCGCCGTATCCGGTTGATCGCGACCACCGCCAGATCCAATATTGGCACTCCCAGCACCATGATTACCAGGGCCAGTTTAGCACCTCCCATAATTGAGAGAACGGCCAGACAGAGGCCCAGAAACATCGCCCCACTATCCCCCATAAAGATCTTCGCCGGATTCCAGTTGTGTGGCAGAAATCCAAAGATTGAGCCCGCGAAGATCGCCGCCAGCCCCGCAATGCTATATTGTTGCTGCTGCCAACCGATCATCGTGACAAAAATCGCCGCGATCCCAACGACACCCGCCGCCAGCCCATCCAGACCGTCGATCAGGTTCACGGTATTCATCATACCCACAATCCAGAACCAGGTGAAAATCACTGCGGGGATCGCCAGCAGTGACATCTCAGGACGCTCAATCAAAATATGAATAACGGATTGCTCATACCAGGGCAGGTGCTGCGCTACCATGTCTGATCCAAAGGGATTGTTAAAGGTGTAGAGCAAGATACCGCGAAAGACGGTGCGACCAGGACCCAAAATAATGATAACCGCGACTGTCTGAGCTAATAGTTTTGGTAAAGGCTTGAGGCCCTTCACATCATCATACGCGTGTACCAGCACAATCAGCACAGAGGCCGCGATCAGCAGCCAGTAGGCAATCACTTCCGACTCCTTGGCGTGAGGGCCCGTACCGGGGGTATAAAAAAGCAGTGAAGCGACCAGAAACGCGACAAAGATCGCGACTCCGCCCAACCGAGGTACAGCCTTCAAGTGGACACGGCGCGCAGCGGGACGATCCAGCCAGCCAACTTTTCGACAGAAAGCACCAATCACAAAAGTAAAAAGATAGGAGAGCACGAAAGCGCTGATCGCCCCCAGAACCAGAAGCCAGATTGGAGAGTCTACAGGGATCGGGAAAAGGATCAGCAGAGGGATAGGTAAGAGACTGGCCTGAACCATGAAAGGCTCCCCCCTATAATGGAAAACTAATGTAGCATTTTTAATAAGATGAGACAACAAGCGCCTCGATTATAAGACTTCTTCTAAAGAGAAGGCAAATTCTCAACCGCTTTCTAGTACTGCTATCTTTGAATGTATTTTTCTATCCTTCTGGCCGGATGAGAAAAGGCCCCTTGCATCTCTGCGACCCCAAAAGCGTGCGCGTGTTCAAGAACAGCGCTCCTTCCGCACCTGAAGGCGCATTTTCGATCCACCATTTGGATTTTCCTAACAGAGTCTTCTGATCACATCAGGATTATAAGCCCTGGCGCTCGACGGATCATGATGTTACGAAGGTTCATGCACTCCGTCTCCACGGGTCCACACGTGACCCGATCTACCGGCGATGGCGAGGTGAGAGGCTTATCTGCACCGTTAGCAAGCTGCTTTCTTAGGGGTCAAGCGGCCCCGGCAGCTTTAATTGGGCCAGGCGATCCCAACCTGCATAGTCCTGTATAAACGTCAATCGAGCCCCAGGCCACCGCTCCCACACCAGTTGCGTAAGTGGCGCGCTTTGCTGATAACCAATCTCCAACAACGCGGTGGCCTCAGGCGCTACTCTCGTGGGATCTTCCATCTCCTCTAGTAGTTGCTTGAGAAGATCCAGGCCCTGCTCCCCACTAAACAGGGCCAGATGCGGCTCATAATCGAGCACATCGGGGGTCATTTCGGCGGTCTCAGAAGTCCCGACATAAGGAAGATTGGCAACTAACAGATCAACGGGCTCTGATAAAGGCTGGAGAAGATCTCCCCGCAACAGCCGCACCCGTTCTTGCACATTGTGAAGACGACAGTTCTGATTCGCTATCTCCAGGGCCTCGGGTGAGATATCTACTGCGTAAAAATATGGGAGAAGCGGCTCCTCCAGGGCCAAAGTAATGGGGATTGCCCCACTGCCAGTGCCAATATCGGCCACGATCGGCACCTGTTTAGAAGCTAGACGGGATCGTAGATCCTGAAGCGCGGCCTCAACAAGCAGCTCTGTTTCTGGGCGGGGGATCAACACACGCGGATCAACCAGGAAATCTCGTCCATAAAACTCTTTATGACCAAGCAGATAAGCGACTGGCTCATGCTTGCTCCGACGCTCGATAAGGTGTTCAAACCGCCGTTCCTGCTCCTGGCTCAGCTCAAGATCAGGATAGGTATAGAATCGAGCCTGATCCATCTGTAGCACCTCCCGAAGCAGCACCAGGGCGTCCAGGCGCGCGCCCTCAACTCCCACCTCCATCAATCGCTGACTGCCCCGGCGAAGCGCCTCTCTCGCAGTTGTCATCGCTCTACCCTCCTCAACAAAAAGGCCCAGACAGAAATGCTTCCGCCTGAGCCTGAATCCTGATCCATTTCAAAAGATCTGATCTCTAAAAAAAATCATCTGGTCGGCGTGGCCTTCGCGGTCGTGGTGGCCTTCGGGGTCCCAGCCGGTGTGGGCGTTGTCGTCGTACTCCCTCCGGTCCCCAGGTTAATACTGGTATCGTCAAAGCGATCAAAGGTCACGACAGGGCCACCAGAGTTCAGGTACTCGCCCTCTATCGTATCGCCCTGCTGTACCAGCGGCAACTTGGGTGAGAGCGAGAGATTTGCCGTAAAGATCTGCGACTGTCCCTGAAGTTGCAGATAATAGACGGTATTGTTCCCCTGCTGAACCGAGGAGATGCGTTGAACTTTAGCACTTACCGTCGCCTTTTGAGCGGTCGTGGGACGATTCGCAGAACTAGTGTTCTGCGTCAACCACTGTTGATAATTCTGCAAGCCCTGTGATAATGTCGAACTAAACTGAACATTGCTCCCGTTTAGGTTGCGTGCATCCACCAGACCCACCGCCTGATAGATGTCTCCACTGTTCGAATTGCGCGTATAGATCGCAACCCACGTCGGAGTATTGTACAACTGATACAATTGCACACTGGCGACATCATAGTTACGGATATTCGAGCTTGTAGACTGGAATGTAGCATTCACATTGTTTCCGATACCCACGCCCGACAGCGGATAAAAGGTTCCCTCATTCTTAAAGGTATTAAAGAGAAACACCCCTGTGCTTGACTGATCATTGGCCGAAGAAGAGGTCATCGGGATCAACCAGACCGGCTGATCCACATTATTGTACAGCAATTGCGGCTCACCCGCCGGTGTCTGCTGTCCCTTACCAGAGGGATTAAACCAGGGCGCATCATGGTAAAGTCCCCACCAGCTTAGATACTGGTCTACGGTACTCGACGGCATGACACGGTCCACCCACTTCGGCACATCTTGTGGTTTGTACGCTTTGATATTTCCCGTGTGGGCATCCACCAGCAGCACTTGATCCAGTTGATCACCGGTATACCCACGCGTCGGCTGCAAAATCGAGATAGTCCAGTAGGGATGATAACTGTCGTCTACCTCCAGGGTCGGGTCCGTCAATTTCCCATAGGTATAGCCGCTCAGGTAAACGTGTCGCAACAGATCCTGGTTCAACAGCGCCCCTGGCAGATACGCGATCGCGGCATTGGCTTCCGTATGCAGGACCGGCTGAGTTGCCTGGGGATTCTCAGCATCCACAACAACAAAACCGGGTGTGGTTGAGCTACTCAAGTTCACAAAAATGTTATTGTAACTTAATGGAGCCACATAATAGAGGTGCCGATTAATCGACTGGAGCGCGTAGTTGTTGGGATCAATGCTGTAGGTTGAACCCAGGTTCTGCCCGTTCGAGCCCAAAACTTGCTGACCTTCATAAGAGGCAACACTTTTACTGACCAGAACGATATGATTGGGGTCGGTCGGAGGCAACGTAGAAGACTTTTCGGTCCTGATCTTCGGCAGGCTCGCAAGGGCTTTGGCGTTAGTATCAAACCAGGTTGTAAACACAACAATTAAACCGCTGATAACAATACCGATAATGATAGCCGTCATCAGGCCGAAGATACCAGCGGCAATAGCCCCACGGGATACATTGGCTGGAAGCTCAACATCGCGATATCTGGCAGTGGAGCCCTCGGCCATCTCGCTCATTATAGGTCGGGCAACCGCGAACAGGTTCAGAATGCTACTAAAGACAAGAGGACCCAGCAACCATTGCCAGCCATTAAACGGGCCAGTAAAGGCCGGTTGTCCAAAATACAATACTGCCAGACAGATAATGAAATTAAAGATAAAATAACCAATAAACCAGCGCGCAACCTTCGGTCCCGTAAACGCTTCTTTACGGCCAAAAACCAGCCGCCCGATTGAAAGGATCGCCATAATAATTAGCGCCCCTATTAGAGCCAGAAACAGAATAATCATTGTTTTGCTCCCACGGAATATATCCGTCTGCCCACACAAAAACGTGTAAACCTTAAGACCCAGTACTCCCTATCTAATACTACGTCTTTTTAGAGCTAAATTGAAACAGTAGTAGATATTCATTTGTTCCGATTGATTGGTGTCCAGTAGTCTGGATAGCAAAGGGAGACGATCATGGATATATTTCGCACAAAGTCCGTCCAGCAATCTATCCGCGATACAGAAGATGGCGAGCACACGCTCAAAAAAGTCCTCGGCCCTATTGATCTCCTTGTCTTTGGCATCGGCGTGATTATTGGAACAGGCATCTTTGTGCTGACGGGCGTGGAGGCGGCCAAGCATTCTGGCCCCGCTGTAGCAATCTCCTTTGTGATCTCCGCGATCGCCTGTGGTCTGGCAGCCCTCTGTTATGCTGAGTTTGCCAGTAGTGTGCCTGTGGCGGGTAGCGCCTATACCTTCTCCTACGCCTCACTTGGCGAGTTTATCGCCTGGATCATTGGCTGGGATCTGGTGCTGGAGTTTAGTGTGGGAGCGGCGGCGGTAAGTATTGGCTGGTCACAATACTTTAGCAGTATTTTACAAAGCTTCGGTCTGAGCCTCCCCGATGCGATCGCAGGCGGCGCAAAAGGCCATATCGACCTGCCGGCAGGCTTGATTGCTCTGCTGCTAACGGTGATTGTGGCAACCGGAGTGAAGCTAAGCTCGCGCTTTAATCTGGTTGTTACAACAATCAAGCTGGCCGTGGTCTTTTTCTTTATTATCTTCGGGCTATTTTTTATTAAGCCCGCCAACTGGTCGCCCTTTATTCCACCGGCCCATCTGCTTCCGGGAGGAAGCTCGATCTGGTCAACACCATTGTTGCAGATCCTCACGGGACAGGGAGAGCAAGCCTTTGGCATCTCTGGCATCATTACGGGAGCGGCTGTGGTCTTCTTTGCCTATATCGGCTTTGATATCGTGGCAACGACGGCAGAGGAGACAAAGAAGCCACAACGAGATATGCCTATTGGAATTATCGGTTCACTAGTCATCTGTACAATTCTTTATGTAGCAGTCTCGCTTATTATGACTGGAATCGTCCCTTATAGCAAGCTCAATTCGGCGGCTCCGATGGCAGTCGTTTTTCAGAGCATCGGTCAGAGCTGGGCCGCCGGTCTGGTCTCACTCGGCGCGATCTGCGGATTGACGGCTGTAATTATGATTTTAATGTTGGGCCAGAGCCGGGTCTTTTTCGCGATGAGTCGCGACAATCTTCTACCAACCTGGTTCGCTCATGTCCACCCTCGGTTCGGCACACCATACCGGATTACAATGATTATGGGGATCGTCATTGCGATTACGGCAACCTTGACTCCAATCGGCGAGGTTTCTGAACTGGTCAACATTGGCACGCTGCTGGCCTTTATCCTGGTCTCGATTGGGGTGATCCTGCTACGGCGAAGCAATCCAGATATGAAACGCGCGTTCCGCACGCCACTGGTTCCAGTGTTGCCGATCCTGGCTGCGCTGGTTTGCTTTTATCTGATGCTAAGCCTGCCTGTCGTTACATGGGTTCGCTTTATAGTCTGGTTGGTCCTGGGAATCATTATCTACTTCGCGTATAGTTATCGACACAGTCGTGTAGGCCGAGAAAAGGATATTTCTGAAGATACAGTGGCGTCGGAGGATCTCGCGCGCGAGGTCCAGTAAGTTTGCTGGCACCGGTTTACTTACTTTTGTTTGTTCGACGTTTTCATCTTCAGGGGTCTGGTTGGTCGCCCACGCATCTTCTCAGATTTGGTCAGTGGCATTTTCTGGTCTTTGTACAATTGATACTCGTAGAGAAATGCCTCGATCAATGAGGAACGGTGATACCGGGCGTAGAGCAGAGAATTGCGCCAGACATCTAATAGGGTGGTCTGACCGGCGCGGCCCTGGCCCCGCAGTTCACCATTGATGATCCTGGCGCTGGCCTCGATCTCGCCTTCAAAGTGATCTAACCAGACGCGCATGGTTAGACAATCCTGTGGATTGAGCAACAACGGCTCGATTCGCACGGTGCAGGGCTCACGTGTGGAGATCCTGGCTTCCAATATGTTGGAGTCCAGGATCTCCGCATGCAAGACTCTGGCCTTCCCAAACCTGAAACGGATGGGGACCTTGAAGTCATCTGACTCGATCGGCTCTTTACTTTGATTATAAATTTGAAGCTCTAACATAAAGGGATCACTGACACTCCGACCATCGATGATGACAGCGATCCGGTGATTATTGTTCTGGATCTGGTTACTTAATAATGGGGCCTGGGCCATAGTAAGCCAGCGAACGATCCGTCGATCCTTTCGGGCCAGTTTGATCGCTAGCCAGGTGGAGATGAGGCCAAGTACCAGACTCATCACGGTAGTAATAAAGAATTGCCACCGCTGATCTGATAGCGCCTGCCAGATTACTTGCATCGCTTTGCCTCCTACGCGATATCGAGCAAGGATGTTTTCGCGATAATCGACTTAATTCCAATGACGCGCCCGCTGACTGAGAAATGGCCGGCAAAATTCCCTAGCAAGATCTTGATGGTGATTGTGTCATGACTATTGAGCAATGGCGGCCAAACTTTTAAAAGGCTGTGCTCAACCTCCAATTTGGTCTGGTTCACTTCTCTGGTGGCCTCGACAACATCGGCGTCCAAAATCCTGGAGCCATCAAAACTGATTTTCAATGGGCTGATGTAATCATGCGGTAAAACCGGCACATCACCCGCGTTACAGATCCTGATCAGTAGCATGTGGAGATCGGTAACCGGCTTGTTTTCAATGGCAACGGTAACTCTTTCCCGCCAATCTTCCCGCTCTTGCAGAGAGATGTTTGAGATTACCTCAGCGACGATCTCCTTTTTCGGCGAGAGGATCAGGCCTGGCAGGCTCTCCGTCTTTGAAAGCTTCCGCTCGACTCCCAGCGCGGCTTTTACGGGAGCCGATGCAGGGCGGCCCAGAAACGCTCCAAACATAATTCCACTAATAAACGCTACAAATAACAGTATGACTATGATCGGTAAATCTACATTTACCATTGTTTCTCCTTCTTGCATGAGTTTAAAGACAAGATTGAAACAAAAAACGTGCTTTACACTACGCCACTATATTTAAAGACGCGAAAGATGGAAAAACATAAATTTTTGGCGTAAAAAAGCAGAGCTAACAATCATAGCTATGATTATCAACTCTGCTATTCCTGCGTTCTCTCTATAAAACCGCAGGGCTAAAAACTATTTGTGTTCAAGCGTGCTTTTACTGTTGCGCTCACCATCAAATGAGAGCAGAATCCGCTTCCCATCATATAAGGTTTCTAGATGGACCGGGCGACCCCAGAGGGTGTAGACATGTTGCAATGTCTTCTCTCCATAGACCAGGTCCAGATCCTGACCTTCATAAAGGTGTTTTATGTAAAGCTCTCGGTTCCCCCGGTAGTCGCCGTCATCGATCACCAGGTAGGGATAGCTAAAGTTTGTCATGCTCTGGACGATCCCATCGCGCACCTTTTCCCAGTTTTTCTCAACAATGACCCACTCATCTCCCTCTTTGCGGTACAGGTATAAATCCAGATCTTTGACAAGATCTTTGGTCAAGTAATTGCGCAGGAAAGAGACATCATTATCCAGCTCGCGCACCTCGAAAATTTTCTGTATGCCGGAACCCTCTTTGCGCCCAAGACGCTCCCGCTCCTCCTTGCTGGGATCGTTCCAGCGCCGCTCAATATCCTCGAAAATCTTAAAGCCCAGGTAGTAGGGGTTCAAAGAGGTACGCGAGGGTGAGAGCACACCGGAGTGCAACTGCGCAAACTCGATGGTCTCGGAGTCCGAGAGCACACCCTCGTCTCCCAACCGCCGCATAATCCGCGAGTGCCAGATGCTATTGTGGTGGAGCATGCCATTGGCGATATAGCGATGCGAGCGGTCTACTGTGATATCGTAAACATTGGCGATATCATGCTCGATACTCACAACGTCGTCGGTCGGGTCCTCTTTTAAAAACCACCGGTGATTGTCCAGGTATGCCTGTAACTGTTCCTGCTTGCATGTGAGGCCAAAGCCAATCTCTTCCGCAAACAGTTTCGCGGAATGGCCCTTAATGCGGACATTTGGTCCATAGCGACGGGAAAGAATCCCGTAGTTGAGTAGCAAAATCTGTAAAACTTGCGCGATCTCATCGCTAAAGGTGGGGAGAATTACTCCTTCTTTAGCTGAGGCACACCCATCACAATCAAAGTAGGCTCGCAAGAAGGCACTAACGACAGATTTTGGAGATTGCAGGACGGCGTCTGGAATCCGTTTTTGAGGTGCTTTCGCCTTCAGATCTATGTCTAATGATTGCAATAAATCGAGGACGTTTGCTGAGTAGAAAACGACGCACCAGCGACCACCTTCACCGCCAATAGTATTGTCATCCCAAAACACAGAAGGCTCAATCGCGAATAGCTCCATTACCAGTTGCGCATAGTGATCCCTGGCTTCAAGATCGCCTGAGGTAAACCCGATGGTATGTTTTGAAGGATGAAGGTCTCCATCGCCTGTGAGATACCCCAGAAACTCCGCGAACGGCTCTGTCAGGTGCGTAGGCGCTGTTAACGGGAAGCACGTTGAGTAAAGAGGCTCGCCCAGGTTGCCAAAGGTATAATTCACTTCACGCATGGCCTCTTCAATGCGCTCCTTTGCATAGACCGTTTCCCCCCGCATAGAGCGATACACGGTTTTTACACCAACGCCGGCAGTCTGGGCTACATCCGAGACGGTAGACGAGATCTGTCGGGTAGGCGCGGCAACCGGTACATATTCCATGGGCCAGATGTTGTCGCCAACACTTAGTGGGATACACTGCCCTACCTGAGCATCCTTTAAGGGAAGCCATGTGTCAGGCCCGATACTGAGCTTATGCTCTTCCGCTCCCTCCAGGATCAGCCCTCGCTTTGTTTTCAGACGAATTGTTGGGGTATTCCGTCGAATATGCCTGTCAGTAATCTTATCCTGAAGACCCTCACCACTACCGACCGCGACTTTTTCGCCCCGTGCCAGATGCTCGTGCAAGGCGTCGTAACGCAGAAAACCTTGATCGGTGAGTACCAGACTGGAACCTACAAGGCAGGCCCAGCCCTCATTCATGACCTTGGTCTGCATCTGTGGCACAAAGTAGAGCATCTCGGTCCGCACAATCTCAATGATGTCGCGCTGCCAGGGCTCCAGGATCGGTGAATGCTGCAAAAGAAACTGGAGAATGTCTTTCTCGGGCTTCTCCGGAAACTTCGCTGGCCTGCTGTTGAAACGATCCCGCTCCGCCTCAGCTCGCTGCGCTTTTTCTTCCAGGCTCCAGAGATCGTCATACGCGGTTGTGGTAGCGTTCGAGGTCTCCTTTTTCGTCTTTGTTCCCTCGCGGCGCGACAACAGATTAAAATCGACATGCTCCTGAATCGAAAGCACCGCGTCCAGGTAGTGCTCAACAATATCTTTGCCGTGATCAAACTCGTACTTGGAGATACGTTCAGCGTGAATACTAACTTTATCGATCATCCGCTTAGAGGTATGCTGAAAGTAGGCGTTGTTCTTAAAAAAGTCTGTATGCCCAAAGACGTGCGCCGCGACAAAGGTATTCTGGAGGATATCATTCATATCCATCAGGAAGGCGTAGCTAGGATTAGTGTTCACCACCATCTCGTAGATTTTGCTTAATCCCAGATCGTACTGCATCTTCTGACGATGATACGCTTTTCCATGCGTCCAGTGGCTGAAACGGCCTGGAAGACTATAAGAAGCAAACTCATACATAATGCTGGCCGGAACCAGCTCAAAATGGGTAGGAAACGGGTCAAGGCCGAAAGCAAGTGCCTCTTCCCAGGCTTTATTGATCGCGTCACGTAACCGTTCGATATCTTTCTCTGCCATTGGAAACTCCTCTAGAGGTTACAGGTGATTCTACATGGTCTGATAAAAGGGGAGAGGTGGGCCAGAGCGCGACGCCTCCCTCCCCTTTGCTCCAGAAGACTAATGAGCGGGCACCTGATCACGCTGCGCGAAAAACTTGCGTAATGCGGGGTAGACCTCTTTTTTATCGGAGATGGTAACTGCGGTAAACTTTTTATCGTTAATTTTATTGTAGGCCGACATCAGGGTGCTGGGAGAGCGATAGTGGCCCTCACGGATCTCGCCATAGCCGAAGATGTTACAAAGCTCCATCAGGCGATTCACTAATTGTACACAACGATCGTTGTCCCAGGGCAGGTTATCCCCATCGGAAAAATGGAAAGGATAGATGTTC
>CAXTTV010000168.1:0-10804 GCA_964247295.1 uncultured Ktedonobacteraceae bacterium | reverse complement strand
TACTGTGGCTGTTCTGGAGTTATAGAAATTAAAGCAAAGGCGCTTAGAGATCTGGCTCCTTTCATAGCACCCAAGAGGTTTAGATAGAAATGCAAGAGAAGACCGAAGCCCCAATGGGCGAGATGCGTTATTACAACACCATTTTAGATGCGATAGGGAATACTCCCCTGGTGCGTTTACATAAAGTTGCCAGTGACGTAAAGCCGGTTGTCCTGGCAAAAATGGAGATGTTTAATCCAGGTGGTAGCGTCAAAGACCGGATCGGCCCCGCAATCATCGAATATTGCGAGAAGCAGGGATTATTGCGACCGGGCGGCACCATAGTTGAGCCTACCAGTGGAAACACCGGCCACGGCATCGCGATAGCCGCAGCACTCAAGGGCTATCACTGTATTTTCGTCATGACCGATAAAGCCAGCGAAGAGAAGCGCAGCCTCTTGCGAGCCTATGGAGCGGAGATCGTCATCTGTCCAAGCACAGCAGGCCACGACTCGCCAGACTACTACAAAAACACAGCGTATCGGATGGCGAAAGAGATACCAGGAGCCTGTTGTCCTGACCAGTACGCCAACCCGGCCAATCCCGCCGCGCACTATGCCTCAACCGGACCAGAGATCTGGCGAGACACCGCTGGAAGGATCACCGCCTTTGTCGCCGGTATTGGGACAGGAGGAACCATCTCAGGGACCGCCAGATATCTCAAAGAGCAGAACCCCGAAATAAAAATCATAGGAGCAGATCCGCCGGGCTCCGTCTATTCTGGCGACACCCCCAAGTCCTACAAAGTTGAGGGGATTGGCATGGACATATACCCTCGAAACTATGATTCCTCGGTAGTAGATGATTTTGTGCGGATCGATGATCGCGCCTCCTTCTATTGGGCGAGGCGATTAGCGCGAGAAGAGGGCATTCTCACCGGAGGATCGGCTGGAACAGCCTTGGGAGCGGCGCTCACATATGCCAGAGGCTTAACCGAAAAAGATGTTGTCGTTGTGCTGCTGCCCGACACTGGCCGTGGGTACCTGACCAAAGTCTTTAACGACACCTGGATGCGCGAGAACGATCTTTTTCTGCCCACAGAGACAAGTCAACCGACGCTAAAAGACGTATTAATCTATCGTCGCAGCGACAAGCGGTCCATGCCCCTGGTTGTCAGCGTCAAGACCAGCGACACCGTAGCCGATGCCGTCGCGCTTTTAAGGCGTTATGGAATCAGTCAGACACCAGTAATGGATGATGGAGAGATGGTTGGAAGCCTGACCGAGGGCTTATTGTTGCGGCACTTCGCCAGTGGAGAGCCACTTTCCTCAACGCACGTCAGAGATCTACAAGGGCCGCCATTTCCTGAGCTGCCAGCCGACGCCCTGGTGCATGAAGCATTTACCGTTTTCAGTGCCGGTCAATCAGCAGTCGCCGTCATCAATAGTGGGAGCCTGGAAGGGATCGTCACAAGGGCTGATCTCTTAGACTTCTGGGCCCATAACCGCGTCAGCTAAAGCCGTAGAACGCGTAATAGTGGTGGTGGGGCAAGAGCATCCCGCTGCCACTGTTTAAGGTGACAGAAAGGATCGCAATGTCGGTACTCCCCTACGAAGTATTTGAGCACACCGCAGACATCGGGCTTCACGTTTATGGCAAGGACCTTCCGGAACTCTTCATTCACGCCGCCGAAGGGATGGAGAGCCTCATGATCCCCTTAGAGCAGATCCATCCCACCCAGGATTGGAGTATCGAAGTGCGTGGGCACGACACCGTCTCCCTACTAATAGCCTGGCTGCAAGAGCTGGTTGTCCTCTTTGACACCGAATTCCTCGTGTGCAACCGTTTCACCATTGAAAGTTTGCAAGAGAGCCACCTGAAAGGGCGAGTATTTGGAGAGCCCTATAATGCCAGCAGGCATGATCTAAGTAGTGCCATCAAAGCCGTCACCTGGCATCAGGCCGCGATCGAACAGATCGAGAGTGGATACAAAGCCAGGATCATCTTTGACATCTAGGCGGGTTTTTGTCAGCCTCATGGGAGTAGTCTTGAATGGCGGAATATCTAAGACGGTACTTTCTCTACTTCGCAGCCAGCCTTGTTTGCTGGTTCGTCGTTGCCGTATCGATCGGGATCGGCTTTTATCTCGCGGACGGCGCGGGGGTAGCGCATCGCTGGGTTTATATTGGACTGGGAGTAACGTGGATAATAGCCAGCGCCGCCATCGTCCTCATCCAGGACCCGCAATTGATGTATGGGCAGCGGAAACCAGTAGAGGAGCAAGATCGCCCATTTCGGCTCCTCTTTTTCCCCCTCGCCATCGGAGTATTATTGATCGCCTGTCTGGATGTAGGGAGAATTCACCTGATAGGGCAGATGCCGCCTGTATTGCAGGGAATAGGGTTGGTGCTCGATCTGGGAGGGTTAGGGATCTACACCTGGGCCAGCATCGCGAATCCCGCATTTGCGCCCTTGAGTCGACTGAAAGTAGAGCAGGATCAACCGGTAGTGAGTGGGGGGCCATATCGTTATGTGCGGCATCCGGCCTATCTGGGGGGCATACTCATATTTCTTGGAAGTGGATTGCTAGTAGGATCGTGGATAGGAACAATACTCTTTTGTTTATGGGTGCCGTATTTATGGTATCGGACGGAGTGGGAAGATCGGCAACTGAGGGAAGGGGTCAAAGGGTATCGACGTTACACTGAGAAGGTACGGTATCGGTTAGTACCCCGATTATGGTAGATTAAAATACCAAATCTAAAACGGACATTTGTTTTTTTATCAGGTACATTTACAGCGTTTTTCCTTAGATGTAATTAAATAGACGAGACTACTGAATAAACTACTTTGTAAGATATACAAGTTTCTGGATATATTATATGATTCTACACAGGTATTTTTGTAATAGAGTGTGTAGAAGGATTGAAATGGCAAAAAAAGAGTCGCAAGTAGGGAAGAAACTTAGGACAGAGAAGAATGAAGTTGTTAAGAACTATTCAAAAAATTTTAGCATCCGTAACGAGCATGAAATCAAGCTGAATAGATCCAGAGTAGAAAAGACGACTGATGTGGATATGCCCCAGCCTCCTGCGCCTGAACAAAAGCCAGAACAGCCAGGCAATAAAAGCGAGGGACAGCAAAAAGAAAAGAAACGAGAACTTGAGGTAGTCAAGAAACGGTATTCCTTTAGGGAACAACGATTGCCGGAGAAGCGAGAGGCGGATCGCCGGGAAACGCATTCATCAGAGCGTTCAGAGAAGTTTGAGGAGTCTCGGAAGATAGAGCCTTATTCCTTTAGGGAGCAGAGGTTACCAGAAAGTCGAGATTCAGACAGTCGGGAAACTCACGCGTCAGAGAGACCTGACAATTCCGGTGAAAGGGATCGCTATCCGCTGGTTCGCCTGGGAGAGAGCGATGGTGGGTTGCAGAACGTTCTAGAGAGCATTCCAATAGGAAGAGAGAGCCTGGAGATTGTCAGACTGTATGATGTAAAAATAAGGGTTAACCCTGAAGATTCAGCATCCTTTTATAATATTGTCCAATATGAAGAGTTTGAAGCGAATACTATTTATCTTGCGCGGGAGCACAAGATTGAACAAGTAGCTTTGACCCTTATTCATGAAGCAAACCATGTTAAATATCATCACACAGGAGAAAGTGCAAATATTTTAACGCTAGATAGGAATGCATATATCAAGGGAATGTTAAAAGAGGAGACTGAAGGAACGGTGAAAAGTATTCTGGCAAAAAAGGAGATGCAGCAAGCAGGTATAAATGTAGAGGAAATTTCATATCCTTTAGAGCATCAATATTGGGATGCCTATTATACTCAAGTATTGAAGACACTTGCGTCTTATCCGGGAGCATTTACGACTAATGAGATTGAGCAGATAAGTGATTACACAAGTAAAAGCCGGGTCAATCAAGGGTTTAGTAATCCTGCTGATAGAATTGTAGCTTCTGTACGTAAAGTGAGCTATGAAGAGTATTATGGTAGTTCGTGGGACCGAGTGCATAATAGTTAAAATTTTGTTTAACTATAGAAAATAGATACAAAGAGGTAAAATAGATGACAGACAGAGATTTACTTAAACAGATAGCGGAAGGACTTGAAGATAAATATCAGCAGATGATGGATAGTCCACTTGCAGTTGTTAGTCTATATCAAACGATCCATCAATATAATGTGTTTCAATTTGCTAGTTATAAAGTTTATTTGCTTGAGTGGCATATAACCTTTCATCCTCGTACTTATTTCATTGCATTTACTCCTGAGAAACAGGCATACATGGTTAATATTCCTAGAGAATATGTTGCGCTGGCAAAGTCAGTTCATATTTCCTTATCTGGTCCAGCAGAGGTTCTCAGTTATATCCAGACCTACCTGGATTATACGCGAGTGAATCGTTTTGCCTATCCGGTTTTTCGACAAGAAGATCTTCGGATTGCCAGTCTCAAAGATAAGCAGCAGGAAGCGGAGTTAAGAGATCGGCTGAGTAAATTGGTGATTCCCACCATTGAGGAACGAGAAGAGGGGTTTCAGGTGAGGGCATATGCAGTAAATCAACAGACATTGCAGAGGTGGGATATGCGAGTGAGTAGAGAGGGAGATATTCTAGAAGAGCAGATGACAGAAGTCGAAGAGAACATGCCATTTTACCCCTCATTTTAGGCAGACGAATAAAGAGCTTTCGACTGTATTGACTTTACGTAGCTATGCATATAAAATATATGTATGGAGAATACATATCCACCGAGACAGTTTAGTAAGCTGGTAGGCGTGTCGGTGTTTACCTTGCAACGCTGGGACCGAGAAGGCATCCTGGTGGCGCACAGGACCCCAACCAATCGGCGCTACTACACGCATGGCCAATATTTGGTCTATCGGGGCTTCGTAGCCAAAGAAGAGGGAAGAACGCTTGCCTATGCACGAGTCTCTTCTCCGTCTCAAAAGCAGGATTTGGTGAATCAGGTGGCGGCGCTACGTGCCTACTGTTTGGAGCATGCTATCAAGGTCGATGCCTGGATTGAAGATATCGGCTCGGCTCTTAATTACAAGCGCAAAGGCTTTAATCAGGTCATCGAAGAAATTGAACTGGGGCAGGTCAAACGGCTGATCATTGGGTATGAGGATCGCTTTGTCCGCTTTGGCTACGACTGGTTTGAGTCCTTTTGTGAGCGGCACGGCACCCAGATCCTCATCGTGAACGGGGAGTCGTTCTCCCCCGAACAAGAACTGGTGAAAGATCTGCTGGCCATTGTGACGGTATTTTCGGCTCGGCTGCATGGGCTGCGCTCCCATAAAAACGCTATTCGAGCGGCGGCACTCGGAAAGGATGCTTCCCATGATCAAAGCCCACAAAATCCGGCTTCATCCGACTCCTGATCAGCAGATCTATTTCGCCAAAGCCGCAGGAACAGCACGCTTTGTATGGAATTGGGCACTCTCGCAATGGAACAAGCAATACGCGGAGTATGCAGCGATCAAAGAAGGGCGGGCCAGCCGGTGGCCTGAGAATGCAGAGCCCATCCAGAGTCCGAGCGCCCCCTCTCTCAAAAAGCAGTTCAACCAGATCAAACGTTCTCAGTATCCTTGGATGTGGGAAGTCACCAAGAATGCCAGTGATCAGCCCTTTCTGGACCTGGGCAAAGCATTTACTGCTTTCTTCAAAGGGACTGCTCGCCATCCGAAGTTCAAAAGCAAAAAGCGCTCACATCCTTCGTTCTATCTCGCCAACGATCAATTTGAGCCAGGGGATTACCGGATCTGGATTCCCAAGCTCGGATGGGTCAACATAGCGGAGAAGCTTCGCTTCACTGGAAAAGTCACAGGATCGCGCATTACCCGCAGCGCAGACTGGTGGTTTATCTCGATCACTGTCGAGATACCCGATCCCATCCCCCTTTCCACTGATCGGCCTGGGATTGGCATCGATGTCGGCTTACATCGACTGGCTACTCTTTCAGACGGAACAGAATTTGAAAACCAAAAATATCTGAAAACCGCTTTGAAGAGGCTGCGGCAAGCGAACACACGGCTGCACCGACGCAAAAAAGGCAGTAAGAACCGGGAGAAGGCGCGCAGACACGTAGCTCGCATTCACTACAAGATCACGTGCTTGCGGGATGACTTCTTGCACAAACTAACCACCAAAGTGGCTGATCAGTTTGCCCTGATCGGCATCGAGAACCTCAACCTGCCAGGACTCATGAAGAACCGGAGGCTGGCTCGCTCATTTGCCGATGCGGCCTTGGGCAAACTGAAAACCTTCCTTCAGCAGAAGGCGTCAATACGTGGGGGAGCCGTGCTCAAAGTGGGTCGCTTCTTTCCCTCAAGTCAGCTCTGCTCCTGCTGTGGCTGGCGCTGGACGGACATTGCCCTTACCAACCGGATCTTCGTCTGTCAGCAGTGTGGATTTCAGGCAGATCGTGATTGGAACGCAGCAATCAACATTTTGCAGGAAACCTTGCGCCTGCTCAAAGAACTGCAAACACAAGGCAAGGTCGTCTTCGGCAGTGGCTTCGACGAGACGTAAAAGCGCCTGTGGACTTGAGGTAAGACCACTCCGGTGCGAATCGGACGGCGCTCGGGGATGAAACAGGAACAACGAAACACCAGGGTAAGTGCCTGTAAGCCTGGCTTGCATACATTTGCTACGGAGAATCGGAGCAGTAAGAGGAGGTATGAAAGGGAGTCGAAATTGTGAGAAGATAGACTTTCTCTACTAAATTTTTGAAAATACTCAAGAATATATTGACAAATCGCAAAAGATCAGGTATGCTCAAAAAAGATACTATCTTATCTTGACTATAAAGGAGGCAGCGATGACCGAGCAATATCATCATCCACAACACACACAGGTGGCTGCTGCTTCCGAGATCCGCAGACCATAACCTCATTTAGCAGCTTCAGATTTGTGCCCCTGGGCACGCCACCTCTCCTGCTAGTTCCGCGCGATTATCGCGTAGAGAAGCTTGAACACATTCATATCAAAGCACAAAGTGTGTATAAAAGAATTTTTGTGTCTTCCGAATTGTAGAGCTCTTATAAGAACAGATAGAGGCAGGCTTTTCGTGCCATCCACTTTGTTTTATCAAGAACAATTGCAACCTAAGGAGCAATTCCGTGGGAAAAATCCCTTTACAGCGGATAGATGAGAACCGCTGGTTAATTCCTCAGAGCTACAACGTTTCTATGAACGTACCGGGAATGATATACGCCGACAACGAACTGATCGCCCAGATTGAAGAGGACAACGCACTCCAGCAAGTTGTAAATGTCGCCTCCTTGCCTGGAATCGTCGGGCACTCATTTGCCATGCCCGACATTCACTGGGGCTATGGTTTCCCCGTGGGAGGGGTAGCCGCCACCCATGCCGAGTATGGAGTTATCTCGCCGGGAGGGATTGGCTTCGACATCAACTGCGGCGTGCGATTGCTAAAGACCGAACTTCAGTATGCCAGCATTCGTAGTCGGATTGATCGGCTCGCAGATGAGCTGTTCGCCAGACTCCCCTCAGGAGTTGGTGGGGCCGGGATGCGTCAATTGAGCGTCGAAGAGATGAAGCGGGTCATGATCAAAGGAGCGGCCTGGGCCATCGAAGAAGGCTATGGTTTTGAAGAAGACCTGGAAGTCACAGAAGAGCAAGGGTGCCTGGCCGGAGCAGATCCCGATGCCGTCAGCGCCAACGCCATCCAGAGAGGGCGGAAGCAGTTAGGAAGCCTGGGATCTGGTAACCACTTCTGCGAAGTCCAGGTAGTCGAGCACATCTATGATCCCGAGATCGCCGCCGTCTATGGTCTGAGCGAAGGGCAGATCGTCATCAGCATCCACTGTGGCAGCCGGGGGTTTGGGCACCAGATCGCCGAAGACTACGTAGGATTGGCAGAGGCCAAGCAGGAAGACTTTGGATTCAAGCCGATTGATCGACAGTTAGCCAGCCTGCCGCTGCAATCTAATCTGGGGAAAGCCTATCTGGCCGCCATGGCCTGTGGAGCCAACTTTGCCTGGGCCAACCGGCAGTTGCTAATGAACGGAGTGCGGGAAGCATTTCAATCGGCAATTGGGAAAGCCGCGCGGCCCAAGACCCAGAAAATGCTCTATGATGTCTGTCATAACATCGCCAAAATCGAAACCTATAAGATAGATGGAGAACCTACAAAAGTCTGCGTTCACCGGAAAGGCGCGACCAGAGCCTTCCCAGCCGGGCATCCCGACGTACCGGAGCAATATCGGTCGGTGGGTCAGCCCGTATTGATTCCCGGAGACATGGGGCGTTACTCCTTTGTCCTGGCGGGTGATCAGGGCTCGATCGACCAGACCTTCGGGACCTGTTGTCATGGAGCCGGGAGGAGGAAGAGCCGGACCGCAGCCAAAAAGTCGATTACCGGTCCCGAACTATTGGAGCAGTTAGGGAAAAAAGGGGTCACTGTTCGGGTCCACAGCAAGAACCTGCTGCCGGAAGAAGCCCCGCTGGCCTATAAGGACGCGCAGACTGTCGTCAACGTCGTGCATAACGCTGGATTGGCAAAGCTCGTCGCGCGGTTAAAGCCGGTCATCGTCATTAAAGGTTAGGTGTAGACGGAGGATTGGACTGATGTGTTCAAT
Organism: uncultured Ktedonobacteraceae bacterium; assembly: GCA_964247295.1. Lineage (GTDB taxonomy): Bacteria > Chloroflexota > Ktedonobacteria > Ktedonobacterales > Ktedonobacteraceae > CAXTTV01. The sequence continues at coordinate 2,214 of CAXTTV010000168.1, read as the reverse complement.
CCTCCATTATGTAGAAGTGTAGATTGTATCGGATAGACCAATTTCCTCAAATTTTTTTTCCCTCCCCTCCTGTCACAAAAATCCCCTGCTCACGATGTTCCAGGTGAGTAAATCTTTCTCCATCTTCTAGAGAAGATCAGAGACATTGCTCATAGCGGTTTGCGTTACTATTCTATTAGAACCGCATTACCACTCTGTCGTAGAGGCATAGAATGCAAAGAAGCGAAATGGAGCAAGGAAAGAAGCCTGGCTCGTTGGAGTGTGATCATTCACTTACTGCTTATTTTTATACAGAGTACGGCGCGAAACTTCTCAGCTATATTCATCGGCATGTTGGTGTAGCCAGCGATGCGGAAGATATTCTGTTTGAAGTTTTTGTCGTGGTGATTCAGCGTGAACAAGAACTGGCTTTGTTGTCTTTTGACGAACAAAGAGCCTGGATCTGGACCGTGGCGCGCAACAAAATTGTGGATAGCCATCGCCGGGCGAAGCGGAGCGAGAACATCCCATTAGAGAGTGTCGAGGGGCTGTTAGATCGTCAGTGGCACCCGGAGCAGATCACCTTATGGCGAGAAGAGCAACAGCATCTTCACAAATGTGTGCAAAGCCTGCCACCATTACAACAAGAAGTGCTCTATCTGCGTTTTATCGGAGGATTGCATAGCGTGGAGATAGCAGAGATCATTCATAAAAGCGACGCAGCCGTTCGGAAACTAATTTCACGAACTCTTGCTATTTTACGAGTGAACTTTGAGCGACAGTCGGAAGGAAGGTAAGGTATGGATAAAGAAAGGCAGGATCACCTATATCCTGGTAATGTAGATGATCAGATAAAGGAATATATACAGCCAGGAGATCAGAATCAATACAGGCAATTAATGCACTTATTGAACGAGCAGTTTGACCCCAAACCCGATCAGCAGGCTTTAGATCGAGTCTGGAGCCGATTGAAAACGTATCGTCAAACGTGTACAGAGGAACTGGAGAAACAATCAGTGCAAGAGCAAGAGACAGAATTCATGAAGTATAGAAAGACAAAATTGGTAGAACAGGGATCTACACCTCTTCAACAAGGCCTCAGGCTTACAAGCCGCTTATCGGCAATTGCCGCAATCTTTTTTGTTACATTGTTAGTAGGTAGTTTAGTACTGTTACTTCAATTTGGGCATCAGAGGCAAGTCTCATCAGCCGTAGCTAAAGAGAAGCAAAGTCTTTACATCTTAACAGGTTTAACAGCCTCTGCCCTGGACGCGGAAACGCACCAGACGCTTTGGAAATATCAGTTGCCCAAGCCCGACCCTAAATTTGCAGATGTAACAGGAGTCTCAATAAAAGTAGTAGATGGTATAGATTACATCTGGTGGAATGATGGAAACATTTATGCACTGAACGCACAAGACGGCACATTCCGCTGGAAGCATAAAACAGCAGGCTCACCGGCGGGGGAAATGTTTATTGATGCTGGACAGGTCTACTTTGTCGATGGCATAGCAAAGAATCAAGGATTGGTTGTCGCGCTTGACGCAAAGCAGGGAACTTTGAAATGGCAAAAGTTGTTAAGCGATAAAGAAACAAGTGATCGTCCTATGGACATGAATCTCCAGTGGGCCGGGAATGGTATGCTGTATGTTACATGTGCTACTTATACAAAGCCAATTAGTAGCCTTACCACGTATAGTATTCAAGAGAAAGATGGAAGTATTGCCTGGAAGCAGAGCCAGCAAGAGGGGGTTGAAGACTTTGGTAACGGTGGTCAGGGGCATAGCTATGTGATAGATAATACCCTGTATATTATAGCCACAAAGTTAGACCACGCGAACCAGGTCAGCATGCATATGTATGCCTATGACGCAAACAGTGGTAACTTTAAATGGAAGAAAAATTTTGACCAGGGCATGAAATTGGAGAGCGCGGGTGAAGGTAGACTCTACTTTAGTCGATATTCTAAGAAGACTACTCCAAGTAATGATATAGGATCTGATGATACCATTGAAGTGCTTAACGCGAGAGATGGTACACCGGCATGGAGTTATACCTCTTCAGACCAGAGTGTGGTAGCATCGCCGAGAGAAATAAATGGAACAACTTACATAACTACCGTAAACGAGAAAGATATGAAAGGGACAGTCATCGCCGTTGAGGCTACGACAGGTAAGCAGCGCTGGATGAAGGCTTTGCAGGAGAAGCCCACTTATGAAGGGGCATATATAGTAG
>CAXTTV010000167.1:0-10942 GCA_964247295.1 uncultured Ktedonobacteraceae bacterium | reverse complement strand
ACAATATGTTGCCCGGCGATACAGATCCCAGGAATCCCTCGGGATTGCGCATTGGTGTGCCGGAGATGACGCGCTTCGGGATGGATGAGCGCGCAATGGGTGAACTGGCTCAGCTAATGAACGATGCTATTCGAGGCAAAAATGTGAAGGATGGCGTTCACGCGCTACGCGGACGTTTTGTTGAGATGAAGTATATCTAGCTTCTAGAAAATGTTCGGGCAGGGGAGAGAGATTGCTCTCTCCCCTGTTTTTTGCTTACAGCGAGACGTTATGCTCTTTGAACAGCTCGATCAGCCACTGCTCATTATGGATGGGGACGCCTGCCTTCTGAGCTTTTGTCAGTTTAGAGCCAGCGTCTTCTCCAACGATCAGGTGTGAGAGCTTTTTACTGACGCTGGAAGCGATGGTCCCACCAAGTCCCTTCAGGGCTTCCTCCGCGACCGGGCGAGACATGCTCTCCAGGCGACCGGTAAGTATAAAGCTTTGTCCAACCAGAGGACCACTGACCTCCTGCCTTTCCTCGCGCATATTGACGCCGGCCTTGCGGAGGCGCTCTATGAGATCGCGGTTCTGCTCTACCTGGAACCAGGTGTAGACGCTGTGCCCGACTTTAGGACCAATCCCCTCTAGCTTGATGATGTCTTCTTCACTGGCCTGAAGTAAGGCGTCGATATGTTCAAAATCGCGAGCCAGGATCTGCGCGGTCTTCTCTCCGACATAGCGGATGTTGATCGCGAAAAGCAGGCGCGCGAACGAGCGCCCTTTGCTATCCTCAATCGCCTTCAGCATATTATCGGCGCTTTTCTCTTTGATCCCTTCCAGAGCCAGGAGCTGGTCTCGTGTTAGATTGTAGAAGTCGGAGACATCTTTGATATAGCCAGTGGTGACCAATTGCTCGCTCATCTTCTCGCCGATCGTTTCCAGATCCATCGCGCCCTTTGAGGTGAAGTGAATAATGCTCTCAACCAGCCGGGCCGGGCAGTTCGTGTTTGGGCAGTAAGCCATCGCCTCGTCTTCGATTTTCTGGATTGGAGTGTCGCAGATGGGGCAGTGGGTCGGGATGTGGTAAACCTCTTCCTCTCCTATACGGCGCTCAACGATCGGTTTCACAACCTGCGGAATCACCTCACCAGCTCGTTGGACCAGCACCCAATCGCCGATCCGTAGATCGCGTCGCTGGACATCGCCCTCGTTATGGAGAGAGGCCCTGGAGACAGTGACGCCGCGAATATTGATTGGTTCTAGCAGGGCCCAGGGATTAACCGAGCCGGTGCGCCCGATATTGATGCGGATATCCAGCAGCTTTGTCGCGACCTGGATAGGAGGATATTTGAAGGCAATCGCCCAGCGGGGATCTCGCGCAACCACGCCCATCTCCTGCTGTTGCACCAGATCATTGATCTTGATCACCACACCGTCGATCTCATAGGGCAGGTTAAAGCGTTCCTGCTCCCACTTCTCACAGAACTTCATCACCCCTTCCAGATCTTTCGCGAACTGAATATTCGGATTAACGGGAAAACCCCACTCACGGATCAGTTCCAACGTCTCCCACTGGCTCTGGACATCCATCCCTTGAATATAGCCGATCTGATAGCCGAAAAAGTCGAGGGCGCGCAGGGAAGTGATGCGGGGATCTTTCTGACGGAGGGAGCCAGCGGCGGCATTGCGGGGATTCGCGAAAAGCTTTTCGTTTTGCATCTGCGTATTCAGTTTCTCAAAGCTTTTCGTAGACATATAGATCTCACCCCGGATCTCCACCCGTTCAGGAATGCGATTTCCGCGCAGCTTCTGGGGAATCGTCCGAATCGTGCGCACATTGGGCGTCCAATCTTCGCCGACCAGCCCATCGCCGCGTGACGCGCCAATCGTCAGCCGCCCATGTTCATAGGTCAGGGCCATCGCCAGGCCGTCGATTTTAAGTTCGCAGACATACTCAAAAGTCGCCCCTGGTAGAATATTTTGAGCGCGTTTATGCCAGGCCTGGAGTTCCTCCTCGCTACGAGCATTAGCGAGACTGAGCATCGGGACCGGATGGTAGTGTTGGGGCACATCTTGGACCGGGCCGGCTCCAACTCGCTGTGTTGGTGAATCTGGAGATTGAATCTCGGGGTGTTCTGCTTCCAATTTTTGAAGCTCGCGCATCAACTGATCATATTCAGCATCGGTCAGTGTAGGGTTATTCTGGACATAATATTGATAGTTCGCGTCCTCAATCTGGCGACGAAGATCGGCGACATATTGTTCAAGTTGTTCCTCTTTACTACCACCGGTCTCCTTTAGAGAGACATTACTTAGTGGTAGCCCTTCCTGAGCCTCGTTATCCTGGTCCTCATGAAATTGATTATCCATAAAATATATCTCCAGAAAAAGAAAATAGCCTGTTTCGTGAGCGGATCTCTCTTACATATCTATTCTGATTGTGTGGAAAGATCCTGGTAATGAAAGACTTCAGGATTGGTCTGGAAAAGATTCGCGATTGTAGCTCTCCATTGGGGAAAGAGAGGGCCACCGCGAAAATCAACCGTATGAGCTTCGAGCGTTGTCCAGACATTTGTCAGTAGATATTGATCGGGCCGCTCAATGCCGCGCTCAACCTTTGCGGAGATGCAGCCGGGCTGCCGGCGAATAATCTCCAGACCCCGCAGAATAGCCTGTCCGAGCTCATCTTCCTTGTCGGGGAGCGCCGTAAAAAGCGCGATCTCAGTAATCATAACCGTGTTACTCCTTATCGCTAAATTTTTTAAGGTAAAGATACGAGTGTCAAGGGATCTTCTGAAAACATAGTATCACCCTGAGGCAAAAGGCAAGAAGTGGTTTTCTAAAAACTACAAACAAACCCGGAGCGGTCGCAACTGACTGAAAAGTGGTGTGTGGCTCCATGAAACTTAATAGCAGAGGGAGCACTTAACGTATTTGAAGAGGCAGGTTTGGAAAAAGCTTTAAAGAATAAACGAGGAAGACATTTTGCGAATCAATAAAAAGATGGGAACCACCAGTGCAAGCTTTTTATGAGCAGCCTCGGCGATTCCCATAGTGCCATCAAAAGAGATTAAACATTCACCATCCCGGCTTCCGCCATTGCAAGCTGAATGCGGGGGAGGAGAGGCACAACCTGCTTTTTTCGCGAGACCAGACCCTCAACCTCAATAGAATGTCCATCCACCTCTAAAGGTGAGCCAAAGACATCCGCCGCCGCCTGTTCACCGCCGTAGATCATCATATGACAGCGCATATTGATAATATCCACAATCATAAAGAGTAGTGAGGCGTAACCCCGTTCACTTACCAGTTGATGCATAGTATCGAGGATCTCAATACGGCGCTGCTCGATTGTTGCCGGGCTGGCGGTCTCCACCGTACCAATAGCAAATGTCGTCCCCTGAACGGAAAACTCCTTAAAGTCGGAAGTGATCAGCTCTTCAGCGGTACGCTCATTAATCTCAGTAGCAGCGGCGGCAAAAATTGCCTGGCCATACTCCTCAATATCCTCGCCCGCGATCGCCGCCAGCTCTGCCGCGACACGCTCGTCTTTTGGAGTGCAGGTAGGTGAGCGGAGAATCAAGGTATCGTAGAGCAGACCCGCGAGCAGCAGGCCCGCGACCTCGCGTGGGATCTCAATCTCCTCCTCATGATAAAGCGCGGTAATAATTGTACCTGTGCATCCAACAGGATCGGCCCGAAACATAATCGGCTTGTTTGTATGCACATCGGCGATGCGATGGTGGTCGATAATGCCCAGTAACTCAGCATCCTCAATCCCGTCAACCGCTTGAGTGCGTTCATTATGATCAACCTGAAACACACGCTTGGGGCGAGCGTTCAACATATCAGATCGGGAGATATAGCCGACTAGCTTGCCATTGTCATCCACAACTGGAAGCGAACGGCGGCGTGCCAGGGTATGTTGGACTTCACTCATAAGATCATTAGGTCGGCAGGAATCAAACTCCCGATTCATAATATCAGAAGTGCAGATACTCAGATTAATCAGGCGGACCACAGTAAACGTATGATGGCCCGTGCTGATCAACAGCACACCGTTTTTGCGAGCGGCCTTCAGCGTGCGTTCGGAAACCAGGAGATCGCCAGTGATAATCAAAGCGGCGGCCCCGGCCTCAATCGCCCGGATCTGTGCGTCCTCCCGATCCCCCATCACAATCAGACAACCTGGTTCAATATAATCCACCATTGTCTCGGCATCCATCGCTCCAATCAGGACGCGATTGCCCAGTTTGCGGCGGCCCTCAACCAGAACCCGGCCCTTGAGGACGCGCACAAGATTTTCACGGTAGAGAGGAATGCGATTAACCTCGCGGGGATCGAGGTCATTGAAAAAGAGTTTCGCGAAATCTTCTGTGCCGATAATGCCGTGAACTTTGCCTTCTTCATCCAGAACAGGCATAGAGCGGCGATTGTGCTCTTGTAGAAGCTGGCCGGCCTCTAGTAGAGGCTGGTCAACGCGGGCGCTAATGACCCCGCGACGCATTACATCGCGAACCTGGAGATAGAGATCGTCGATAGCCTCTGGAGCCTCAACCTGATAGCGGTCCAGCACAAAGCGGATCTCTGGTTTCAGTTCCCCATTGCGGGCGGGGATAGCCTGCTCTTCACCTTGTAAATTTAATAGCTTTGCATAAGCATATGCGGAGCATACTGAGTCCAGGTCTGAATTTTTGTGTCCAATCACGTAGATCGGTCTTGGCATGGTTCTGTGATCCTTTACGGTAAATTTCCTGTTCTTATTATGAATCTGTGATACTGTATTGTCAAACCTTTTTAAATAGCTGCCAGAATAAGAATATTCCTCCTGTTAACAGGATAAAGATGAGGGCAATAGCCAGACAGTCTTCCCAGAAAAATAGGCTATTGATACATTTATTGCTGATAGCTTCACCGGAAGAATCGGGGGCAGGAAGTGTAGAATGTTTCTCTATCGGCATAGAGGGAATCTCAACCCTGGGCAACTTCACCTCTTTATTTGAGGGGAGGTTTTTATCAAAGCCGGCCTCTCGATGTTGAAAATGGAGAGAAAGATAGAAAAGTTGGTTGTAGATATAATTAGGGTCAACTGTTGGAAAATTTAGGGTGGTCTTTTCCGTGGAACTATTGGCTGCTTTTGTTTTTGTGGAAACAGAGATTGACCAGGGGAGAAGGGTACCAGACATGCAAAGAAAAACTCTAAAAATAGCAAGCATGCGGCGTATCATCTATCCTCCGAAACGCTTTTTACAGAAAAATAACTTCGTTATATAAGCAGATTTGAATATATTTTTATGAGAGCTATAGCCCATTTGGTTTATGTAAGCGATCAGGCAAACAGGAAATGCTACACTTTAAACATCAAAATACAGCTTTAAGAAATACTGCCAAAATAATCAGCATGGGGGGGACAGGACTTTTATGAAGACGCTTGAGATTCTGTTAGAAGAAGATGCGTCAGGTATGGTACGCCCAGTTGAGTTAGCGACTGACGCACCGATAGCAGCGCTATTACCTGCTCTGGTAAGTGAGCTCAAGCTGCCGCAGACCGACATATTTGGGAACCCACTTTTTTATGCATTGACCTATCCAGCCGCAAGAAAGATTCTTCCCGAAGAGAGGACTCTACAAGAGGCAGGTATTCCAGCGGGCGCAGTTTTGCGGCTGGACTCGGTTGTTGTACCTGCTTCAGCAGCGTCAATCTCTAAACCTCCTGTAACCCCTATGAGTAGATCATCTCAGGTTGCGCCATTGATCCCACCCACACCCGATCCTTTCCTACCCGGCGATTCTGATTTTCATGCTTCGCCGACCCTTGTGGATAACAGTGGATATTCGTCAACTACAATTCCCCAGAAACCGATCTCAACCCTTCAACCCTTAGCGGAGCTGGATGCTGTAAAGTCTTTTCCCGGTGTTGAGATCCAGAAAGCTCCTAAGAAGAAACGTAGTGTGAGCAGGAGGGGATTTTTCGCAGTTGCTGCGGCGGTTGTGGGAGCAGGAATGGCTGGGGGAGCGTATGCTGCCTATCGTTCATTTATGCATTTCAATGTTACCGCGCCGATTACCTCTATGGCGACGCATCAACCAAATCAGAACAATCAGCAGTTGCCGCAGCAAAAGCCGGCGATGTTGCAGGCGAAGATGAGGTTTCAGTTTGCCGGTCACACCCAGCCTGTACGGTCTTTGAGTTGGCAATCTAATGGAGCGATGCTAGCAAGCGGAGGCCTGGATAATCAGCTATTGGCCTGGAATGCCGCAAATGGTAATATTCAGTTTATGCACCAGTTCGCGAACCCCGTTCGTGGCATTGCCTGGTCGCCAGATAATCAGCGCCTTCTGATGGGGTCGGGGACCCAGGTAGCGGTTTTGAATGGGCAGACAGGAGCGATGCTTTTGCAAGCCAATAAACAGCATACAGGGACCGTAAACAGTGTCGCTTGGTCAAAGCAGAACCCGCAGTTAGTGGTTAGTGCGGGTGCGGACATGAAGGCGATTGTCTGGAATCCTATCAACCTGGTTGTACAGACGACATTCTTGAAGCACAACACCGCGATCAATATTGCGGGGATCGCCAGTGATGGACAGACGATCTCCACGGCTTCTGCTGGTGGGGTGGTTCGCGTGTGGAATGGTACGAATGCGCAGGAAGTGCATGGCTTCTTTCAAGATATGCAGCAGCCGGCTCAAGCTCTGGCCTGGTCGCCTCAGGGGAACCAATTGGCTATAGGTGAGGATGATGGGATTGTGCGGATCTGGAATGGGCTGACCTGTCAGCAGACGGGTAACAATGGTGGCTGTGTCGATATGCCTAAGAAATTGCAGACGCAGGGGAAGGCAGTGCGGAGCGTGGCCTGGTCTAGTGATGGTGAATTGCTTGCTGCCGGTACCGAGGATGGGCAATTGATTATTTGGCAGCCGGGGCAGAGCCAGAACCCGATGTTCAAACAGCAATTTCAGGGAGTGGTGCGGCTCGTGAGCTGGTCACCTGTAGCCAGACAATTGGCGGTGGCTACAGGTAACTTTATCACCATCTGGGATATTAATTAGTCCCTGGTGGCGGATTCTACAAAAGCTAGCAGCGTATACATATCTTTCAAAGCCCGTTCCGCGACCAGACTATTGGAGCGGGGAACATCGTTCAGGGCTGTTTGAGCCAGTCGACATTGCTCCGCCAGAAACATCCGGCAGTAATCTCGCGTCTGTGTGCGTTCAAAGATTGCCAGAATCTGTTCAACTTGTATCGCTGTGACTGGCTTCGTCTGTTGATAGATTGTCCGAAGCTGCTGCTGATCCTCCTGGTCGGCGTGTTCTAGTGCATGGAGGATGGGCAAACTTTTTTTTCGACGATAGACATCGCCGGCGTGCGATTTTCCCAGCTCGGCAGTTTCCCAGACCCCCAGGAGATCATCGCGGACCTGAAACGCGATCCCCAGAGCATAGCCAAAAGCGCGCAAGCGATTCATTATCTCTTCATCGCGTGACCCCCGTAGCGCCCCCATCTCAGCCGCACCCCCCATGAGAGCAGCAGTTTTAAGTGTAATCATGTCGATATACATTGAAACTGAGATGTCCAGACGTTGCTCAAAGCTGATATCCAGATATTGGCCCTCGGCGAGGATCAGGCAGGCCATATCAAGTAGAGCTCCCAGACGGACCGCGATTGTTGGATCGACTCCCTTATCCAATACTCGCCAGAGTGTCAGGCGGCCAAGAGCGAACATGCCATCGCCCGTATTAATGGCCTGAGGAACCCCCCAGTGTTTCCAGAGTGTAGGGCGGTGGCGGCGTTCCTCATCTCCATCTTCAATATCATCGTGGACAAGTGTAAAATTGTGAATAATCTCAATTGCCGCAGCGGCGGGAAGGGCGCGTGCCAGATACCGTTCGGATAGCCCGTCTTGACCCCAGGCACCAGCAGCCTCATACGCGAGCAGAAGCAGATTGGGACGTAAGAGCTTGCCTGGATTGCCAGGTGTGGGTTGAAACGATGTATCGACCCAACCAAGATGATATTGCATTTGCCCATAGAATGGGTGGAGATCTCCCACTTTTGTTGAGTTTCCAAGGAGGCTCATATGTTGTACTGCTTGTTGAAGGGCCGCTTGAATCTGAGTCTGATGACGGGATAGAGCGGCTTGGATTGTAAATGATAGCGTCATAACGACAGAGACAGGCCGTGCATGTATAGATCTTGCAGGCCTGTCTATTCCCTTCTTTCACAGATTAGTGGTGCAGGTAGAAAAAGATCCCTGCCGCAACCGTCCCGACCGCGACCAGAGCGCTCGTTAGTCCACGGATACCATTGATCCTGGAGATGGGAGCACAGAGATCACAGTAGCGGGTCGTGTATTGATAACGGTGTCCACGCATACCTTCGCGGACAATAACCACATCATCAGCCTTTCTTTGAGTATGAAGTTCATCGCAGATATAGCGACCGCAGCCCTTACACTTCAACTGATCGATAAAATGAGAGGTACGAGAAATGGACCATTGTTCCGGATAAACTTGTGTACCACATACATAACAAACCTGCTCTTGAGACTGGCGCATATGTTTTTCCGCGCAAGGCGCGTGCTGATGTTTAGGGAAATGATCTTGACAAAGGCCCTGGCGACATTCGGGGCAGCGACCGAGAGCTTCTTCATCGCACTCATGGCATTGGCGAGTGGGACGAATAACCTGTCGCCGACCAACAGTATCAGCAATAGGATTTCTCATTGTATAAAACCTCACATAGGGATAAGAATAGAGAAAAGACTTCAACAGGAGTGTCAAGGAATCGTTTTGATTTCGTGATTAACCTGAGTAATTGGACTCTATTTTCTCTGCCTAGTATAACATTGATGATTTTGAAAACCCAGCACTTTGTAGATTTTATAGTAACTAATGGCGGTTTTCAAAATCATTGGGTATCAGTGTTTTCCTTAGAGGAATCTGCTATCCATGGTTTTTCTCTTACCTCTTTCATACGTTTTACGTCGGCAAGAGCAATATATCTCCTTTTATCATATTTGAACTTATGAGAGGGAATATGTAAATCTGTAAGAAGCGTATAAAGTGTGCTGCGCTTGCAGCCTAAATATCTCATTGTTTCTTCATAAGTGAAGTACTCTTTTTCCTCCATATATTTTGATTTCTCCCTCGAACGCGCTACATAAATATTATTAACTGCTTGATTACAGAGTAACATTAATTTAAATAGTCGTCAACAAATGCCTATAAAGTGTCCAAAAAGCCATTGATTAATATCCAATAATGCGTTATCATCCTGTTAGTAGTGCTTAGAGTGAAAAAGCCCACGTGTGCAAGACGCAGGCAGGTAGAGAGTCTCGCCACTTTTACAGCATTAGCCTCTCCATACTCGCTAGCATAGTGGGAGGAGGGCCATTCGTCAAGCACAAAGGAGAATACCAGGTTTAAAGCACGGGCTTATTCAACCTAGCAAACTTGGGCATCCAGGAACCACAAAGCGCCTGGAGCGCTTAGCAATGAAACGCAATCGGCGTATAAACCATTACCTGCATGCCGCATCCAGATGGATCGTCGATGACGTGATTGCTCATGGGATTGGGACACTAGTAATTGGCAAGAATAATGGATGGAAGCAAGAGGCGAATCTGGGTAAGCGGACAAACCAGCAATTTGTTGGGATTCCTCATGCGCGGTTCATTTCTATGCTCACCTATAAAGCAGAGCTGGCAGGCATTCATGTTATTATCACCGAAGAGTCTTATACCAGTCAGGCCAGTTTCCTTGATCGTGATGAGATGCCGGTCTATGATCCCAATCGTACAGAGAAGCCAACGTTTAGCGGCAAGCGGATTAGGCGTGGATTGTACCGTGCAGCCGATGGCACGCTTATCCATGCCGATTGCAATGGTTCTGGCAATATTATCAGAAAAGTAGCCCCTGATGCCTTTAAGTGCGAGGGGGTAGAGGATGGGAAAAGCCACAAGCCGGTAGTCCATCCTGTGAGGCTGTCATTCCCTCACAAAACCAGAAAGCGAGTAATGGCGTGAGTAAGCAAGTGATAGAATGCAAGAAAACGCTATGACACACTCTGTTTTTTGGAACTATTATAAATAGAAAAAGGGCTATACCGAGGATATTGAAACATGGCAGCGAGATTAGCAGCGACGGTCTGGGAGCGGCACCAGTTAGAGTGGGGAGCGCAAACCTATGTAATGGGAATTATTAATGTAACTCCCGACTCATTCTCAGGCGACGGTATAGTGTTAGAAGATATACATGCCAATGAGATGGTTCAGAGGGCTGTAGAGCAGGCCCAAAGTTTTGTTTCTGAAGGAGCGAAGCTCATTGACATTGGTGGTGAATCGACGCGTCCCAACTTTGAAAGTATTTCAATTGATCAGGAGCTTCAGCGAGTTATACCCGTCGTGCGCGCCCTGGTCGAGACTCTCCCCAAAGAGATCATTATTTCTGTCGATACCTATAAGTCAGAGGTAGCCAGGGCGGCGCTTGATGCGGGAGCCAGCTTAATCAACGACATCTGGGGTGGGCAAAAAGATCCAGCGGTTCTGCGTCTGGCAGCCGAACGAAGCGTGCCAATCGTGCTTATGGCAAATATGCGCGGAACCCAACGAAGAGAGGTTCTCAGCGACATTGTACGCTTTCTGGCCCGGAGTATCGACATGGCTTTAGAAGCGGGCATTGCCTGGGAGCATCTGATTATTGATCCTGGTATGGGTTTTGGGCTAGATACAGATGAAAATGTAGAGATGCTGCATCGCTTAGGAGAGCTTCGAGCCCTTGGCAGGCCGATCCTGTTGGGAAGTTCACGTAAATCTACTATTGGTCAGGTGTTGGGTGGTGTCCCTCCTGGGGAGCGGATTGAAGGAACTGCCGCAACCGTCGCTTTAGGAATCCAACAAGGCGTAGATATCGTCCGGGTCCATGATGTGCGTGAGATGGTGCGTGTAGTCAGGGTCAGCGA
>CAXTTV010000166.1:0-11032 GCA_964247295.1 uncultured Ktedonobacteraceae bacterium | reverse complement strand
TTATCAACGTTTCTCTATAACATCGCCTGTGTGATCGTCTTACTCTGTGTCTTGTTATGGGGGGTGCGATCGTTGGACCGGAGTGAGCGGCACCTGGCCCGAATGGTAGTAGTTGGCATGGCTTTTCTCCTGCTTCCACTGGTTTTAAGCCTGGGGGTGGTGAATTTCAAGGGCATCTGGGGTGAGAGTTCTGCCCGCTTACTACTGGTGCCGCTGGCCGTCTTACCGATCGCCTGCGACTATGCGATGTTCCGGCGTCAATTGCTTGGGACAACCAGCCTGATCAGCCGGCAGGTGATGCGCCTGTTGCTCTGGCTTTTGCTGGCAAGCATTTTCATTTTTCCCTGCTTACTGCTTTTCAATGGACTGGATAGCAGTGGTTTCTTAAAATCGGATATGCGCGATTACGTCTATGCGGGGGTTCTGATCCTCTGCTTCTGCCTGTTTCCCCTGACCTGGAGCAAAGTCAGAGATGTAGGAGATCAGGTGCTCTACCACGACTTTTACCAGTACAACCGTTCATTGCGTGAATTGAGTGCAGCCGTGACAAGGTTGCAGGGGCTGGAGCAGATCAGCGCGTATATTCTGCCCCGGCTCGCAGCCCTGCTCAATACCTCAGATATAGCCCTATTAGTAAGAGAAGAGCATCGGAACAATTCCTTTGCGCCAATGGAAGGGTTGAGCTGGCAGATCTATCGACAGAAACCAGAGGCGGCCTCCCTGGAAGTGAGTCGACTGATTGGCGTGGCACAACTGGCATTAACACATCCTAACGCTCCCAATGCTGAGCCTTTAATGCTAGATGGGATTCTGCTCTTTGGATTGTATCGAGGGGATGAATTAAGTGGTTTCCTGTGTGTCGGTCCGAAATTTAATCTTGAGCCCTATAGCCGTCAGGATCTGAGCTTTCTGGGGACGCTTGTAGCTCAGCTTTCAGTGCTTGAAGTGAATAGCCGATACCTGAACCGGGCCAGATCAGATGCTCAGAAACTGAGCGCGCTCAATCACAGGGTGATGACCGCGCAGGAAGAGGAGCGACGGCATCTGGCTTTAGAGTTGCACGATGAGGCTTTACAGCAGGCAATGTTGCTGGTGCGACAGCTTTCGGACGCCAGTTCAATGATTGAGGTAGCTGAGGCAATGCCTGTAGCTCGTTCAATCGTGAGTAGTTTACGGCATACCTGTCTGGAACTGCGGCCTCCATTATTGGACGAGTTAGGATTAGAGGAGGCGCTGAGCTGGCTGGCTCAGGACACAGAACAACGCGGAAAGGTAGATGTACATTTCATTCAGAAAGGTGTTCGTGGGCAGCGTCAGACACCAGATGTTGAGCTCACTCTTTATCGTATTATGCAAGAAGCCCTGGCGAATATTCTCAAGCATGCTAGGGCCAGCCAGATTACGATCCGGCTGCATCGGTCCGAGTCGGGGTCGTGTTCCCTGCTCATCTGTGATAATGGGCGTGGTTTTCAACGTTCTGGCCTACAGGCAGAACGCCTGGGCTTAATTGGGATGCACGAACGTATGGGGCTCATTGGCGGAAAAATTCAACTGAGAAGTAGCCTGGGTCGAGGAGTAGCAGTCAGGGCTGTCTGGCCGCATCGTGGAGAAGATGCTTTACCGTTGAGAGAGAGGGCAATACATGCAACAGTCTGATAGATTTGAACCGGCACATGAGGGCATCTCAATTCTTTTAGTGGATGATCATGCCCTGATGCGTGAGGGGACGCGCCGCTTACTAGAGGAGGATGCTGGTCTGCGGGTAGTCGGTGAGGCTCAGGATGGTCTGGAGGCCGTCGAGGCCGTAAAGCGTTTACAGCCGGATGTGGTAGTCCTGGATATTGCTCTAAAAGGGATGCACGGTTTTGAGGCCGCACAGGCGATGCTTTCAGTCGAGGCTACCCTGAAGCGTCCCACCATTTTGGTATTAACTGCTTATGATCAGCCAGCATACGTGCATGCGATGTTGCGCTATGGGGTTAAAGGGTACTGGTTGAAGAGCGCGAGAGCAAGCGAGATCCGTCAGGCGGTTCACGATGTCGCGCGGGGTCGGCAGAGTCTAGCTCCCGATGTACGAATGTTGGTAGAGCAAGACCATGAGACTCCTTCGATTTTGCTGGAGCCCTTAACGCAGCGCGAAATCGAGATGTTAAGGCTGGTTGTTCAGGGGACCCGCAATCATGAGATTGCTCAGCGGCTCTCCATCTCAATCAAGACCGTAGAGACACATATTAGCAGTATCTATGGGAAATTGGGAGTGCAATCAAGGGCCGAGGCCATCGCGCTAACGCAACAGCAAGGATTGCTCCTCGAAAAGTATCAGGCCTGATAAGAAAGAGTAGCGAGCATGGATCTGACCTTTCTGGGGACCGCCGCCGCCGGAGGGTATCCTAATGCCTTCTGCCGCTGTAATCACTGCGAGCAGGCCAGAATTTTGGGTGGCCGCAGCCTGAGAAAGCGCGCATCGGCCCTCATAAACGATGATCTCTTGATCGACTTTGGTCCCGATATCATGACTGCCTCAGTTCTGCACAATCGCCCACTTACACACGTGCGTTATTGTTTGCAGACCCATCCGCATGCCGATCACCTGGATACTAGCTTGCTGCTCTCGCGAAATCCCGATTGGGGTGTGGTTGGTGTCCCACGCCTACAAATGTACGCTTCAACTGGAACGCTTGGGCAACTTGCCCAATTGCTAGGCATAGACGTGAATAGCGATGGCGACCTTGATCCTCGTGCCGGGGATTGGCTCCATATGGATCTGCACCGGATACAGGCTTTTCAGACCTTCGATGTTGGCCCTTATAGAGTAACCGCTCTGGCGGCCAACCATGATCAAGCTGTAGAGCCATTGTTATACGTGATCGAAGGGGAGGGGCGGACCATCTTTTACGGGACCGACACCGCAGCCTTGCCTGAAGAGACCTGGAAGGCATGCCATCAGAGGCATCTGCGCTTCGATCTTGTTGTGTTGGATCACACCTACGGGATCGATACTTTGGAGGCCGAGCATCTGAATCCCCGGCGGTTCCGAGAACAGATAGCGCGCATGCGAGCAGAGGAACTGCTTTCTAAAGAAGCGCGGATCTTTGCCACCCACTTCTCGCCCGAGACCGTCCCACCGCATCCCCAGATGGTAGAGATCGCCGCCCGCCATGGTTATGAAATCGCCTATGACGGGTTGACTGTCTAAACAAACATTTTTTACACTAATAGTTGAGAATGATTTGCTATACTGGCCATCTTGATCTATTGTTAGAACAGGAGTATGCTATGGCTCGTGTTCATCAAAAAACGTATTTTGAGAAGAAATGTAATGTATGAGCCAGAAGCATGATTGTGAGGAGTTGGGGCAACGGTATCCCGGACAGGATTGGTTTCATATCTGGGTAAACTCAACAGCTCAGGGCTGGTATGTCTGCCATTGTTGTGGAGCGGCAGCCGTTTGTCCTGCCTGCCTGCCAGGCCGGCTACGGATGCCCGGTTATAACTGGGAGGCTCCAGAGGGCGTCAGCCTGATCCAATGCAGGCGGCATGGTGCCGGCATTCGGGGGCCCTCAAACTGGTAGCGCTACTAGCTGGCGAATCTAAGCAAACTTAGCATCGCTAGAAGCACGTAGGAAAACCTGAGAAAGACACAATTTTTTATTGAGTTTTTCTGCTTTTCATAACTGCTCTCATAGGAAGGTGAGGTTCAAGTAATAAAATGCCCATACTTGCCAGCAGCGAGAGTCCAGCCAGTGTTAACCAGGGATAGATTGGTCCTAAACTAAAGAGAGATGTAAATAGGCCGGGAGCCAGAGCAGCGCTTACTCCCCACCCAAAAAGCTGATAGGCCGCGATATAGCGGCCCTGAAGAGGAGCCGATCCAGCCTCCGCCACCAGCGTACTGATGGTTGGGCCCTGGAGCAGTTCCGCAGCGGTGTAGCCGACAATCGCGCAGAATAAAATGGCCAGAACCAGAAATGTGGGAAGGACCGTAGTCAGCATCAGAAATGTGCATCCTATAATCAGCATTAGTCCAGCCAGAATAAGAATGCGAGTTCGACGGAGAGGATCAACCAGTTTTGTGGTCGTAGATTGGGCTAGAGCCAGCATTATTGTACTGAGAGTGAGAGCGAAGCCGGCAACCCAGGGCGGTTGATGCAGGCTATAAATTAAATAGACAGGCAGACCAGCCTCCAACATCAGAATGCCAAGCGTAAAAGGAATATTGCAGAGAACAATTCCTATAAAGGGTAGATCCTTCAGCACAGTAAGATAGCCGCCAGTCAAAATCATCGTTTCATTCCTGGTCTTCCTGGTGTGGGGTAGACGGAGAATGAGCAGCCCGGCAATCAGAAAACTGATAACATCAGCGATTACCAGCAGTTGGTAGCCTTCCGGACCATTGAGACTAATCGCCAGACCGGCCAAAACTCCACCTAGAGCAACGCCTCCATTCTGAGCTGCGGCGGTCAAGCCGTACCAGCGATCCTTCTCGCCAGTGGGTGCATTTTCCGCGATAAACGTCGGGAAGGCTACCCAGAAGACGCGAATACCTCCCGTCGCCAGGAGCGCCGTGAGCAGGAGTGTAGGAAAAGAATTGACAAAAAGATAACCAGTATAGGCCAGAGCCTCCAGCAGTTGCGCTCCAACAATAATGCGTTGTGAGCCAAAGCGATCCGCTAGAAAGCCGGTAATTGGAGTCATTGGCAGGGTCAACAGCGTCGCGAGGCTCAGAGCCAGACCTATCTGTTGAAGAGGGAGCCTGGAAACCACCTGGAAATAGAGCAACGAAAATGGTATAAACAGGCCGCTACCGAGAGCATCGATAAAGAGAGCGGTCACAAGGCTATGAGCACCAGGCAGAGATGAGCGATGAAGACGCGTTCCAGGCATAGTTAGCGATCCTTAAAAACAAAGACTTTCTCTACATGGTACGCTATCTTCATCAACATTGGCAAACAAGGAGCGCTCCAACAGACGTTTTTGAAGCGACCTTATGTAATAATTAGTGAGAAACTTTCATAACCTGTTTCGATATCTTTGCGGAGACCGTCAGGGGCAGAACCTGAGCCAGCCCGGTCTGAAGTGTGTTCCATTGTCCATCGACAACCAGGCTACGATTATTCTCCAACGCTTTCAGGCTGGTTGCCACCACCTGCTCCACCGTGCGAACCACCCCAATTTTAGCCTCTTCCGATTCCATTGAGTCAAAGAAACTAGTCTCAGTCGTTCCGGGACAAAGGGCCTGGATGCGCACGCCGCGCGAGCGAAACTCTTCGGCGATCGCCAGCGTGAAAGAGAGCACAAAAGCTTTTGACGCGCCGTAGACCGCCATGTATGGGAGCGGTTGGAAGGCCGCCGTTGAAGCCACATTGATGATCGCACCATCATGGTGGGTTGCCATTGCAGGTAGAAAGGCATGCGTCATATTTACCAGAGCCGCGACATTAAGCATCACTTCCTGGTTTTCGCGCTCGGGCGAGATTTCATCAAAATGTCCAGCCGTCCCGAAGCCAGCATTGTTCACTAAAATATCTACTTGAAGGCCGCGCCGCTCCACCTCCTCATAAAGTTGCTGGCCGCTCAACTCTTTGCCCAGATCGGCAGAGATAACCTCAACCTTGATACCCTCCCGCTGAGTGAGCTCTTCCGCCATCGCGCGTAACTTCTCCTCTCTACGGGCAACCAGGATCAAATTAGTTTTGCGAGCCGCAAGATCAGAGGCAAACCGCGCGCCGATCCCAGAAGAGGCTCCCGTGATCAGAGCAGTTTTTCCAGTATAATAAAACACCTTTATCCTCCTATATCCAAAATGAAAAACAATATTTCTTTAAGGTAACACTGTTTCCAGCAAAAAATGTTGATGTATGGCTGAAAAATTAATGTAAGCCTGCATCTACATTGATCAAAGAGTTGATTGTAATCTGAATCGTTTGTTGAAACACCATGCGCGCCAAATCTTTCTCTAGATGACCCAATAGTAGCAGGCTAACAACGCCATGAGCGCTGGCACCCAGAATTTTAGCCGCGATCCATGGATCGGTCTCAAACAACTCGCCACGCTCTTGTGCTCTTTCCAGAACCCTTAGCAGACGAACGAAAGCTCCTCCAGCCATATGGATACTATTCGTGCTTGGTTGGAAGCCGGGGATAGCCTCGCAGAAAAGCACTTTATAGTAACTAGAATTTGCCAGGGCGAAATCCCAGTAGGCTTGACCGAGTCGGTAGAGGAGGGCGGCGGTATTCTCCTCATCTGGAACCGCTTCAAGTGTTAGGCGCAGTCTCTCACATCCATCAATATAGAGGGCATCACTTAGACCATCCTTTCCCTGGAACATCGTATAGATAATTTTTGTAGAGCACCCGAGTTCCTGAGCGATCTTGCGAACCGTTAGGGCAGCGGGCCCCTGCTCCACAAGTAAGTGGCTGGCAGCCTCAAGCACAGTGCGGCGCAGCAACTCTTGCCCATACGATTTAGCCTGTCGATGTGTGGTAATAACGTTGTCATGTGGTAACGATGTTTCCATATGGCGATTATATATGAGAAGTTTAAGAACTGTCAATAGCCCTGGTTATTCTATTAGGAAAAGAAAGAAACCGTGCCTCAAGTATTTTCGTAGAGCATCCAGGCCACATACGGAAGCTGTGGCTTTGTTGGGAAGGGTGGTGGAGCATAATTGCTTACCTGCCGTAGGAAAGCAGGTGATGTCTTTTAACAATTGAATTCGGGTCTCGTTTCTGGCGCACCGCGCCACCAAGGAGCGTTTCCTTTTCCTGTCATCTTGGATCTACCCCATTCGAGTCTCTCTATGCACAGGAACCTCTTCTTCTTTTTCCTCCAAAGGACTCGCAAGCGACTTTGTTGGTGAATTTGGTATGCTTATCGGAGAAGTTCTCCTTTGGGGGAAGACGTAGCGCGGTGGTTAATCTGCCGAAAGCATCGGGGTTCTTTCACCTCGCCATTCCCTTCATCTAGTGGGGTCAGACGGAGCCGCGCGGTTTCCAGTTTGTTCTGAGAAGAAACCACATTGTATTGACATGGGACAACAAAAGATGTTATTCTTTAAAAAGTGAACGATGGTGAGACAAAGGATCTGGGAGGGCTGATAGTGACAATTAAATGTAAGCTGCCCCTTTTAATAGCCAGAGCAAATGTGGAAAGAGCCAGAAGAGGGCATCCACCGTTAAGCTTACGTCGTCTGGCGAATGAGAGCGGCGTTTCATTAAGCGTACTGGCATCCCTGAATGCCAGCCGTAGCCAGCGGATCGATTATGCAACGATCGATCAGCTTTTGAATTATTTTAGTGTCTATTTCCCAGTAACTACCAGTGATCTACTCCAATGGCATATACAAGAGAGCAAAGATCTGGTGCCGCTCGTATCACATCGACGTATTCATTAAATAATGGAGGCTTTCGTCTTCCAGATTTATATAGTGGCGAAAGATATTTTGTGAGAGTGTTTTTCAAGAGGAAAGAGGGAAGAATATGGCGGTAATGTTGAAATCGCAGCAGGAGATCGCTCATCTTCGTGAGGCTGGTCGATTGGTAGCACAGACTTTTGAAGTGTTGCGCCCCCATGTGAAGCCAGGTGTGAGCACCGAGGAGCTGGACAAGATCGCCGAGGAGTATATCCGCTCGAAAGGGGCAACGCCGATTTATAAAGGGTATGGAGCCCGGACTGAGCGTGGTAAAGTTGTTGTTCCGCCATTTCCTGGGACTATTTGTTCTGCGGTCAATGAAGTTATCTGCCATGGTATTCCTAGCACCAAAAACGTCTTGCGGGACGGGGACATTATTGGTGTAGACATTGGTGTTCTCTACCATGGCTGGGTTGGAGACTCCTGTGTCACCTATCCAGTTGGAAAAATCGACGTGGAAACCCAGAATTTGCTTGACGTAACACTAAAATGCACCGAGTTAGGAATTGAGCAGGCCAGAGCTAATAACCGCCTGGGAGATATTGGAGCGGCGATTCAAAGTCATGCGGAAGCGAATGGCTTCTCAGTTGTGCGTGATCTCGTTGGTCATGGAGTTGGGCGTTCGCTGCATGAAGATCCCCAGGTCCTGCACTACGGTAAGCCGGGAACCGGTTTGCTAATCAAAAGGGGAATGGTTTTCACAATTGAACCGATGATCAACGAGGGTGTTTATCAGACAAAGCTACTGCCAGATCACTGGACGATTGTCACCGCCGATGGTAAGCGTTCGGCCCAATTTGAGCATACCTTAGCGATTACCGATGGGGCCCCGGAGATCCTGACCCTGCCGTAATCACAGTATAGAATCGACGAGAGAGATGCTGGTAATCCCGGCCTCTCTTTTTTTATGACAAAATATCTTTATGGTTGCTGTTGAGAGTAGAAAGAGGATAGGGATGTCGATCGAGCAGTATTTGCAGGCCGCTCCTAAGGCGGAACTGCATGTCCACCTGGAGGGGGCGATCCGCCCTGAGACCTTGATGGAGCTGGCGAAGCGCAATAACGTTGCTTTGCCAGCGCAGACAGTCGAGGAATTACGCGAGTGGTTTCGTTTTCGGGACTTTCCACACTTTGTTGAGATCTTTTTTACCTGCTCACGCTGTATTCAGAAGGCTAAGGATTACGAACTTATCGCCTATGAGTTTGGTGAGTCGATGGCCCGGCAGGGTATCCGCTACGCTGAAGCTACCTTTTCCGCCTGCACTCACGCCTTCTCCAAGGGTATTCCCTTTGATGTCTATTTTACTGGCCTGACAAAGGGTAGGGAGAGGGCCCAGCGTGACTTTGGTGTAGAGATTAATTGGATTTTTGATATCGTCCGAGATTCCTTCGAGGAGCCTGGGAAGCGGGCCGATTATACAGTTCAAGTAGCGCGTGAGGGTATGCAGGATGGCGTTGTTGCTTTAGGTCTGGGAGGATACGAGGTCGGCTATCCTCCCGAGCTGTTTACCCGCTGGTTTGAGCGTGGTCTGGAGTATGGACTGCACAGCATTCCGCATGCCGGTGAGACCCTTGGATCTGAGAGCGTCTGGGGAGCGGTCCGAGAGTTAAAAGCAGAGAGAATCGGGCATGGAGTGCGTTCAATCGAGGACCCTGAACTGGTGGCATTTCTAGCTGAGAAGCAGATCCCATTAGAGATCTGTCCAACCAGCAATATTTGTCTAGGTGTCTATCCAGATTATCAGCAGCATCCTCTCTTGCGTCTGTTAGCAGCCGGGATTCCCATTACCATCAACTCGGATGACCCACCGCTATTTAACACGGATCAGGCACATGAGGTAGAACTATTACATAGCGCCTTTGGACTAGGTATAGCGACAATTAACCAGATTCTTTTAAACGGTGTCCGCTACAGTTGTTTAATGGAAGATAGAAAAAAAGTGCTGGAGCAAGAGTTTCAAAAAAAACTACAGGTATTAGCAAACCAATACCTGTAATATTCCACATTTACATCGGGATATGGGTAGTGAGATAGATACCTAAATCTCACTACCAGCTCGGGCAGCTTTTTTATGTCGGGGTCCCGTTTTCGCGTGCGCCAGTGGCTAAGTTCACCGTTGTCGAGCCCTCATCACTCTCCAGCCTGTCAGCATCATCTGCCAGTATCGGGGGATCTGTTGTGCCCTCCGGTTTATTGACGGCATCCACCGCCGAAGCCGCAGCCTTTGTAAGAGCGGAAGCGAACACCGCACCCCAGATGCCGAAAAGTTCAGAGCCAGCGACAAGAGCCGCGAGCGAGAGAATTGGATGCAGGCCGACCGCATGCCCAACCACGCGCGGCCCAACGATATCGCCCTCAAAGATATGCACTATAATAAAGTATCCCAGGACCAGCAGAGCCGTGATCCAGCCCTGTGTTAAGGCAATCAGTACACAAATGCCACCCGAGGTAATCGTACCCAGTACCGGAATAAACTCCAGCACAAAGGCCATAACACCCAGCAGTTCCGCATAAGGAACACGGAAAATTGCCATACCAATGCCAACCATTACTCCAATCAAGACCGCTAGAATAAATTGTCCACGGATATAGCCACCAACCACGCGCTGAAGTGTATTCAGCAGAAAATTAGTGCGTGTCCTTTGAGACGAGGGCATATTGCGTCGGAGCCAGCTAACCAGACGACTACCATCAAGCAAAAAGTAGATGCTGATAACTCCCACGAGAATAATATCCAGCAGGAAATTAAAGAAGCCAGTCAACAGAGGGACAGCATCAGTAGCAACCCTTTCGATCTGCGTAAAGGCAGCATTGCCAACCTGCTCAATCTGGGCTTGAGAGATGCCGAAACGTTGAAGGGTAGCAATCAAAGGTGAGATTTGCTTCAAGCCCGCTGGTGTAGTCAATTGCTGGATATATTTTGCTAAAGACGAAACCTGATCAACAGAGGTATTAATGATTAAGTAAATGAGTGTGCCCAGACCCGCGAGCACAATCAGATATACAGCCGCAATCGCGAAGGGGCGAGGGAAGATACGTTGAAAAGCCTTGACCGCTGGTGTCATCGCATAGGCGAGTAGCGCGGCAATCGCCAGAATTAATAGCGATCGAGCGATATAGCCTAGAGCCATAAGTGTAATGAAAGCAACCGCGATCCACGCGAGAATGGCAAGAGGGACATCGCGGCGACGCGACCATTTTGAGCCTATTACCACATCATTTCGCCATTGATCCAATTGTTCAGGATCTAAAGCCATAACAGATTTTCCTTTGTGATGATTGAACATTAAGGCATTAGTTTAAGAATGAGACCTTTAAATAGACACGTACTAGAACCTCTGTTAGTGACTGAAAGGTAATATCGATGCAGTGTGTGATAGATTTATTTATATCTGCGCCAATGAAAAGACTTTAACCTCGTGATCTGTGCGCTCATAGCGAACCAGCTCGATCTGACTGATGGTCGCGATCCCAAGATCTGTCTCGCGATGACGCTCAATAAAATCTACAAGTGAGGCGGGCTGGAATATTGGTCCTGAGAAAACAGAGAGACTGGAGTGGGCAGTGACGCGGGTCATCTGGATCTCCGGGCCATGAAGCTGATTCTCGGCTTCAAGTC
>CAXTTV010000165.1:0-11123 GCA_964247295.1 uncultured Ktedonobacteraceae bacterium | reverse complement strand
GGGAGATTCTGCGTCCCCTCAATATGGCGCACGCTTCGCGAAGCGCTCCTCCCGCACCTCAAGGGCGTTTCCCCTTTTCCCAACAGAGCCTCAAATGCTTCCCTATACAACCATATTGCTCTTACGCGAAGTGGCGCTGGCGCATCCAATTCTGGGCGGCCCGCACCTCTTCTATTCCAATGCTGTGCCCACCGTTCTGCCACGCTACGGTAACATCGGCTCTCGCATCCTTCAGGATTTTCTGAAGCGCGATCGTCTCACGCTCGGGCGCAAGCATGTCAGTTCGGCCGGCCCCGATGAAGATTGGCTTACTCTTCAGATCAATCTTTTCTTCTGGCTGAAAGGGGACCCTGGGATGCAACAGGGCCCCCCCAGCCAGCACATCTGGATAGCTGAGCAGGAGGCTTGCGGCGATGTTCGCGCCATTGGAGAAGCCAACGGCCACGATTTTTTTTGGATCAATTTCGTACTCTGCGCTGGCTTCTTCAATGAAAGTTTTCAGCTCACCAGTACGCTTGTGCAGATCCTCGATATCGAAGACGCCCTCGGCGATCCTTCGGAAGAAGCGCGGCATGCCCTGTTCCAAGACATTGCCCCGTGGACTGAGCAGAGCCGCGCCCGGTGCCAGCATTCGGCCCAGGCTCAACAGATCCTGCTCATCGCCACCAGTCCCATGCAACAGCAGAAGCGTGGGTAATCCCGGTGTACTGGCTTGCTCAAAATGATGAATATAGTGTAGCTTATTGGTCGCCATTATTTTACCTCTCCGTAGGGTAGATGGAGCGGCTGCAAAGTCTTCTCCAGTACCGATCTCTGCTCCTCTAACCATGCTGGTAACATCAGATGAGTACCCAACTCTTTTAGGGGCTCATCAACAGTGAATCCTGGCGGATCGGTCGCGATCTCGAAGAGGATTCCACCCGGCTCGTGGAAGTAGATGGAGTGAAAGTAGTTGCGATCCAGGACCGGCGTGACATCTCTACGCAACTGGATCAGCCGCTCGCGCCACTGTATCTGATCCTCATCGGTAGGCGTTCTCCAGGCGACATGATGGACGCTTCCCACGGCGATCCGCCCCCGATTCACACCAGGTAGGCCTTGCACTTCGATCAGGCTTTGGGCCTCGTTTTCGCCGATCGCGTAGCGAGTGCGCTCCTTGAATTGATCCCTTTTCTGGAAACCTAAAACTTCAGATAGCATCAAATCAGTACCAGCGGGATCGGCAACGGTGAGCGTCACACCATGAATTCCCCGGATCGCGTATTGATCAGGAATTGGACCATCAATCCACCCCTGGCGCTGCTCTACACCTGCCTTCGCGATCAAACGGATCACCAGATCATCGGGATCTTTAAAGGTGATCACCTGCTCATCAAAGACCGAAACGGGGCCAGTAAATGGCACATTCTGCTGATGCAAACGATCCTGCCAATAATCCAAAGCATCCATTGGGATCGCATAGCTGGTCTCACTTACCTCCCCGGTCCCTTTACTCCCCTTGGGAGCCTGGTTCCATGGAAAAAAGGTGATCAGAGTTCCAGGGTGCCCCTGCTCATCTCCATAATAAAGATGGTAGGTACCAGGATCATCAAAGTTGATCGTCTTTTTGATTAATCGCTGACCCAGGACACCGGCGTAAAAATCCACATTGCGCTGTGGATCGCTCACGATTGCCGTCACGTGATGCAGGCCCAAAATCTTATCCATCGACTTCGCTCCTCTATTCAAGCCAACTACGAACTATCATAACTACTTCATCTCCTCGACCAATCTTACCGCTCAATTACCTTACATCACAATAGTCTTACTTTATCTATAACTTTTTGTAAGTAAGCTATATTCCGTAAGTAAAGAGGGAGATAGAACCTTCCGCCACATGTATGTGGTGGTGGGATCAATTCCCTTTCCCACAGCGCGACCCGATCTACGGACGATGGCAAGGTGTGAAAATACCCTTTCTCCTTTCTTTTCCCAGCACATTGCCTGCCTGCTCTTCGAGACCATGGGAGGCTGATCCTCTCCGTAAGCAAGCGACTTCCCTACGGCTGCTTGCTTGCTCTCCGACACTATTTGAGGCTCCCATTCCTGTTTCCCATCAGATCCGCGTTATCAGGCCACAAGGCTGGCAGACGATTTGTGATAAAATACTCTCATCATGCAGAACCTTTGGTCAGATCTGGATAGGTCCCAACCGGACGATACTTCGCAGGGCGAGAGCCAGAAGCGGGAAGAGAATGACCCGGCCTCCGCACCCCGTCGCTTTCAAGAGCGGGATTTTCTGAAGCGGCTGCGTGCATGGCTGTTATCCCAGTACGTTCTGGCTTATGGCCGCTCGTTAGGTTCCAGCCGCATCTATCAACGCTGCTACTGGCTGGACGCTCTGAGCTTTGAACGTCGCCAGCTTTCTACTCCCAAAAACCAACCACAGTCCCCTCCACCAGCGCTCCAACTGCCCCTTCAGATCGGTGAAGCCCTTCAACAGAAGCCCTACCCACTTACGCTTTATGCCTGGTTGTTTGCTAGAGATAGTCGTACACCGCCCCGAAAATCGCCAGCATTAGAGTTGGTACTTCCACAAGAGAGCACAATCCTGCCCACAAGCTGGTTAGAGGCTGCTCCAACCCTTCTACCACAAATTGATCAATCTTCGGCCATCTTTCTCCTCAATCCCTTTGGTCCAGAACTTTTCCGCCACGAGGACCTGGCACCATTCTATCAGCGGACGCCGCCAACCGAACTGTTTCTGCTAATCTGGCATAAACAACTTTTTCAACATCTGGAAACGGCCCGTCGTGAGATGGAAGCAGGTCGACCAATTGGGCAGATTGCTCTGACACAATTTCTCCGAGGTGATCGTTGGAAAACACTGCTTTCTGAACAGTCGGAGGAGGTTCGCAGAGATCGTTTAGTGGATCTTTTAATTGGCTCGATGGAGCGCCATTTTCTGACGGTCCAGAGATTGGATCTTCCAATCCATGTTGGTCCGGCGACTATTGAGAAAGCTCCCTGCACGTTGCTTTTCGCGACCCGCCGGCCCGATAGCCTGGCGATCCTCAATGACAGCTATTGTCACTACCAACGAGATCTCATACTACATAGCGGCCAGGGAACGCTGGGGAGGCCTGGTTCGCCGATCGCTATCGACAACAGCATGATCAGGAGATGACGCAGCTCTGTCATCGCGTACAAGACCAGGGGAGAAAGCAGAAGGTCAGACGCTGGCCAGATCTGCGGCAGCATTTCATTTTAAACAATTTTGGTCGTTATACAATATATGAATATAATCAAGTAATAGCGGAGCTTATCAAAAACAAAGATGTTCAGGTACGATGGCGTCGCGGGGAACATGGACCTTCAGACATACCTATTCCAACGGGGGAAGACACACTCGTCTGGCGATAAAGATACATATTTCAGAGAACACCTCCACAATAATTTTCTCTACAAATAAAGAGAGAGACACTACTAGGGGGAAACGTTGATTATGGGGAGAACCAACGTTTTTGGTAATGTCTCTTGATACTAATTACGTCCCAAGTATATGAATAGTAGCAAGAATCGGTGGAAATGATGAAAGATCTATACGCCGAAAATCCAGAGGGAAAGCAGAACGATGTTATCTCGTTACGAAATACCTTAAACGAGATGACTGGCTCCCAATGGCTCTACTTTACTCGCAGTATTTTGATTACCGCGTATCCCTCTGAATACCGCCATGAGCTGCGTAAAATTCATGGGGCAAACAAGCCTCCCCAACTTATGAAGCAGCTTATCGAGTTTTTCACCAAGCCGTCCGGACGGATCTTAGACCCTTTCGCGGGTGTCGGCGGTACGTTGATTGGAGCCTCCATCTGTAAAAAGCCCCGTCAGGCTGTCGGCATTGAGATTAATCCTCGCTGGATCGAAATCTACCAGCAGATTATTGAGGAAAGCCAGGGCGCTCTGGCCGCGCAAGAAATGTTACAGGGCGATTGCTTGTCACAAATGAATGAGTTTGAGTCAGAAAGCTTTGATTGTATCGCGACTGACCCCCCCTATAACATTCACTTAAAGCAAACCATGTCGAACGGAGTATCCAGCGCCATCCATAGCAACCGTCGCAGCACCTATGATATGCGCTCGGATAATCCCGCCGATCTCGCGAACCTTGCCAGCTATGAAGATTTTCTAGATGCGATGGAGCACGTTTTTGTTCAGTGTCATCGCCTGTTGAAGCCTAAAAAGTATCTGATCTTGATTGTCCGTAATGCCTACCAGCAGGGCGAGTATATTTTTACCCATGTCGATCTGGCACGGCGCGCGCGCCGACAGGGTTTTGTCCCCAAAGGTGAGATCATCTGGTATCAGACGGGCACGCGCCTGCGCCCCTATGGGTATCCAGTCGCATATATACCCAATATCGCCCACCAATACATTCTTGTACTACAGAAACCTGAAACCCCCTTGAAATAGGGGAGTATAATTACGCAAACATTAGTGAAGAGCAAAGATAAGAGGGACGGGTACAAGCAAGCCTGTGTCCCATATACTCCTCATAAAGGACAAAGAAGAGGAAGGATAAGAGAGACAGTGTCACGCAAACAGAAACATCAACAAAAAGAATGGCAGGACCCCGAGTTTGATATTGAGGGGAACGATACAGACCACACGTACGATATCCAGGGGGTTGCTCGAAACGCAGCCGAGCTCTACCTGGGCCAGGAGGAGGGGCAGCACGAAGCTGGTAAACGCGACGTTGAGCTTTATATACGTACGTATAACACATTGATGCGTAGTTCAGGTGAGATTAACCTGAAGGCCCTGATCCAGGCGCACTATAATATTGACTCCAGCCTGCATCCCGACGCCCGCGCCCATTATCCCGATATGTCGGCCTTTATCTATAGCGTCCTGCGGTTGCCAACCGATATCTTACATTGTGATCTGGTACTGCTCGGTCAATCCGAAGAAGTGTTTGTCAGGCAGGGCTATCAAGTAGATACCTGGCGAGCAGTGACCTCTCCGGCCCGGCGACGAAAATGGTTTTTCGATGGCAAAAATATATTGGCCGCCTACGTCGCCAGTGTCAGCGATACCGATGATATCGTGCCGATCCTGGTGGCCTTCCAGATCGAATGGAATAAGATGAGCTATCTGCTCAATGAAAATCCCTCAACGGTGAAGTTGCTGGAAGAGCAGATGGACCGCAACTCGCCGGTCTCAGCGGAGATCAGCAAGAAGGAGCTGCGCAAGCGCTTGCATATCGCGGCTGACGATTGGGAGCGCCTGGAAGTGATCTGGGGTGGGCGGATCTGGCAGAACCTCCACGAAATCAGTCGGCAGCGCAAAAATCTTTCGCTACGGATGCTTGGCGGCTCCCATGTGGGATACGTAAAGGCGACCCGGAAGTGGTGGGCCCCCGTGGAAAAGTTGCTTCAGACCTTTGATCTTGTAGAACGACCGGTTTACTTTGTCTCTAGCAATACGCATAGCCTGCTTAACTTGCTGTCCGGAAGCCTGATCCGTCGGGAGGAGGAGCTTAAACGCTTCGCTCTAACCGGTGGCAACCGCTATCTGGAAGAGGAGTGCCGTAAGCTTCAGGATGGCACGGTCCCAGGGAACTGGCAGAATTTTCTGTATTATGTTGCTAAGGAATGGCAGAGCACGTCCGCTGGCCAGGAGTATCTGCGGAACCGGGCCAGAGAGGAACAGGAGCGAGGAATCTGGCATATCACGGCACGCCATGGCTTAGAGATCGACGCTCAGATCTTTGAACTCTCCAAACTTCGCCAGACCGAGATCGACTCTCGCTGCCGAATGTCCGGTATGGATTATCTCGCCAAAAGCAAAGCCATCATCATTAATATCGATTATCCATTGGGGATGGCAGCCTATCGCATGCTCCGAGAGATTA
Organism: uncultured Ktedonobacteraceae bacterium; assembly: GCA_964247295.1. Classification (GTDB taxonomy): domain Bacteria; phylum Chloroflexota; class Ktedonobacteria; order Ktedonobacterales; family Ktedonobacteraceae; genus CAXTTV01. The sequence goes on along the minus strand of CAXTTV010000165.1, from coordinate 5,230 downwards.
TGGAGAATATCTCGCGGATCAAAGGCATCTATGTGTTAGGCAAGGCCGCGACTCTGAACGGCAGTATTGGCGACGTAATGATCTCCAATGTGGTCTACGATGAGCATAGTCAGAATGTCTACTGGCTGGATAATTGTTTTATGGCTCAGGATGTTCAACCATATCTGATCTATGGCTCGGTGCTGGATAACCAGAAGGCGGTCGCGGCCAAAGGGACCTTTTTGCAGAACCGTCAGTATCTGGACTTTTACTATAGCTCCAACTATACGGTTGTAGAGATGGAGAGCGGCCCCTACCTGAACGCAGTTTATGAAGATCAGTACCTGACGCGCTACCCAACCCGCGAGAACATCAACTTTGCCCGGTTGCCTTATGAATTAGGAATCCTGCATTATGCCTCGGATACGCCCTATACGCGGGGCAAGAACCTGGGTGCGGGGAGCCTCTCCTACTTTGGGATGGACTCCACCTATGCTTCTAGTGTCGCGATCGTCCACCGCATCTGTGAGCACGAGATTAATTTTATCAAGGAGCGGGAGCACCGCCTGAACCAGGAGATTCAACAGGCCGCTTCCCCGGTAGAGATCACCACAGCCAAAGGGTAATAGGAAAGCTCATTCATGGATCTGATGGCAAATTCTAAAGGTGGAAGAAAGGGAGGTCCGCCCATGTGTGTGACGGTGGCCCTGATGGGAAAGAGGCAAAAGGTTTCAATGCAAAGAAAGGGAATCGAATGAGGTAGATCGGGTCACGTGTGGACCCGTAGAGACACAAATCCCTTCCATCGCCACACTCATCCGCCTCCTGGGAAAGGGGAAAGCCCGTCCGAAGTTGGCAATGGCACGGTAATCGCTCCCGTTGCCACAGGTCCACACATGACCCGACCTACCGGCGATAGCGAACGTCATGGGTCCCATTCCTTTCGGCGGATAAACCGCCGCGCTACGGTACCCCCAACCGGGTCGTCTTCAATCCAACATTTTTCTTTGCCCAATGAACAAGCGGAGCAACCACCTACAGGATACCCTCTAGTTCGTGCTTGGGATCACGCATCATCAGTTCAGGAACGGCCTTATGAGGGTCCAAACCCTCGAACAATACCATGTTGAGCTGGCTCGTAATCGGCATCTCAACGTGATATTGTTCGGCTAAATTTTTGGCGGCTCTAGTGGTATAGACGCCTTCCGCAACGCTGTGCATAGAAGTCAGGATCTCCTCTAGCTTCTCACCGGAGGCCAGACGACGACCGACCTGTTGATTACGGCTCAAGGGACTGGCACAGGTCGCGATCAGATCGCCGATCCCAGCCAGCCCCACGAAGGTCATTGGGTGAGCTCCGGCAGCCAATCCCAGTCGGGCAATCTCAGCGACCCCACGGGTAATAAACGCGGCCTTTGCATTCTCACCATAGCCCATACCATCATTGAAGCCCGCGCCGATCGCGATAATATTCTTCAGAGCTCCCCCCAACTCGGTCCCGATCACATCATCTGAGCTATAGACACGGAAAGAGTTGGTGCTAAACACATCTCGCACACAGACAGCTACCTCAGAATTATATGAGGCTGCGACTGCGGCAGTCGGCTTGAGTTCGGCCACTTCACGTGAAATATTGGGCCCACTCAAGACAGCCAGCCGTTCCCTCGCCCCAGGAATCTCGTCACAGATAACTTCAGACATCCGCTTCAACGAGCCTATTTCAATTCCTTTGCTGGCACTTATCAACAGACAATCAGGATCAACAAAGGCCTTGAGATTATGCAGATTTTCTCTTAATTGCTGAGATGGTGTTACAAAAAGTAGAAAGGTTTTATCCCGCGTTGCCTCCTCAATTGAGGAGGTTATCTGAAGATTTTCGGGCAGATGGATACCGGGCAGACGCAACGTATTCTCGCGGCACTGCCGCATCTCCAGGGCACGTTGCGGGCGATGTTCCCAGAGCGTCGTAGCGATCCCCTTACGAGCCAGTAAAAAGGCCAGGGTGGTTCCCCAGGCTCCACTGCCTATCACCCCTATCGTTGCCATATAAAAATCCTCCTTGAAGTCACAGCTCTTGCTAATGTTCTAACGCAATTGTAGCATAGAGCCGCGCCCAAAGGAGGATTTCGCAAGCTGCCGGGCTGACTATCCTCGTCTGCGTGACAGGAAGGTAATTGCCAGCGTGCCCGCTACTACCGCGCCAAAAACGATGGAGAATACTTGAATATTGGTAGCAATACTGTCCTGACGCTGGGCCTCCAGCTCATAGACATCACCACCGGCCTCCTGGAAAAGCTGAGTGAGCATGAAGTTATAGATGCGACGCAGACCCAGGGGCGCGAAGGTGCGCTCAAAAAAGCCACGTACTCCCCGACCGCCTTCCCACTCGGTCTCGACGCGCACATGCGTCTGTTCCCCACCCTGCATCGGCGAAATTGTCCAGGTGGTAATCAACGAGGAATCGGTATCACTCTCACTTAAGATACGTCCCTTAACAGGCTCTTCGATCCGCATCCGATAGGGACGCTCGCGCCCACCGGACCGCAGCCGATAAGTAACCACTGTGCCAGGACCTTTGCCGCCCTTCTCAATCGCATACTCAAGGAAATTCGAGGTTAACAACCGGGGGCGCTTCTCACGATAATCGGACAGAATAGAGTAGACAGCTTCGGGACGAACAGGGATTACCTGCTCGCGGTTTACCTGAATGTGAGACATAGATAGCATCCTTTCAATACATTACCTGGTTTAACAATATAACATAGCCTATTTTTGTCTTTATTTTTATGATAGCACGAGTGCAAGGGAATGCGAATCATCTGCCTGAATAGAACAGGACCAACGGGTACAGAGACGCTCTCTAGAAAGAGAATCAGGTAGAAAAAAAGACTGGAGCCTGGCTTGCTCCGGTCGCGCACAGATCTTATATTAGCCGTTGAGCTCCGCCTGACTGACATGCTGGTCTTTAGGGCTCTTGTCCTCGCCATGTTCATAAACGCTGGGCTTAAGGATGCCAATATAAGGCAGGTTGCGGTAGATCTGCGCATAGTCCAGGCCGTAGCCAACCACAAATTTATCGGGGATGCTAAATCCAATATACGCGGCCTCCACCGCCTTCTGCCGCATCCGACCTTTATCCAGCAATGTACAGATACTCAGGCTTCTAGGTTTTCGTTGCATCAATAGATCTATCAAATAACTTAAAGTCAGACCACTATCAATGATATCCTCAACAATCAGTACATGCTTCTGATTTATTGGCCCCTCAAGATCTTTCAAAATGCGAACAACCCCACTGGATTGGGTACTGTTCCCATAGCTGGAGATCGCCATATAGTCTAGTTCCAGTGGCAAATTAATTGCCCGAGCCAGATCCGCGATAAAAGGAACGGCCCCTTTAAGCACGCCCAGCAGCAGTAGATTCGTTTTATCTTGATAGTCACGGGTAATCTGTTGACCTAAAGCGGCAATCCTGGCCTGAAGATCCTCTTCAGAGACGAGAATGTCAGCAATATCCTGGTGCATTCGTTTCCTCAGTAAAAAAATAAGTAGAGAAAGGGATAGATCCCTACAAAGATAATTGCTGAACATTGTAGCATATCTGGCGGTTAGAAACGTCATCCTTGATAATAAGCTATAGATAAGCGGAAGATCCGATGAGTCTCAGGAGTGACTTTAACATGATCGTTCAGACAGATCCCTCCTACCCAGATGCAACACTTATCAGTAAAAAATAAAGGAATCTGGTCTCGGCTCGTTCGTGGGATATGACGATTCACCAAAATATCTTGAACCTTTTTCTCAGAGGTCATGCCCAATGGTTGAATGCGATCCCCTGGGAGCCGGCTCCGCACTCGTAAAGGGAGTGTGATTGTATCAGCATCGATCAGGACGCTCTGGTCATGGGGAGGGAGCACGCGCGACATCCCCTTGATGCCCTCCTGTTGTAGCGAGAGCCGAAGCACTTCGGTCAGGCGTGGCGAGATCAGATCTAGAGAGGCCTGCCAGGGTGTGCCGGGAATCTGAACACGTCCATACAAAGACAACAAAACCTCTTGTGGGATCGGAGTGACGGTCTCTTTTTTCGCCTGTACGGTCGCGTAACGCTCACAAATGATCCCCTCTCCTACAAGGGTAATCCGAAGTCGATCAGGAAAATCCAGGCCTTTTCCTGGTTGGGGAGGCGATTTCTGTTCAAGTAAGTCTTCAATGAGCAGAAAGTGGCGCAGTTCCAGGGGAGATTGCCCATGGCAAAGATGGGCCGTCACTCGTTTTAACAGATGTCGACGTGGGCTAAGCGAAAGCTTTCGCAACCGTTCACGATCCAGCACAATCTGCTCGGGCAACTCGCTTTTCACCACTTTGGACCAGTTCTCGTCGATCAAACTTTCCAGGAAAGCATAATCTACACCGATAACTTCGGAGCTACGCAGTAGTGTTCCCCGGATACCTAGATTGAGCGACTCAAGCAGAGGCAGCAACTCATGACGAATACGGTTGCGGAGAAAACGAGGATCAGCGTTGCTGGCATCCTCCACTGGCTTTAATCCATACTGACGACAGTATGCCTCGATCTCCGCCCGATTGACCGCCAATAGCGGTCGAATGATATCCTGGTTACGCGGCAGCATCCCTATCAAGCTACTCAGTCCCCCACCGCGTAACCAGTGCAGCAGGAGCGTCTCCACCTGATCATCGGCGTGATGAGCAACAGCAATTGGAGATCCATCAGCGACCTCCCGCAGAAACTGGTAGCGCGCAATCCTGGCCGCCTCCTCAAGCGAAAGTTTCTGTGATCGGGCCAATCCAATCACATCCCTTTCCCCAGTAATCACCGGAAGGCCGAGCGCCTCCGCGAATACGGCCACATGCTGAGCATCAGCATCCCCGGCGGAACCGCGTAGCAAATGATTAAGATGGACGACCCGCAAACGCAGCCTGGAATAGGCACGATCGGGGCCGCAGAGCCGATTAAGTAGATGTAGCAGGCAAAGAGAGTCCCTACCACCGGAAACCGCGACCACCAGATCGCCCTCCGAGGGCAACAGATTATGCTTTGAAATAAAGGAGGAAACCGTTTCTAACATACAACCAACCTGATCACAAACCTCAAACAGGCTTGAAAAGCCGAAAACAAAACAGGTAACCGCCTTCATTGTAGATGATAGCTTACGGCAAGATCAACCTTAAACCCGATGAAATAGCCTTGCTCAGGGTCTTTTCATTCTAGGGAGAAGCGGGGTCCAGGGGT
>CAXTTV010000164.1:0-11155 GCA_964247295.1 uncultured Ktedonobacteraceae bacterium | reverse complement strand
CTAGCCCCTTCAAGGGTTCGCCAACGGTATCAAAATTCGGGATGACTCATGTTTTATGCATGATTGGTACTCCCAAAAGACTCTGTCTGCTCTTCCTTAGATGATTCTTCAGAAATTTTTGCCTGCTTATGCTGTGCAAACGAACGATGTAGCGCGGCTCTGGCACAGTAATAACCGCACATCCCATGCACCCCCCCACCCGGCGGCGTGGAGGAGGAACAAAGATAGATATTTTTTGCCGAGGTGGTATACGGCACGGCTCTCAAGACCGGGCGCGTGAAGAACTGCCAGAGGTCCTGCATTCCTCCATTGATATCCCCTCCAATATAGTTGGGGTTATAGGCTTCATAGTCACCTGGACCCATGGTGTGCCGGGCGAGAATCCGCTGACGAAATCCAGGGGCAAAGCGTTCAATCTGATCTTCAATCCGCGCGGTCATATCTTCAATGGAGCCATTAGGGACATGGCAATAGGCCCAAAGTACCTGTTTCCCGGCAGGCGCACGACTGGGATCGAACAGGCTCTGCTGCGCGACCAGGACGTAAGGGCGTTCGGGATGCCTGCCTTGGGCGATCAGACGTTCGGAATCGACGATCTCTTCAAAGCTTCCCCCAAGGTGAAGCGTTCCGGCATGCTGACACTCAGGCGCGGTCCAGGGAACAGGTCCATCTAACGCCAGATCTATCTTAAAGACACCAGGGCCGTAGCGGAAGGCTTCCAGCCCCTTCCGATAACGACTAGAGAACCGTGACGCTCCCATCCCTAGAAGCTGACGAGGCGCAACGTCACAGAGCACGGCCTTTGTTTCAGGGAGATCCTTCAAATCTTTGACTTCCACCTCTGTGATGATCTCTCCCCCAAGGGAACGCAGATAGTCCGCCAGCGCCTCAGTAAGCATCTGCGAACCACCGCGCGGCAGCGGCCAGCCAACGGTGTGTCCAGCTACCCCGAGCATCAATGCGGCGGCAGCGGTCAGCGGTTGATCCAGTGAGATCTGTGAATGCGCGCCAAGTCCGGCGAAAAGCGCGCGTGCACGCCTTCCCTTAAAATGCTGATCGACCAGCCCCTGAACCGATCGCCGCGCTTGTAACCCAAAACGAGCCATAATCAATGGATGGCGAAGCGAGCCAGGACGCAAAGGACCCAGGCCTCCCTCGACCAGTTCGTCCCAGTACCCGGTGAGCGGCTCAATCAACTTCACATATTCCTCTGCGTCCTCGCCAAGGCCGGCAGCCGTTCTAGCGACAGATCTCTCCAGCAAAACGGCGGATCCATCATCTAGTGGGTGGGCTAGCGGGACAGACGGCTGTATCCACTCCAGACCGTACAGATTCAGGGGTAGGCTCTGGAAAAACGGGGAACCGATCCCCAGGGGGTGAATGGCCGAACAAACATCGTGGACAAAACCGGGCAAGGTTAACTCTTTGGAGCGCGCTCCACCCCCTATGGTTTCTTTCCCCTCAAGCACCAGTACGGATATCCCCTCACGAGCTAAAGTGATGGCCGCCGCCAAACCATTCGGTCCAGAGCCGACCACAATCGCATCATACGCTTTATTGAAATAGATAGAAATCACCTGCTTTCCGCATCTCTTACAACGACCTATCTCTTTCTATTGTAGTACACGGTGGCCGGTTCACAAGCTCTACTCTGTCTGGACCACAAGCCTTGCCTTTTGTTAGGAACAAAAGGCATACTACAAGGAAAGCTATTTGCTTTTGGAGAACGGAAGACCCGGAAAGGAGACAACAAATCATGGGACAGGAACAACACCTTTCACTCGCGGGAAAACGTGCTGTCGTTACAGGAGCGGGACGCGGCATTGGCAGAAGTATCGCCCTGGCTCTGGCTCAAGAAGGGGCGAATGTGGCGGTAAGCTCACGCACTGCTTCAGATCTGGAGACTCTAGTACAGGAGATCAAGGTGCTGGGACGTAAGGCTGTGGCGATTGCTTGCGACGTTACAGATCAGGAGCAGGTCACGAATCTAGCTTCGGTCGCTCTCAACGGTCTGGGTGGCCTGGACATTCTGGTAAATAATGCTGGTAATGCCGGTAGTCATAAATTTCTGGATCATCCCGATGAGCTCTGGCACCAGATGCTGGCAGTAAATCTGACCAGTGTGTATTCGGTAAGTAAAACCTTTATCCCCTACCTTGTAGGACAACGCAGTGGGCGCATCATTAATATCGCTTCGATTGCCTCACGCGTGGGCGACCGCTATATCACAGCCTATACGGCCTCCAAACATGGAGTGCTGGGCCTGACACGCGCGCTAGCTGTGGAGATGCTCCCCTATAACATCACGGTGAATGCAATCTGCCCCGCTTACGTGGATACCCCTATGACCGATAAGAGTGTTCACAATATGGTGCAGCGCACCGGAATGAGCGAGACCCAGGCCCGTGAGTATCTGGCGAACCTGAGCCCTCAAAAACGCCTGATCGCGCCCGAGGAGGTCGCGGCAATCGCGGTCTTCCTTGCTCAGGATCTCAGTAAGGGGATTACTGGTCAGGCAATGAATATCGATGGCGGTAGCGTGATGTCATGACCAGAGAGTGGACCACCCCCAATGGAAGGCGGCCCATAAGCACTCGGGAGGTTTTCCTTCTTGAGCGATACAACAGGTCACTACCTTTGGCCTGCTCGATTAAGAAAATAGAGGGTGATACCAGCAAGCTCTTCACCTTTGTCTTCTTGAAGAAAATGGCCGCCACCCACAATCGTGCTATGCGGCTGACCCCGCGCGCCCGGAACCAGATTCTGGAAGACAAGATCACCACCACGGGTAACCGGATCAGCGTCGCTAAAGGCGGTCAAGAAAGGCTTTTCCCAGCGTTTCAGCACTTCCCAGGCCCGGCGATTATCGGCGGAGGCAGGATCATCCGGACGAGTGGGGACCAATAAAGGGAACTGGCGCGCACCAGCAAGATAACTATCGTCTGGGAAAGGCGCGTCATAGGCCGCGATTACTTCGGCTGGAAGCTCACTTACACAAGCACCTTTGACAATCCCACCAGCATGAAAACGGGGAGTCTCCTGCGAGAACCGTTGCCATCGCAAAAAAGCCTCGGTCGGTGGTGTATCTCCAGTAGGCAGAGCTGTGTTGGAGGCAATAATATTCGCGAAACGCGGCTCCATCTCGGTCGCGACTCTCAATCCAATTAACCCGCCCCAGTCCTGCCCAAATAAGGTGATTTGCCGCAGGTCTAACCCTTCGATAAATCCTTTCATCCAATTGACGTGTCGCCTATACGTATACCCCTCACGATCAGGAAGTTTGTCTGAGCGACCAAACCCTACCAGATCTGGCGCAATAACTCTCCAGCCCGCCGCGACAAGCGGAGGGATCATTTTACGATACAGATAGCTCCATGAAGGCTCTCCATGCAGCAACAAAATAGGATCAGCCTCGTCGGGCCCTTCATCCAAATAATGGATGCGTAGACCAGCGATTTCAATGTAATGCGGAGTAAAGGTGTATCCGGGTAGATTCACGAAACGCTCTTCTGGAGTTCGCAGTACCTTCATCAGCAGTTCCTTTCGTGCGTAGGACTCCGGCAAAAAACTGTTTATAAAATTCATTGTATCATGCAAAACTCTTTGCCAACACTTAAGTATCTCAAGACTTGATTATCTCCGGTTTCTATATTAGAATTGGTTTCTAAAAGGAAGTTAGCCACTTTTTCAATATAGATGACTGTTCATATAAGAATGATTAGGAGAAATAGGATGAATATTGTGCTCTGGGTGTTACAGGTTTTTGTTGCCCTGGCCTTTATAGGCGCTGGCTTTCCGAAGGTTTTACAACCTATCGAAAAATTAAAGCCGTTCATGGGGTATGTTGAAGATTTTTCCCCTGGAATTGTTCGGCTCATCGGTGTCTTAGAGGTTCTTGGAGGGCTGGGACTGATTTTACCGGCGGCCTTCAGAATCCTCCCTTGGTTGACACCGGTTGCCGCAATCTGTCTGGTTCTAACAATGATTGGAGCACTTATCGTCCATGTACGCAGGCATGAGAATAATCATTTGGTTGGACCTCTGGTCCTGCTCCTGCTGGCATTGTTTATCGCCTATGGTCGCTTCGTGCTTGCTCCTATCGCGTAAAAGATAGAAAACCATCAAGGTGAGCATCAATAAGGAATATGTCCTTAGTGCTCACTTTTTTACGTTGTAAATGACCCGAAAGTCCATATGTGCCCCCCAAAAACTGCCCCTTTTGTTGCGAAAATCGCAGGTCTGTCGTATGCTAAATCCAGGGCGATTTATGTCTATTGAGCGCGCGGTCAGCACTTTTTGATTGGAGATGATAATGAATCAGAAACGGGAAGCACAATCCCTCCCGGAAAATGTGAAACCTATGGGAAAGATGTCAGTGGCGAAACAAGCCTCACCAGGGATGTTAACGTGGAAAAGTTTACAGAGACAGCCTGTGGCTCACCTGCGATCGGCACGCGCGTTCCCAGGCTATCTGGGTGCGATCGCTCTGCCAATTCTGATTGTCGCGGCTGCCGTTTATTTTTTGAACGCCTCTGTCTTTTGGGTTATCGCCTGCCCCATCTTACTCTGCCTGACCGCTATCCTCAGCATTTACTGGAACCATTTTACCGGTCTGGTAAGCGCGGCTATCGCTACTATCTCCCTGCTGACTGCTGAGATCCTGGCCGCTCCTAATTTCTCGATCCCGCTCTTGCAACAAATTTACCTGGTCTTACTCCTGATCTGCGGTTGTCTGCTCAGCCTGCTGATACCATCTCGTTATATAGCGAAACAAGAAGATCCTGTCCTTCAAGAACAGAATGAGGCCCGCGAACAATCTCTCAATGCCGCGAACCGTCAGATTGAGGATTTTCTGACAATTACTAGTCGCGAGCTGAAAGCCAATTCGACTCGCCTTCAGGAAGATCTGGAAATCACTCGCGGTCATCTGACTACGCTATTAAAACATGGGAAACTCACTCCAGCCGAACAGGCAAGTAAGGTGATTGCCATCCAACGGCTATTGGATCAGGCCGATGAAAAATTGGAGCGTCAGCAAAGACTGGTTGGGGATGTCATTAAAGCCGCGCATACCCAGGTTGCGAAACGTGAGGTACATCTACCAACACCCATGCGTGCCGCTGGCAAGCGCGCGGTGACCATTCAGCTTCCTTTGGAAGAGGAACAAGGAACGCAACCGGCTGGAACTGATAGCAAAAAAACTGGGAGCTAGCAGATTAATTTTCATGGACAACTGAGCGTTTACGTGCTGGCCTACACACGATCAACCTCCGCATCAATCTCCTCTGGCACTGTTTCGGTAAATTCCTGAGGGTGGCGCTGCCGCCAAGCCATCCAACCCGCAATCAGCAAGGCTTGCATCAATCCAGCCGTTGGTGACGCAAGTAATGCCCCTAAAGGTCCTAAAATTTCCCCCACACCTACCAGGGCAATCAAAGCTACCAGTGGATGCAGACCAACCGAGCGCCCAATCACCTTCGGAATGATAAACTGTGCTTCAAACAACTGTAAAGCTATCACATATACCAGGGTGATCAAAGCTTGCTGCCAACCCTGAGTCAGTGCCAGTAAGATGCTCAAGGCTGCTGTGGCAAAAGCTCCAACTATAGGTATAAAGCTAAAGAGAAAAGAAAATACTCCTAGGAATACAGCATACGGCACACCGATAATCGCCAGCCCAACTCCCGTTAAGATGCTCATGATCGTGGAGTCAAGTAATTGCCCTCGAATATAACCGCCAACTACACGCCCAAGAGTATCAAGAAGAAAGTTGATGCGGTTCCTCTGGCTCTTTGGCGCGTTCTGACGCAACCACCCGATAATCCTCTCACCGTTAAACAGTAGATACACGCTAAGAGTTGCGACTAGAATAATGTTAAAAAAGATGGAGAAGGTACTGCTCAAGGCTGGAACTAACAACCGGATTGCTTGCTGCAACTGACCCACTACCTGTTGACCCAACTGCTTGAGCTCCTGTTGATCTATCCCCAGACGATTTAAAAGATCCCCAATCGGGGCCAGTTGCGCGTCCCCTCCTTGCTGAACTATCATTTGAATGTTGTGTGTTAAGGAAGCAATCTGCGCAGTGCTGGTCCTGACGATAAGATAGATCAGGCCGCTGAGTGCCAGGAACAGAAGAAGAAAAATGAGAGCGACCGCAAAAGTCGCGGACATATATCTTTGCAAAAAACGCACGGCTGGAGTCAGCGCGTATGCCAGTAAAGACGCAATAAGCAGGATAATCAGAGTGCTGGTTAAAAAACTGAGTAGCCAAATGGTTACACCTGTCAGGACCAGCCAGGTCAGCACGGTTAAAGAGATAATCAGCCACTTCATCCAGTTTCTGGATGTGCTTTGATCCTCTTGCTCCAGATTGTGTGTGATACGCTCCTGCATCTATGCCTCCACTATAAATCTTTTTTTATCCTTGTGAGTCAGTATATAGGACGCACCAGAAACCTGAGACTGATACAAAAAAGATGCAAGAGGTCAGTAATTATGGAGACATCGGTACTTCTACGTAAAAATATGGCTTCGCCAACGTGATACCTGACGGATATCTTTGTGGTAGCATAGAGAACCCGAATGTTTTTCTTCATCTTCTCTAAAAGGATCTTTCATGCAAGATATAGATCAACCTGAGTCGAAGGCAGATATACGCCCTTCCCCTGGGTTACTACCGCGTTTTCGCAAATCTCTCCCGTCTTTACTCTCCGGCCTGGGGTCTGGTCTGGTTGCCAGTCTGACCTCTGTCGCGCTTATGCTGTTTCTTCGTCTGGTGGCTGGCACCCCAACACCAGTTGAGCTATTTAGCTATTTTACCTTAAAGCGTCTGGATGCTGGTACGTTTGTTGGTTTTCTCGTTCGCTTCTCTCCTAACTCAAAAACGACTCCATTGGGTCTGGCTCTGCTGGGGATGATCGCGTTGGGAGTAATCCTTGCGGCTCTCTATGCCGCGATTGTTCGAGTACCATTACCGGCCCAGGGATATCGCCCTTCACGACGCGAATGGTTGACTGCGGTGGGATTTGGCCTGGCGATGACTCTGATTGGCTGTGTGCTCTTCTGGGACGAACTGCGCCAGAACCTCTATGGATATACAGTCGATCAAGAGCGCTTGTTCAATGTGCTTGCTTTGCTCGCCGATTTCCTGGTCTTCGCGGTCGTTCTTTGTCTGGGCTATCGCGCCCTGCTTCCAAAAATCGCTCCATCTGAAGGAAATGCTCGCGCCCAGGGTCGCCGAGCCCTCCTCAGCCGGGCTGGAGTCGCCGCGCTCGGACTGGGCGCGGGCCTTGGAACAGCGGGCATGCTCTCACAATATCTGGACCGCTATACCTCCTATGATGGGGCCAGTCCACCTCCCCACAATGGCTTTACTCCACCTATCACTCCAAATAGTGAACATTATATTGTGACGCAAAATGTGATCGACCCTACACCAACCAGTGGGAACTGGAAACTTGATGTGGGTGGTCTGTTTAAGCAAGGTGGCAGTTATACATATGAGGATTTTCAGAAACTGCCCTCAACTTCGCGCGCGATCACGCTTGAATGCATCTCAAATCCTATTGGAGGCCCGCGTATCAGTACTGCTATCTGGCAAGGTGTCTCATTAAAGACGTTGATAGATTTACATGGGGGGGCCGCGCCTGACGCGAAATATGTGGCCTTCTCCAGCGTTGATGGCTATAATATGAGCCTACCTCTTGAAGAGGTGCTGGCTGTAGAGGCTTTACTGGCCTACCGCATGAATGGCGAGGTGCTACCCCAGAAACATGGCTATCCTATACGCGTACTGATCCCTGGCCGATATGGCGAAGAGAACCCAAAGTGGGTAAACCGTGTTGAACTGACAGATCATTTCGTCGGCGGCCTGTACTCCGACCAGGGATGGTATAACGGTCCACTCCATACCTGGACCCGGATCGATCGGCCCCAGGGGTCTATCTCAGTCGCCGGTATGGTTGAAGTTGGTGGAGTCGCCTATGGTGGCAGCCGGGGGATCAAGAAAGTTGAGATCAGTACAGATAACGGCACAACCTGGAATGAGGCAACACTTCAGCCTCCACTTTCAAAGGATACCTGGGTACTCTGGTCCTGGCCGTGGCGCGCACCTGCCCCTGGACGCTATACACTTATGTCCCGCGCAACCGATGGTGAAGGAAACCTCCAGGAGACACGCGATCAGTTTACAGTTCCTAAAGGGGCTACCGGGTATCATAAAGTTCAAGTCCAGGTTCGATAGAAAACCTGCGCACCTTTTCACGCCATTCTTCTCTCTACCAAACGAGGAAAGGATGGCGCGAACCTTTTTTTGAGATCCTCAATCGCATAAGAGCTATACTTGATTTTGAGGATCTTCAGGCCTCTTTTGTAGCCCCGAGGGAGGCCCGAAAAAATTCTGGGGTTGATCTAAAGGTGGTTTAACCAATGGGTTCGGCGGTAATGCACCCGAGGGCCGCCCTCCAAATGAGTCCCCAAACGCATTCTGAGTTGCTAAAGAATCGGCTTCAGGGGGCAGCAGTGATCCGCTTAAAGACGATGAGTTGCTCACCAGGAGTGAAGGACCCTCCAGGGGGATCTGCCCGGTCGTCTGCTGCGACATTGAAAGCAACTGGGAGGCCAGCCCTGGACCCTGGGCTGGCACATTCACTGGACTTGTCTCGTTGAGAAGCGCGACCAGGTCCTCAGCTTCTGGGGCCAGAAAGCTATAGGCAGCTCCCAAAGCCAGGGCACTTAAGACGATCAACAGCACCCAGTACGTCCAATCTTCATCATTCAACATGGAAGGCAGAGGCGAACCACCAAAGAGTACACCATACATTGCGATCGCCGCAGCTCCACTACCCACGATGGCAGACAGTATAAGCACAAATATGGGCAATAACCTTTTATCAGCCAGATCTTTATGATACCGCCAAAAGATGATTAACGCCCCAAAAAACAAACCAATTAACGAGAGGTTCCAGATCACTGAGCTTCCAGCCGTTATCAACAGGTAGACCAGGGTGGAAAGGTTTGGCTTCGCCGGCCAAAACAAAGGAACAACTACAAAGATACCGGTAATCATTAGCATATTCAGTATGGTTTGCACGAGCATTGCATTAAAAGGCACCTGTACTCTGGTTACACACCTGAAAAAACGAGGTAGCCGATGATCAATGGCTACCACCAAGAGCAGGCGTGAAAACACGAGATTAAACGTCATGGTAAACGCTAAAGAATACAAAAGCATTAAAATGTTAGCGATCTGTTGCATAAACTGACCTGCTGGGCCAAGGAAGACGCGCCCCGGAATACTTACCAACTGGAGGGGATCGCTGGCAGCCTGGGCTGGTAGAACCGACAAGGAACTAAAACTCATAAAAAGATACCCTGTGGTGACCAGCACTACCGCCCAGAACAGGTACCACCCTATGTTTTTGCGCTCCTGGAGCTCGCCTCCCATATTGAGAGGTGCTTCCAACCCTACCAGCGATGCGATGACCGCAGCGAAAAACGGCCAGCGAAATGGTACCAACCGCATATTGGTAAATGCGGGCACGGTAATATGAGCAGGATGACCACCAGCGAGCCAGAAAATCGCGGACCCTCCAATCATCAACACGAGAAATACATAGCTACTAAAAATAAAACCAAGAATAAGTAGAACAGAGCGCAAAGGCAGGGAGCAAAGCAGAAGAGAAACCAGCAATACGACCAAACATACAACCCCCTGCATCCAGGAGGCCTGGAAAAATTGAGGCCAGAGCGCTCTGGCGAAGTTTAAGGACCAGACCGCGCCAATACTCATCCCTAGCAGGCCAGGGAGCCAGTGGCAGAAAAATCCCAGGAAGGTATTCCAGAAGCTGCCAAAGGCTTTATTGGCCCAAAGGTAGACGGCTCCCTCTCCCGGAAACAGGCGAAACAACTGCGCGCAGACAACAGCAGTTGGAAGCAGGAAGATCAGAAAAGCCAGCCCCAGGTATAGAAAAGATAGGCTACCGGCTCTATTGAAAAGTGTCACATTTGTCGAGACAAACGCGATGATTATGCCTAATAATAAAAGGTGTCGCGACCTGAGAGGTTGGGATAACAGCCCCGGACGCATATGCATAGAAGGAAGCTCGCGCAGAGACGATCCTCTTCCAGGCTGAGGCCGTCCTCGATTAGGGGAAGACGACCCTCCCGCTGACGATGCGGAAAAAGGTTCCATGCTTACATCCTGCTTTCATATACATATCTAGATTTCAATAACGCCAATATTCTGAAGTTCCTGCAATAGACGAGCTGTGCGTCCAGGCGGTATACGCAAAGTGGCTGCGATATCCTTTATGTTGCGATTGCTGTCAACCAGAGCGAAAAGATTTCGATACTCTCTAGAACGCAAAACCCGTCTCAGACTTTCGATCGAGCTTCGAGGCACACGCCGGGGAATACTCCAGAGCGAAAAATCGCCTTCAGGCCAGCGCTCATCTCGCTCCTTCAGAACTGAAGCCATATACTCAGTAGCCTGAAACGAGATATCATCCAGGCTCTTTGGTAAAGGCGGAACCGACGGAAATACCGGAAACGGTGTACTGGGCGTGGGCGACGGTGGTTTTGGAGGCTGTGTGCCCGGAAAAGGAAACGTCAAGGGTGGAGGTGGTTCCACAATCACTGGCTCGGGCGAGACCCAGTTCCATTCAGGTGCCACTAACGGTGTCTCATATGGCTCGTGCTCTACTACTTCTAGCGACCAGGTAAGCTCCCCCTTCTCACTCAGCCATGGGATAACCTCGCCCCTGCTACTCACAACATGACCTGTCCTAAAACGTAAGCGGCAAGCCGCGACAACTCCCTCAGAGAGCAAAAGCTGCGCGGTCCATTCTTGCTGACCTCCGCCCTGATTTCGCGGTTCCAGAGATAAGATACCGCTTTGGCCCGATATGCTTAATAATTGTAGTAGGGCTTTAAGGTCTCGTGTATGCACCGCGCAATCCCCTTTTCCATCGGCCTCAAAATCATCTTTTACAAAATCACATAGTTATAGAAGCGTCTGAGTCGCGTGCTCCAGTTGCTCAGCCCCATGCTCCAATTGCCGGCCAGCAACTTCAAACTGCTCGGCGATCTCGCGAGCACTCTCCATCGCGCCGTCTAGCTGCTCTAAAGAGATGTCGCTCTCCAGGCTTGCCGC
>CAXTTV010000163.1:0-11267 GCA_964247295.1 uncultured Ktedonobacteraceae bacterium | reverse complement strand
CGGCATAGTTGCCATAAAACCCGACATACTGTGCTTCTGTAACTTTGTAGACCCCATCAACCCAACCCTGGGGATTGCGCCCACCGGTATCAAGTTGCCCAGTAATTTTTTTACCATTTGTATTTACATCAGTGAGTGTGAACGAGCGATACGTCAATTGATTTAAGCTTACTGCTGGTCTTTGTGGAGCCAGAGATGCGGCCTGGATCGACTTGGGAAGCGCGAACATTGCGAGCAATACTGCCGCGACAATAGGGAGAGCAAACATAAGTATACGGGTATTTCTGAGAGCCATATCTTAATCCTTTCAATAACAGTAGATACGATGCAAAGACAAACTGCGTCTTATCCCTTGGTGTGGGAGAGGGCTATCACATCGCTTCATTTAGCCTTCAACTATAATTATAAACGATATTCTTTTATAATTCATGTGAATAAGATGGGAAAATTCTTATGATTCGTGATTACGACAATATTTACTCAAATACCTCAGAGACGCCTCTCACGTGTATTTTTCCTCGTTTCTTATTTTTGACCTGGGAAAGTAGTTTCTGCTCTTCGTCGTCAGAGATTAAAGATCGTTCAGTGCTGACCGTATTTCCTCTGATTTCAGTCGTTGTAGGAGAACGGTAAATGTACTGCCACATCCCTCGCCGAGACTGGATGCCGTAATCTTTCCTTTGTGCTGTTTAACAATCGCGTTCGCGATCGCCAATCCTAGCCCTGTTCCATTAAGAACCATCTCCTCTGTCGTAGTTTGTCGTCGTGTGCGTGCTTTATCTCCGCGAGTGAACCGCTCAAATAAATGAGGCAAGTCATCGGGAGCAATACCAATACCGGTATCTTGCACCACGATCTCTACCCATTTCTCAGAAATCGTCCGTACTTGAAGCCATATCTGTCCACCAGGAGGAGTGTAAGAGATAGCATTGGTAAGTAATATAAGCAAGAGTTGACGTACCTCCGTCGCGCTACCTCTTACCACCAACGAAGAGGTATCATCATCTGGAAGAGCGAGATGTAATGTTAATGTCGCCTGAGTGATGGAGTGCTTGATACGAGATGTGAGAGTTAGAATGAGTGGTATAAGAGCAACGGACTCGTGGGTTTCCGAAGGAATACTTGCATCGTATCGCGCGAGAGCCAGAAGATCAAGGATCAGCCGGCTCATCTGCATTATTTCCGCATCCATCTCGTCAATCACTTCCATACCTTCCTCTCTCAAATAGCGAAGCTGATTGCCTGTATTTATTGCCTTTTGATCAGTGTTACTCTCAGTGATATGAGACGTTTCTACCTCGGAAAGAGGTTTCAGCATTCTTTTCAAGACTTCCACATCCGCGCGTAGTAAAGTAAGTGGTGCACGTAGCTCGTGGGAAGCATCAGCAACGAAGCGTTCTTGCTGCTCAAAAGCTTTATTGATTGGAAGAAGAGCGTAGGCAGCCAGTAGCCATCCTGCGGGAATAGATCCTCCCACTCCAAGCAGACTCCCTATAAATAGAACGACAAGTAACCTTTGTAGCTCTGCATCACGAGGAGCAAGTGAGACATACATCTGGATAAGACCGTTAGCTTTTCCTTCTTGAGAAGTCACCAGAGCAGTAAAGAGCCTGAGATGATACTGAGATGTAGTTACATCACGGATGTCAGAGGTACCTGTCGATTGGACCTGTTTCAACGCAGTTTGATCGGGGAGTCCAGCAACGTGTTCCGCCGCTCCCTGATAGATATGTCCGTGCATGTCGAGAAGGAAAAAAAAAGCTTGAAGAGGTGCAGGACTGAATGGGTGTGGTGGATCAACAACAGGCTGTTTCTTCTGCATAATCTGTTCCAGGTCTTGTGCTTTTACCTGTTGCATGGTTTGCTCCAACAGATGAGTGGTTTCCGCATCTGTTGTTGCGGATTCAACAACATATAGGAAACTTGTGAGTAATAATAGAATTGTACAAAGTACGCCCGCGTTCAATAATGTCAGTTGTTGACGAGTGGTGTGAAAAAGGGGGAGGTGCGGCGATATTTTCATGTTATGTATCTTTCTGAATTTGTAAGGTCAATTTGAGGATATGATCATGTATCCTACACCGCGCAAAGTTCGTATTCGTGGTGTGTTGGGGAAGTGTTCAATTTTGTAGCGAAGATAATGGATATACGTATCGACAATTGTGGTATTCACGTCCGCATCACTGGGCCAGACTGCATTCAATATCTGAGAGCGCGTCACTGCCTTGTTTGAATGAATTAGCAGGTATTCCAGGAGTGCGAACTCACGGACCGTAAGTTCAATAGATACGTTTTCCACGAGAACCTCACGCGTAAGTAGATTGAGCGAGAGTGCATCGAGTTGAAGGTGAGTCGTCAACTGAAGTGTGTTTGTATGTCGTCGCTCCAGGGCACGAAGTCGAGCGAGTAATTCTTCAAACGAGAAAGGTTTAGCAAGGTAGTCATCCGCACCCATATCCAAACCACGCACTTTATCTTGTACATCCTCTAATGCTGTAAGGAAGAGAATTGGAGTTGTAAGGGCCTTTTTCCGTAAAGCGCGGCAGAGAGCAAGGCCATTCATCCCAGGAAGAAGAATATCGAGAATGAAACAGTCAAAGGGGGCATTTTCCGCTCGCGCCAGGGCAAGTTCGCCATCCCCTACCACTTCAACGCGATGTCGTTCTTCGGCAAGTACCTGTTGGATGCGCTTCGCTAATCTAGCATCATCTTCAACCAGTAAAATATCCATGGTCCGTTTCCTTTGTTTTTTGTTCTTTTGGAGAAAGTGTTATTAGCAAGTCATTTGCTTACTTTTCATTGTCCCTAATGTACCAAAAAAAGTATAGAAGAGTCATGAGAATTTTCTCAAGAAAGAGGTTTTTGTCCAGTGATTAGCTTTTGAGAAGACACGGATTTGAGAGAACAATTATTGCATGGTAAAATACGTTACAAGATAAGGATGGATATATACATAGTAACTGGTTTCTTCGCATGAGGTATGGAGCATTTTTTTGATGGATAAGCAACAGACTTTAGAGGAACAGGCTGAGAGAATCTATAGCGCATTTGATGAGCTGGGTCAGCGTTCGACCCGTCCCCGGCGCTTAATGGCTGAACGTCTGATTGAGCTGGCTCGAACCGGGGAAAACTTTACCATCGAGGATCTCTGGCAGGACCTGCGCAACCTGGATGCCAGGATTGGTCGGGCCACTGTCTTCCGGATTGTAGAGAAGATGGAGGATCTGCATCTGGTACAACGGGTAGAGTTCGCCGATGGCAGTCATCGCTACAGCGTTTGTGGCGGGAGCGCACATCACCATCATCTAACCTGCACCACCTGTCATCGGGTTGTCGAAGTGGATTTGTGCCTGCCAGAAGAACGATTAAACCAGATCGGTGATCAGACCAGATTTGAGATTGATGGGCACTCGCTGACCATTTTTGGGCGCTGTGAGACCTGTCGCAACAAATAACAATCTCACCATAGACACAATATGGGTCAGGGTGATGTCTTTCACGTTCCATTCAAGGATGCAGAGGGCATCAATTTTTATGGTTTCGGCTTTTTGCGCGTTGATAACTATGGTATTCTTGACTCAGCAAAAAGAACAAAAGATGACAGGAAAAAGGAGTCTAATACTCATAATGCAGGATACGTATTCCCCTCAAAAAATAGATGCCCCGGCCAATCTTCAAAAGTTAATTACATGGGAACCCTTATTTACATTTCAAAATCGACAATTCTCATATAATTGTATTCCTGTTAATAATCGGGCTGAGCGGGCCGTTGAGATCCCTATTGTCCTTGATTTTCTGGCTCGTCAGTATTCGGGTGGTGAGGACCTGCTAGAGGTTGGAAATGTGCTCCAACAATATGAAGAGGCATTAGGAAATCCTACGTACTTGCGTCCCCGCCGGATCATAGATAAGTTTGAGCGGGGGAAGGGGATTGAAAATATAGACGTGATGGATCTGGACCCGGCAAAAAAGTATAAGACAATTATTTCTATTTCGACGCTTGAGCATATTGGGCAGCATGCTACCCCCAATGGGGAATTTGGCGAGATCCACGACAGGATCGACAGGGAGGCTCCTCTCAAAGCTATCGCGAAAGTGTACGATCAACTGGAGATTGGTGGTTGCGCCCTGATCACTGTACCGTTTGGGAAGTTGACAGCCGGGGGGTGGTATATTCAGTTTAGCCAGGAGTATCAAGAGCGGCTTGTCACTGCCTACGGAATTCCACGAGAGGGGCTGGTCGCTGACTATCTCCGACTGGTTGCCCGAGAGAAAAAGCTATTTCGTCCGCGTCAGTGCTGGATAGAGGAGCTTGCGGACCACTTAAAAGAGGTACGCTATGATACCTTCTGGAGCGGCGCGCGCGCCATTGCTGTACTGGAACTGGTAAAGCAGCCTCAACCCTTTACCCTTAAGCTGGACGTTGCCCCTGCGTCACTGGATTATGAGCAACCCTCACAGACCTACCGTTTCCTGATGAGCCTGGGAAGCTTGAAAAGAAAGCTATTCTAACATGGTTTACTTTGTCGTGGAGCGAGATGGGATAACCCATCAGCTCCGTAGACACGCTGTTCTCTTACTGATCAATCGTCTAGAGTTATAGGGCAATTGTCAGCTTAAATCTGGGCTACGGAAGAGGTAGAGCGCGAATCCCAGCGTATCTCTTCCCCAGCGGACGTACATATCTCTCCACCAGCGAATGCGTTCAAGAAGTTTCGGAGTATCCGGGTCATCTGGTTTCTCCCGTGCGTACTGCTCGATAGCGCGAATGCGCTGCCACTCATATTGATCCCATTCATCATCACTGGCGGCAAGGGCAAATAGAGGCACTAAACCTTGCTTTACTCCAGTGGCGATATTGTTTGCATTAGTAGTGTACTCCTCGCGTGATACACCAAATGCTGTGAGATAGTCTTCTGCTGGTTCTCGTTTCCAGTAAAGCTCGCCTACAACGATTTGTCCACCGGGTTGGACTGACTGAGTCAGCGTTTGTATGGTTCCTGCATACCCACCAAATATTTCACTCGCTCCTATACAGATTGCCACATCAAACTGCTCATAGAGTTCTGGCAATGTTGAGGCATCCATATCTCGAATCTCGATCTCATTTTGGGGAACACGGGCCGCGATCTGTTCGTAAGCTTTCTGAATAGCAATCGGAGAGCGTTCGATACCTGTGGCCTTCACGCCATAGATCTCGACCAGGCGGATAAGAACTTCCGCGTTGCCCGTTCCGATATCCAGCACCGAGGCATCCTTTGAAAGATCAAGCAGGCTGAAAAGGGTCTCCATTTTTGCCGGACTGATAGGATTCGCGTAGAGTAAGCTGCGATGTGAAACAGCAGAATATTTATATGGGTCCACCCAGGTACTCCTCCTTATGGTAGAGCCAGGGCCTTTTCCGGCTCGTGATGGTGTTGCGGACATTTCGGATGCTTGTGAGGATGGCGGGGCGTCCTGACTCTGCCAATCCCAATGGAGATAAAGTAAGTCACTGTCGCTAGGGTCGCGATATAGAAACCAACGGGCAGATGTTTTCCTGTTCCCACGAACGCCAGAAGCAGGCCTCCCCAGGTGAAGAAGAGGCTGAGCGCTACCGATAGCAGCAGGCTGGACAGTGGCCTCTTCACAATATTGGTGGCGCTGGCCGCCGGGGCAATTAACAGAGCGGAAGAGAGGAGCGCGCCAATTACCTGGATGGCCTCGGCTGCCGTAGCTCCTAGTAAAACCAGGAAAAGGATCGACAGGCCACGGACCGGTACTCCCCGCGCCTCTGCCACAGTGGGATCAATCGAGGCAAACAATAATGGCCGAAAGATCATGCTCCACACAATTAGAATAACCACCCCACAGATTCCCGAGAGCAGTACGTCCTGGCGAGTGACGCTCAAGATAGAGCCAAACAAAATATTGATACCCGCGCTCGCGTGGGATGAGCTGCTTTGCGTGTAGATGCTCAGAAACAATACTCCCAGGCCCAGCGCGAACGAAAGCACCATACCAATCTCCACATCTCGGCCACGAATCCTCTCACCCAACGCCCCCATCCCAATCGCCGAGAGCAACGTCAAAACAATCATACCGACAAACGAGCTTAGACCAAAAACAATTGCCGCCGTGGCCCCCGCGAAGCCGATATCCGTCAGAGCCTCAGCCGCGAAAGCTTGAGCCCTCAGCACCACAAAATAGCCAACCAGGGCCGTAACAATCGCGACGATCGTTCCGCCTAGAAAGGCGTTTTGCACAAACTCATGTTGAAGCAGTTCCAGCATGGTATCCTCTTTACTACACGCGCTCAGCTTTAGAGCTTTGTAACGGCTGCGATTGTGACAACGGTAGAGCCTTCTTCATGATCCGCTGCTGCTGTCTTTGGCGACTTCCGCAACCGATCCAGAGCGGAGAAAGCAAGCGGACTGGAAGATAGAGCACAAAGGCGATGGTCGCGACATAGAAGCTCACCGGCCATTCTCCATTATTAGCGGCCAGGATGATTGCCAGGATCACGTAGACCAGGCCAAGGCAGACCGAGAGCAGTAGCGTCCATAAAGGTCGCTGGACAATACGGATCGCCGTGGCCGCCGGTCCCACCAGGAGCGTAAAGACCAGGAGAGCCCCCATCACCTGGATTGAGAGCGAGATTGTAATCGCGACCAGCACGAGAAAAAGCACCGAGAGCAGGCGCACCGGTACCCCGCGTGCCTGGGCCACCTCGGGATCGAACGTGCTAAAGAGCAGCGGTCGAAAAAGCACCAGGATCATCCCGATCGTCACCACACTACTGATAGCTGTAACAATTACATCAAGCCCACTGATCCCCAGAATCGTTCCAAAAAGGATACTGTAGACGCGTTCCGCGTAACCGCTATAGAGGGCCAGAAACATCAGGCCCAGGCCCAGCGCGAACGTCATCAGCATTCCAATCGTGATATCGCGCTCACGTACGCTCCTGCCCAGCAGTCCAATCCCAATCCCAGCCGCGATAGTAAAGGCGAAAAGCCCAAAAATGGGATCTATCCCCAGCAGCACCGCGCCCGCCGCGCCCGCGAACCCGATATTTGGGAGCGCATGACCGGCGAACGTCAGCCCTCGAACGATCAAGAAATAGCCGGTGATCGCGGCGATAATCGCGACGCAGATGCCACCGAGGAGAGCATTCTGAATAAATTGATATTGTAAAATATCGAGCATCATGTTTCCCGCCCCTTATATCTCGGCACCGACAACAAACATGCGCCCCAACGCCTGCACAACCTCAACTGGTGTTCCATAGAGCGCGGTCAGCATCCGAGTCGTAATAATCTCAGCCGGTGACCGATCGCGCTCCGTCCATTCGCCAGATACAGGACTCGATCCACAATCGAAAGAAGAGGATTTACATCGTGAGTAACCAGCATCACGGCCATCTTTCGAGTCTTGCTGACGCGCTCGATTAATCCGACAACCTCCTGCTCACGCGAAATATCCAGGCTAGCAAAGGGTTCATCAAGTAATAGGAGCGCGGGATTAGTAAGTAGTGCTTGAGCGATCAACAGACGTTGCTGCTCGCCGCCCGAGAGCTGGCCGATCGGCGCATCCGCCAGATAACTGGCATCCACCTCTTCCAGCGCTTGATCAATCAAAAAATTGCGCTTCTTACTGGGCCAGCCCGGTCCCCAACGGTTACCATCCAGGCCAAAGCCAACCACATCGCGGGCGCGTAAGGCCAGATCGGCTTCCAGTACCCGATGTTGTGGCGCATATCCAATATGTGGATTTCCTCGTCGGGGAGCCTGCCCCAAAATTCGGATGGTCCCGCTCGCGGGTTTCAGCAGGCCAAGAAGGAGCTTCAGCAGCGTACTTTTTCCAGCTCCATTGGGGCCGAGGATCGCGATAAATTCGCCCTCCTCAACCCATAAATTGATATCTTGCTGAATTGTGCGTCCCCCCAGGCGAATCGTCACATTCTCTAACTCGATAACAGACATTTCGCTTTCCTCTATCTCTGCCTTGTGCCCGTTCTGATCATCCTCGTACCTTGGGCATCCCCCATAAATGATACTTTGTCTCTGTATGAGAGAAGATAGCACAGATGTATCTCTACTGTCAATGAAAGACAGGAATGGCTGTTCGAGTTAGCCTGTGATGATCACTTTACTATTGCTACAAGGATGAAGGCAAGTAACTCTACGAAAGTTTGTCAGGATGCAAAAGTGGGATATTTCATAATATTCTGAACGATCCTCTGAGTCTCTGGTTGCGCGATTGGCAGGTCCGGCCATTGCTTCTGGGCGTCTTGTCCAACCGCGATCAGGATCCCGAAACGCATTATCACAATAATCCAATGATTTTCCGTATCCCGGCTTTTAATAAGAGACGTTACAACGACACAACCATCTGCGCTGTTTTTCCCTGAAATGAAAACTTGATGATATTGTTGTTCCGCTGTGTTTGGCAACTGATATTTTGGGGTGGTTGTCAGCATGCTCATTGTCCCAATACAGTTGGGATCATCGAAGCTACTGGCTCCCTGCTGATGAAATGTTGTTTTCCACTTTTTTCCGGACCGGCTGATTCTCAGGCTCATAAATTGCTCACCCTCGCTTACCGTCTCAATTTTTGAAGAACCTTCAGGGTTATACTCCCAGCCGGGGCGCACGATCGCCGCGATATCCCAGATCGGAGCATGGTTGTCGGCCTCGGTCCTCGGCCAGATGAGGGTGCAGAAAAGCCGACAATCATGGCCGTTAATAAAGCAGAAGGAGTTACCCAGGGTAATGCCTCGACAGTTGGTGAGAAAAGTGGTATCCGTATCCAACGTAAAAGTTCGTTTTACCTGGAGTGGTCCTTTCGCCTGTTTAACACCATTTTCACTCAGGTAGAGCTCACCAGGCTGAACTATGCCTTTTGTCTGTTGCGCAGTGAGCAGTTGCTGAATCTGAGAGGTCAGAGCCAGATGCTCTTTGAGCGTAAGCTGATCCAAAGCGGGTTGTTGTACAAAGTTAATAAGCAATGCCTTCTGATTGTTAATCGAAGTAGGTCGAGTCTCACAGATATTTGTTTGATCCGGGATTTGCGTATTGACCAGAAGGTAGCAGCTCAGTGGATTGAACGGTTCGCCCTGCCATTTAACCGTATGGATACCGGATCTGAGTGTCAATGGACCGGCCTCGCTATTGGAGATTAGCGGGAGCTTTGTGATCTTCCCATCGACTGTCACCTGTCCCCAAGTTGGAAGGGGTTGTAGATAAAAAGTTGTAGAGGAGCTAGCTATCAAAGGATTCATGCTACTAACCTTGTCCCAGACCCATCCTGACAGGGCTGAATTTGTGACAAGCAACAGTAATATCAACACGCCCAGAAACCCTCCACTGGTGAGCACAATCCTGTTGTACTTTTGTTGAGGAGTGTACTTACTGGCCAGGAAGACACGTCTACTTGATCCT
Organism: uncultured Ktedonobacteraceae bacterium; assembly: GCA_964247295.1. Lineage (GTDB taxonomy): Bacteria > Chloroflexota > Ktedonobacteria > Ktedonobacterales > Ktedonobacteraceae > CAXTTV01. Next base: position 1,845 of record CAXTTV010000163.1, on the reverse strand, counting down.
TGTTTGCCTAAAGGTTCGTCTTCTTGTTCAGTTGTGGGGATATCGCTGATCTCTGCGTAATTCTGATCGTCGGGTTCTGGTATTGGATTACTTTTGGTGTCCATGAAATCCACCCTTGTCTTATATGAGGATCAAAGATCCTATTTTATTATAAACAACAGATGCTGAAATAGAAAGGCTATAAATCATCCAAAATGACTAATGGTATAGACAACTTGACATGTACACCCTTTATTAGGTAAATTTGTATATACAACCCCATCGAAGGTTTGTGTTTCTGATTATTTAGGAAATAGAGGTAGTACTATCTCAACTTTCTGATTGCAGTATTGTTTATCACTGTTGTTGCTTAGCGGGAATGGTTTACGCATTTCTCAGCTAGCATCGTGAAGTGGGAAAGGAAACGCTCTTTTCCTGCCGTCATGTCACCATCTATTGCCACTGTCAGTATCAGAACAGACTATGGAGATGACTATGTTGAAACACAAGAGCATCAAAGGAATGGTGTTTATACTAGCAGGACTGCTCCTTGTCTCGCTGGTAGGTTTTGCGATTGTCAAGCCGTTCAGCGCGAAAGCTGCGGACGCCCTTGGGAGCAATTGGTATGGAGCGGCCCCGTACGTTATGCCGCTTTCTAACAACCCACCGGATATTACGAGTGTGATGTCAGGGAGTGGGGCGAAAGCTTTTACACTGGCCTTTGTACTGGCGAATGGTGGTTGTACGCCAGCGTGGGCATCAGATGCCGGACTGGACAATGTATCCTCAGATACACAAGTCGCGCAGATCATCAACAACATTCGGGGAGCTGGTGGTGATGTTGTCGCCTCATTTGGTGGTTATGGCGGCACCAAGCTTGGGGAAGTCTGTGGTAGCGCCCAGGCGACAGCCGATGCTGAGCAGGTCGTTATCTCAAAATATAACTTGAACGCGATCGACCTGGATCTGGAAGAGCCCGAGTACGAGAACGCCAACGCCATCAACAACGAACTGGGTGCGGCCAAGATCCTACAGTCCAAAAACCCAAACCTCTATATCTCGATTACCCTGCCAGGCACCACTAGTGGTGGCACGGGCTACTTTGGTAAATTGCTATTGACCAACGCGAAGACGCTAGGTTTCACACCAAATAACTTTGGCATCATGCCATTCGACGGCGGCTTTAATGGTGCAAGTAGCCAGATCAGTGCCCTCCAGGCCTTTAATAGCGACCTGATGAGCACCTTTGGCTGGGATAGCGCCACCGCTTATGCACACGAAGGTTTCTCAGGCATGAATGGTCGAACCGACAGCGGCGAATACTTTACGCAGGCGGACTTCAAGACGGTCCTGGCGTTTGCCCAGAGTAACCATCTTGCGCGCTACACCTACTGGTCAGTGAATCGTGATCGCCAGTGCAATCCACCGGACAATAACGGTGGGCTCTCAGGTACCTGTAGCAGTGTTCCTCAGGGTGATTGGGATTTCACAAAGATCGTTGTTCAATTCGCGGGAACAACGCCCCCACAGCCCACACCAACCTCGGCCCCAGGCCAGACACCAACCGCGACTCCAGGCCAGACGCCAACAGCAGTTCCTGGTGGTTCCTGTACAGGTATCGCGGCCTGGAATCCAGGTATTGCTTATGTCCACGGGAATAAAGTCACGTATAACAACACCCTTTGGGAGGCGAAGTGGTGGACTCAAAATGACAAACCTGGTGGTCCGGCTGGCGTTTGGACTTCACTTGGAAACTGCTAATTAATGTGTATACAGTGCGGAGGCTTCAGTGGCCAAAAGCCATCTTGAGTCCTTGGGAAACACAAAAGAGGTGCAGGGATATACCTGCACCTCTTTTCCATCTTG
>CAXTTV010000162.1:0-11308 GCA_964247295.1 uncultured Ktedonobacteraceae bacterium | reverse complement strand
CGCAAAAAAATGAACTGCACCCTAGAGTCTTTAAAGGCTTGACAAGACAGCATCAATACAGTACAATGCAGAGCGTTGAAGTAATTTACGCTTCATAAACGTGCCTCGTTCGTCTAGTGGCCTTGGACGCCGCCCTTTCAAGGCGGAGATCACGGGTTCGAATCCCGTACGAGGTATAGCTATCCGACATGCGAACTACAGTTGATGCATGTCGGAATTTTTCGTTTTTGGAGCCTTCCAGGTTCTTTTGTTTTCTCTAGAGGAGCGATACCACATGCTTAGTGTTGAAGAAGCTCTGGAACGAATTCTTGCCGCTGTTCATTCCCTGGAAACTGAGAAACGAACGCTTTGGGAGACCAGCGGCCTGGTGCTGGCCGAGAATATCTACGCTCAGGAGGATCTACCCCCTTTCGCGAATTCGGCGATGGATGGCTTCGCCCTCAGAAGTGAGGATAGCCAGCGAATTAATGATCAGCTTCCACAACTACGCGTAATTGGTGAAATCGGGGCGGGTTATGTTTCGCAACAGAAGGTGGAACCTGGCACAACGCTACGAATTATGACTGGTGCGCCTATCCCTGTGGGAGCGGACAGTGTCATTCAGGTAGAACATACTCGCGCCCATGAAGATCGGGTTGAGATTTTGGAGCCGGTCTCGCCAGGTAACAATATTCGTCCCATAGGGGAGGATATGCGCCGTGAGCAGCAGCTTCTGACACGGGGAACGGTGATTGGTCCCTGGGAGATTGGGGTGCTGGCAACGATAGGTCGGGCACATGTGCCTGTCATTCGACCACCTCGGGTCGCGATCATCGCTACAGGCGACGAACTTGTTAATATCGACCAGCCTCTGGCTCCCGGCAAGATACGCAATAGTAATAGCTATCTCCTTGAGGCTGCGGTTCGTCGGGCCGGTGGCCTTCCTCAACGTCTGGGGGTCGCACACGATACAGAGGAGAGCCTGAACGCGCTCTTTAAGCAAGCAGCAACCTTTGATCTGATCCTCACATCAGGAGGCGTCTCAGTAGGAGACTTTGATCTGGTAAAGCAGATGATGATGGCACAGGGCCAAGTAGATTTCTGGCGGATCAATATGAGACCGGGTAAGCCTGTAGCTTTTGGAAGGATCGCCGGGGTTCCTTTGCTGGGCCTGCCTGGAAATCCGGTTTCAACTGCCGTCACCTTTGAGCTATTTGGCCGACCGCTGATCCGCAAGCTCGGTGGGCAATCCAGATTGACACACCCACAGGTAGAGGTAACCGTTGAAGATACAATCACGGAACGCGGAAGCAGACGCCACTATGTTCGGGCCCTGGTGCGCAATCAGGAACGCGGGTTGATCGCCCGCACAACAGGCAACCAGGGTTCGCATATCACAACCTCTCTGCTCTACGCCAATGCCCTTTTAATCATTCCCGAGAACAGTCCAGTCATTCAACCTGGAGAGCGCTTACAGGCTCTATTACTTGATTGGCCGCTGTAAAGAGTTCAAGCAAAAGCCTATCTATACTCGCTTTTTTGAAAGTAACCGCGCCTGTCGATAGCGCAACTGATCGCGTGACATCTGCAAAAGTGAGGCCGCTTGAACCTGATTGCCGTGGCAACGATCCAGCGCTTCACACACCAGTTTATTCTCAATCCCTTGAAGAAAAGCGGTAAGATTCAATCCCTCGGGCGGTAGGCTTACGGTCTGTTCAATCTCCTGTAAGCGTTGCTGGGGATGCTTTGATGCCTCAAGGATTTCTAAAGGGAGGTCTCGGGGACGGATCAGCAGGTCATCGCACATGATCTGTCCCCGCTGAATAACGCTACGGAGCTCGCGAATGTTTCCGGGCCACCTATACTGGTGAAGCAGGCCCAGGGCCTCAGGATCAATCTGAAGGGGCTGTGCACGGTCCTCAGAGTAGAGTGATAGAAAGTGGGCAACCAGAGCATCCAGATCTTCTAAACGCTCTCGCAGCGGCGGAAGATATAAGGGCCAGACATTCAGACGATAAAATAGATCATCCCGGAACTTTTGAGAGAGCACAGCGGATCGAAGATCTAGATTTGTAGCTGAGATCACGCGCAGATCTACATGGATCTCTTTGGTGCCGCCCACACGTCGAAAGCTACGTGTCTCTAGAAATCGCAAGAGTTTGGCCTGTGAAACCAGTGGCATCGCGCCAATCTCATCGAGAAAGAGGGTTCCACCATCGGCATTCAGAAGATATCCCTCTCGCGTGGCTTTCGCATCGGTATAGGCACCGGACTCAGCTCCAAATAGTTCTGTCTCCAAAAGTGCTTCGGGGATCGCGGCACAATTAAGAGCCATAAAGCGGTAGTGAGCCCGTCGACTAAGATTGTGGATAGTGTGAGCAACCACCTCTTTCCCGGTTCCACTCTCTCCCTGTAGAAGCACAGTCGCCCCCGGAAAGGCCGCGATCTGACGGATCTCTCTAGCGAGACGTTGCATAGAGGAACTCGTCCCAAGCACCATACCAGGGAGCATATCCAGACCTGACTGAGCCTGAGAATCATAAAAAGCCTGTCCCTGAAGCATAGATCTATCCTCCACCACTCAACACCATCGTTGGACCGGTCGAGCTTGCTTATTTTATAAAGTTAATTGGGGTAACCATTCGCGGGAGCGTAGAGGTTATTACCTGGATAGGGTTGTTCGACAGGCTGAAACTGTGCTTCAGGGGCCTGGGATGCGTTCAAGACCCATCCGCGCCCTGGCACAAAGGTCGCGCCATTTCCACCATTGCCCCATTGGGATTGCGTCTCGATCGGCACTCCGCCGGGACCCTCCATCATCGTTGACATCATCGCCGCCCAGGGTTGAGCAGCCCCGGCAACATAACCATAGCCGTTCTCCATTCCCGTCCCCACAAGATGCTGGGGAGCAGGCGAATACTCATTCATTGTAGGCATTGGCGAAGATATACTTATCACACCCATCGCGATCAGCTCGCCGGCCACCTGACAAACATAATCGCCAGGCAAAGCGAGTTTCTGACACATCATTTGAAGCGTCGTGCGTCCATCAATTTGTGTGAACACACGCCACTGGTCAGGTGTAAACTGCAACTGTATCTGCTGTTGGCGCATATTGGAAAGATCTGTCGGCAGGAGGATCATATCCTGATACATAAAAGAGGTATCGATCCGTCTGGCCGGCAAAGGAGTGGTGATTCTAATCGGCGGCCCAATTTCGGGTAAACTATCGCCCATTCCACCAAGACTCAAACTAGTCGCTGGACTACTCTCAATATTGGAAGCCGACGAAGGAATTCCAGAAGGAGTATCGGGCGTGGCGCCCTCGAAAATCCCCATTGGACTATCTGACGAGTCATCATCCGAGAGCTTCCTTGTGAAGTTCGGGAAATTTTCGCTCGCCCTTGAAGAGCCTGACTCGTTGGGAGTATCCGCGAACAGATTGGAACCATCAAAAAGGTTCGCGATATTCAGGCCACCAATGGAGGACTCGGACCCGACAAGGGTAGTGGTTGTATCGACAGCCTCAGGACTGGGAGAAGACGCCACAACCGGAACCTCCATCGTCGGTAACGAAGGAATAGAGTTACTGAGGTTCCGAGTTAGCCGAGGTTGTACCGACTGATCGTGATCGCTCGGGGTGGGTTGAGAAGCCAATGGCAACTGAGGATACGTTGGCGAAGATGTCAAAGATGGCGACGCTTCGGTTGGTGCCACAGGGGGCGGCGTCTCTGGAGCCTGTATGGGTTCAGGAGCAGGGTTCGCGAGATAGTGGAGCAAAGCCGTGACAGATAGACCGACCAGCAGACGATCTGTCGGGGGATGAACGCTATCCTCAAAGTAAACTTCGCCATTCGGCCAGGTCATTAAAGACCTTATGACATCCCCAGCCTCTTTCATAGACCAGGTTCGCAACGAGTCACGGGTGACATACCCGAGATTCATTAGTGTTAAGGCCAGACGTGTCTCAGGAGGATTAGATCCGCCCATCGCCAAATATGTGTCTTGTAAAGCCCTGGGTGTAACCACTCTTGCGTACAAAAGGCGGTCACCAAGGGTCGTATTACCCCGGACCGGCCCTATGCATATCAACTGCCCCTGCCGAAAATAAAGCTCTACCCATTGCTCGCCACGCTTCATCACCAGCACCCCAGTTTTTCCATATGTCTCAACGCGTTGCAAGACATTTATCAGGCCAAACTGCTCTAAAGTACCTAAGAGTGCCACAGTATTCACCACCCGTCCGAGAACGGCCCTTAACCTTTGTGTTATCAAGTTATCATTTTACACAAGAATGGGCTATAACAAAACCTTACTACGAGACCACTAACCTAAACTCAATTATAAGGGATAAAGTGCCTTAAGGAAGCCCTATAGTATAAATGGGTATGCATCCACTAAAAATCTAGAACCAGAAAATTCGGAAATCTTTTCTTACTATCAGGCAACGCACCCTTAACGCCTGATAAACAAAAAAGGCTTTGCAGCCTTTAACGGAGAGAGAGGGATTCGAACCCCCGGAGCTATTAACTCAACTGTTTTCAAGACAGTCGCAATCGACCACTCTGCCATCTCTCCGCAGACAGTGTATCATAAAAACCTTCATTTTGAAAAGGGGGTAACAGGGTTAATTTTGCGAAATTGGGAACATTGTGACTATTTATAGCTCATTGTAGTTCAAAAAAGAACAAAATTTACATGGAGAGCAGACCCGTACCCATATAGGGACGAAGGGCTTTTGGGACGACAACGCTACCATCAGCCTGCTGATACATCTCTAAGATCGCGGCCAGAGTTCTGCCAACAGCCAGACCGGAGGCATTGAGGGTATATACAAAATCTGAGTGGACTCCCTGAGATGAGCGATAACGGATCTGCGCCCGACGAGCTTGAAAAGCTTCGCAATTACTTAGGGACGAGATTTCAACGTAGCGATGTTGGGCTGGCATCCAGACCTCTAGATCTAGAGTCTTGACGGAAGAAAAGGGCAGGTTCTCCGTTGAAAGAAGCATTACCCGGTAGGGAAGATCTAGCAGGCGCAGAACAGCCTCCGCGTGTGAGAGCATCTGCTCAAAGGCCTGAGTTGATCCCGCAGGATGCACGACCTGAAAAAGCTCTACTTTGTTAAATTGATGGAGACGGAGCAGGCCCCGAGTCTCATTGGAAGATGAGCCGGCCTCGCGTCTGAAGGCTGTGGTCCAGGAGACGTAACGGAGCGGCAGTTGTGCTTCCTCAAATGTGGTATCGCTCAGCATACCGACCAGAGGCACCTCAGCAGTCGGGTTAAGATAGAGTTCGTCTTCATTACAGACATATGCCTGATTCTCAAATTTAGGAAACTGACCCGCTCCCTGCATTACCGAACGCTTTGCGAGAAGCGGCGGGAGTATCTCTAGATAGTCATGCTCCCGTGTATGCAAATCCAACATAAACGAGATAAGTGCTCGCTCCAGACGCGCCCCCCAACCAGTTTGAAGTACAAAACGGCTGCCCGCAATCTTCGCGCCACCCTCAAAATCCAACATCCCCAGCCGCTTCCCAAGATCCCAGTGCGCCTGAGGCTGAAAACCAGGAACAAAGGTCTCACCCCAACGGCCCAGCTCCTGATCCACATCCCCATCTGGTACGCTTTGCTGGGGAATATTCGGTAAGCTCTGTAATAAAACATTCAATTGAGCATCCAGATCGGAGATCTGAATCTCTAGCTGACGAATATCGGTCGACGTTAATTTTATTTGCTTATTGGTCTCAATCCGCTTGTTTTCTGTCTGTTTTCTGACCTGATCTTTTAACTTTTTTAAGCGCACATACAGGGCATCACAGCGTGTAGCAAGACCAGACCGCTTGTCAGAGAGCAGTAAGATCTGGTCTAGCGAAAGTTTTTCACCACGCCGACGAAGGCCGGAGCGCACGACATCTGGGTGTAGACGAACAAGCTCTAAACTCAACATAGCTACAGTATAACATAGAAGAAGAGGCAAAAAGGAGATTTTGAGAAACCTTTCTACTATCTTGTCACTTCGATCTAATTGTAAATCAACCACACTACTACACTGTTTTTTAAGCAAGGAGAGATTGATCTAATGTCGAACGAAAATAAAGTAGTCTGGTCCACTCGACCAGAGATTGGCCCTTCAGCTATCGCGGACCTTCGTGAGGCGGTCGGGTGGGATCGTCTCGATGCGGAATATAGGGAGATGCTTCCACGCTATTGGAGCACAGTCGCTGGCTTCAATAGCGATGGTATTCTCATAGCCTGGTGTGAGCTGATCAGCGATGGTAGACAACACGCGGTCCTCTTAAATGTAATCGTTCATCCTGTGTACCAAAGGCAGGGCCTTGGCCGAGAACTGGTTGGCCGCGCGTTAAAGCAATGTAAAGAGAGAAAAGTCGCCAGCGTTCACGTGGATTTTCTTCCTGAGCATCAACCTTTTTATGAGAGGTGCGGCTTTAAGGCAAGCCTTGCTGGAATCTATCAGAGTTAAGAGCCCTGCTTCTACTTATCCTTTGCATATTAGGTAGAAATGAGGTACACTAAAGGGAGCTTGAAACGAGAGGTGTCAATGATTACAGTTGTGAAGCAGAACCCTCTGGGACAAACACAGATAGAGTACCATGGCGAGCAAATGCGCCGCTCAGCAAATGAACTGGTGCTGCAAGCGCGCTGGACATTGCCCGAGAGAGACCTTGGATACACTCGTTTCCAGTTGGGCGATCTTTTTACTGAATATTATTATGCCAACCAGTGGTTTAATATCTTTCAGATCTCGAGTGCCGATGGAAGATTAAAAGGATGGTACTGCAACATCGCAGAGCCCGCGCGTTTTCTGGATAAGCGGGTTGAGCAGATTGATCTGCTTTTGGATGTCTGGGTTGATCCCCAGGGGAAAACGCAGATCCTGGATGAAGATGAGTTTGCCAAGGAAACACGCCTGAGCGACCAACAACGTCAGGGAGCTCTCGCAGCTTTACCGATCCTGCTTGGGCGGATCACGGACCACCACCCACCATTTGAGCAAGTGTAGCGAAATTTTTTTAGACCAGGAGCCGGCGCATGGCTCTGAAAGGGTAGACTTGATGGAAAAAAGGGACGCCAGGCTGTTGCGGCCTGTCTCCTCAGTAGAGCAGAATGGCAACATAGTGGAGTTAGAGTTTCATCAACGGATGCGAAGAAAAATTCATTGGCTGATTCAAGCCACCCAAAAAGCCCAATTTAGTAGAAGCGAGACGCTTCATCTTCTCCAACAAGGTGTCACAACGTTTGGAAAACGGTTCTCCACACAGCTCGTGCGTTCACTTGACCGTGAAGATCCTGAGGAACGGCAGGCCTTGATATGGCTCCTGACCGTGTTGAATGATAAAGAGACAATCCCCCACCTTCAACAGATAAAACACCAGAGCCAGGTTTCTCGTCAGGTACGGCTCGCGGCAGCCCTGACTCTAGCTGGACTGGGAGTTATACAGGAGCAGCGTTCCCCTTCTCCATCAACCCATGCTCGTCCAACAATTAAGCTTTCCGCAATTATCTAAACCAAAGAGTGATCAGCAAGAGACCTGAGCATGCCAGGCTGTTGCTGATCACTCTATTTCTGTATAAAAGACGCCCGGTACAACAATTTCCACTGGTCAGGTTGTGAACTACCACGAGGCTAAAGACCTCGTGGCTTCTTCGGGAGCCTGAGTTCACCAGACTCGTTTCCAGAAATGGGAATACCGTTTGAAAGGTCAGAACACCGTCAGTTGACGCATCAGACTGCCGCTCTGTTGTCTGTCGTTAAGAAGATCTGAGGCAAGGATCGGTGCGACAGATGCCAAAAGCCTTTTGAACCTTGTCGAGATGAAGTCGGACTCCCTTCGTGGTCACAGCGAAGCGATACGCACCACCCGCCTTCGGGCGGAGCATTTTCCGAAAGGAGTTTTCTATGACCGTCGTGTATATCCTTTCCCCTGAGAGAGTGCCACTCATGCCTTGCCAGCCGGTCATTGCCCGATTGTTGCTCAAGCAAGGAAAAGCAAAGGTGAGGCATCGAACGCCCTTTACCATTCAGCTTCTTGCTCAGCCAGAGCACGTGTATACGCAACCACTGACTCATGGCGTGGATACCGGAAGTGCGATGATTGGCTCGGCTGTGGCTGACGAGAAGGGGAACGTGGTCTATCTTTCAGAAGTGGAAATCCGCAATGATATTGCAAAAACGATGAAGGAACGGGCGAAAGCACGTCGCAATCGCCGGAACAGAAAGACGAGATACCGAGCAGCTCGATGGCTCAATCGCCGCAATTCCATCAAGACTGGACGCTTCTCGCCTACTATGAGGAGCAAGATCGATGCTCACCTGAAAGAGATTCGATGTGTACGATCCTTGCTGCCTATTTCTTCCATTGTGCTGGAAACAGGGACGTTTGATCCACATGCGCTCAAAAACCCGGACGTGTTGCAAAAGAAGTGGCTCTACCAGAAGGGCATCAACTATGGTTTTGCGAACACCAAAGCCTATGTCCTCATACGGGATGGCCACCTCTGCCAACAGTGTCAAGGGAAGTCAAAAGATCAACGACTTGAAGTGCATCACATCCAGTTTCGGAGCCAGGGGGGCAGTGATGAGGAAGCCAACCTCGTGACCCTCTGCAAAACCTGTCATGATGGCCTGCATGGAGGCATCATCACTCTGAAACGTCCTGGCAAGAAAAAAGGAAATTTGCTCCACGCCACACAGATGAACAGTATTCGTGTTCAGTTGCTGCGTCAGGTTGAGGCGGAGGAAACATGGGGGTTCATCACCAAAGAACATCGTATCCTGGCAGGGTTGCCCAAAGAGCATAGCTTTGATGCAACCATGATTGCGACGCGAGGAGTACAGCCAACCTTCTGCATACAGAGCGTGCTCTCCAAACGCTGTGTATCTGACGGTGACTATCAGCAAACAAAAGGGGCGCGAAGCGAACAGAGAATCACCACTGGCAAGATCAGGGGATTTCGCAAGTTTGACAAAGTGCGTTACTGGGGGCAGGAATACTTTATCAAGGGGCGGATGTCTACCGGCTACGCGATCCTGATGGACATCCAAGGGAATAAGGTTGATTTGAAGCCCATTCCTACGTTTGAGAAGATGCAGAGAGTGAGCGCTCGTTCCTCATGGATTATCAGTCAAAGAACCATGCCAAGTTTCTGATCCTGTATCACCTGATTTTTGTGTGCAAGTACCGCAAGAAACTGCTCGTTTTCTATGGAAATGAGGTGAAGCAGGTGTTTGAAGAAATCGCAACTTGTTCAGATTTTTCTTTTGAGGCACTTGAGGTAGATCAAGATCACATCCACTGTCTGGTGAAAAGTGAACCGAGGATTTCACCGCTAGCAATAGTACGGAGACTCAAACAAGAATCGACGGTGCGACTCTGGCAAAGGCATGAACATGCGTTACGAAGGCATTTATGGAAAGAAAGGACCTTCTGGAGTGATGGTTACTTCTGCTGTACCATTGGAAATGCCAGTCAAGGAACCATCCGAGGGTACATTGAGCGTCAGGGGTGAGGAGTGGCGATTCATCCACGAAGCTGAAGACTTCGCGGTTTTCTCGCCCTCTATCAATAAATAGCAGAGAAATCTAAAAAATAATCCAAATACGTAAATAAAGCAGTCAAAACAAATTGGCACTACAACCCATAAATAAAAAATGGCTACAGCTGGGTCATTACGCCTTTACTAATGCAACGCAGAGTCGCGAATACACCTCTACCGGAAGAAGCAACTGACTCAAAGCTGGGTACACGCCGACGGTTCAAGTAACGTTCCAATACAGGAACGGGTAAAGCGGATGGCATATCGCGTTTGTTCCATTGGATCACAAACGGGAAATTACCCAGATCTTTTCCCAGCCGACGCATGTTCATCTCCAGCTCAGCGATACTCTGAACGTTCTCCTCAAATTTTTCAGCCTGCGAATCCACAACAAAAACAATTCCATCGGCACCGTTGAGCACAGCTAACCGGGTCCGCTCATAAAGAATCTGCCCTGGAACGGTGTAAAGATGGAAACGGGTTCGGAAACCATGCACGGTACCAAGATCAAGCGGCAAAAAATCAAAGAAGAGCGTGCGTTCTGTCTCGGTAGCAATCGAGAGCATCTCTCCACGAGCAGTGGGATTGATGCTCCTGAATACGTGCTGTAAATTGGTGGTCTTGCCACAATACCCAATGCCATAATAAACTATTTTACAGTGGATCTCGTGGCTTGCAATATTGATAAGCGCCATAGATGCTAGCAACCTCTAATCGCGGAAGAGCAGATCAATTGTATCCTCAACCGAAGAACGGAATTGCACGTTAATAACAGAGGATTTGGTTCGGGTCGTGTCAGAACGCACACGCTCCAAAATGCGACCCAGTTCCTCAGAAGATTTTTTGGATAACACTTTAACCAGACCAATATGGGTTAATTTATCAAACACGATTACCAGCAGCCATTGTTCCTCGACCATGGTAGTATAGATGTTCTCGTGTACCCCTTGCTGAAAAATGGTGCGGAAATCTTTCTCGCCCAGCAATTCCGCGACATGACGAGATGAGGAGAAAGCGCCAGCCAGGAGGGCACCAAGGTTGGTCGCGTTGCGCCTGGCTCCGGTCCCCTGCGTAGCAATCACCTGACCGCTTTTGTCCAGCAGCATCACCGATGTTGCGCTGGTATCATTCATTAATTTACTGAGTACAGTAGTGATAAGGGTTAACTCACGGTCTGAAATAATCAGATTCGTTAATTGTTCCATGTACGCGCCGTCCTCCGTGTAAACGTCTGGCACAGAGTAGTATAGACAAGAGTAAGAAACATTTTTAAGCTATATCCAGAGCTTCCAGGATCTCGTTTCGATTGGTTTTTACCAGATGGCGTACACGGCCAATAGTAGAAGCATTGTCAGATAGCGTTACCATTAAAGCAAAATCGCCTAGAGGATCGACACTCACCAATCCGTGCTCATATTCCATTAGCGTTCCAACAACGACACCGCGCGAGATCTCCTGACCCAACGCTTCAGCCGCACTCAGGCCGCTGGTGGTGATGGCACCTACCGCCTCAATGTCTTCTTTGCCATCTCGTGCCAGGCCCTCTATGAGCAAACCATCTCTTCCAACCAGCGCTACCAGTCGTACACCAGGAACAGATAAAATGCGGCCTAATGTCTGTTTTAGATCTACCATTGTTACCCTCCGTGTTCGACGGACAGCATTTTCTTAGGTGAAGCTTGAACTTTTGTTATTCTAACTACCGCAAAAGAATGATGCAATTCGCCGGTACCTCTTGGCTAATGCTCACTCCATGGTCTGTGGAGATGA
>CAXTTV010000161.1:6484-11331 GCA_964247295.1 uncultured Ktedonobacteraceae bacterium | reverse complement strand
ACACGGGTTCTCTGCTCACCAACTGACTCCGCAAAAAAATGAACTGCACCCCGTGAGCATCTCCAACTTGACAGATAAGAAAAATAGAAGTATAAATGAAAATGGACGTGCGAAAGTCACAGCCCGGTAGGTAGTCCGGGTGACGTTTTGCGTTCGTGCAGGTATTCATCCCCGAAGCGGATTGGGCCTCCAGTACGTCCTTTTCCTTTAATTGGAAAAGGAGTGTATAAAATGGCAAATTTAAAGGTACTTATTGTGGGCGCAGGCTTAGGCGGCCTTTGTTTAGCACAAGCGCTTCTCCAGTATGACATCGATGTTGAAATCTTCGAGCGCGATACAAGCTTCTGGGATCGTCCCCAGGGGTACAGGCTCCACATTGATTCAGATGGAGTAAATGCACTGTACCAGTCGCTCACCTCCGAACTCTACAACCTCTTTGATGCGACCTCTATGAAACCACTTCCATTTACCACAATTATTGATACGAACCTTGCGGTCCAAATTCGACGATCGAGTGATGAGCATGGAAGCACGCAAGTACATTCATCTCATGATCTTTCATCCCACATGAACGTGAACCGCGCCACCTTAAGGCGGATCTTGTTCACTGGCCTGGAAAATATCGTCCATTTCGGGAAAGAACTTTCTTATTACGAAAGTGATGAGAAGGGCGTGACTATTACATTCAAGGACGGAACAAAAGCCAGAGGGGATCTTTTAGTAGGCGCTGATGGAATCCGGTCGAAGGTGAAAAAACAACGTGTCCCTCATGCAAACACTCAAGATACAGATGTGTGTGCCATCTATGGTCGTATCCCGATCACCGAGGCAATGAAGTATGTGCCAGAACAGGCGCGTCAAGATGTTTTCACGATCGCGATTGATACAAACAAACTCTTCTTAGGTCTTGGACCTGTCTTATTCCCAGAACCTCCTGAGGTAGCCGCTGCTCAATTCATGCCGAAAGCGGAACTTCGGCCACAAGACGATTATGTTGTTTGCATTATTGGAGGAAGAAAGGAACTCTTTGGGAAAGACGACTCTGCCCTTCTGGCTTTACATAGCGAGGAACTTCAAGAGTTGTCTTTAGAACTTATGAAAGAATGGCCTGAAAATTCACGGGCGATTCCAGCTCATGGAGATCCAAAATCTTTTTTCTTCGTTGAAATGTATACGAGTATTCCATGCGAGATGTCAGAGTCCGCGAACGTCACACTTTTAGGAGATGCTATCCACGCGATGACACCAACATTAGGGAGAGGGGCCAACATCGCGATGCGTGACGGTGCCCTTCTTGGACAGCATCTTAAAGATGTTATTCATGGGCAGCGAAAACTTTCAGAAGCGATAAGCGAGTACGAAACGGAAATGACCCGGTATGGTTTTGATGTGGTTAAAAAGTCAGCTATAATGGGAACCCGACTCATGGGGCAAAATCCTTTGCCAGAAGGCTAAGGAATACTTTCTCGGTTTGTGCGTGATCTGCTTCAACTGGCTTTTGCGGAATTTTCCAATAGAGCCGCAGGCTGCTCCGCTGGGAAATGCTCAAAGGTTGGAAGGACAAGTAGGCCCGCCCACGTGTGTGGAGGTGGTGAGGGGAGCGATTCCCTCTGCCACAGGCCCATACGTGGCCCGATCTACGGGCGATGACGAGGAGGGAAAGACCCATCCCTTTCGGTGGATCAACCGCCGCACCACGGGTACGGCTGCTTTCATGCTTGCTTTCTCCCAACTCTGGAAAAGCAGATCACGTTCTTTCCCAACACTATGGTAAGCGACTCTGCTGGGAAAGTCAGATGATGGAGAAGCAGCTAGGCCCTTCAGGTGCGTCGGGTCGCGTGCGAAGAAGCGCTGCGGGGTCCTGCAACGATAGTGGGTCCCTTCTCTGATATGGCACGTCTTCGCGATGCTCGACGGGCCATCCTACCGCAGCCCGGAGGGCGCGTCATCGTTGCCGAACCGCACGGATTTCTGCCAGCCTGGGACATTCCAAAGGAAGGGGGTTCTCCCAACTCGCTATGGTATATAGATCGAGTCCCCTTCTCTCCAGATCCCTCTTTTTCTTTTCCCAGCAGAGTCGCAAGCTGCTTCCCTGCCTTTACAGGCCCAACAGGCGGTTCAGGCCAAAGTTGAGGGCCAGGAACAGGCAGAGGCTGATAGCGGCGATCAAGGGATCTATGAGCGGGGCGCTGACAAATCCACCCCGCAACCGCAAGCGCTGGAATAATGTCGGCAAGGCCAATCCTGCTACAGCCGCGATAAACAGCATAGCGCCAACGCTCAATCCCAGAGAGATGCCCAATGTGAGCGAGTGGAAAACAAGCCAGCTAAAGATTCCTACGACCAGGACTGAGGCAACCCCACCCAATGTAGTCAAACGTAGTTCGTGGAATATACCCTGGAAAAAGTCTCGACCACGCTGGTTCCGCAACTGCCAGCCTCGCACTCCCAGAGCCTGCGATCCAACACTGGAACTGGTCATCAGGGCCAGGGGCAGCAGGCAGCCACTCGCCAGCAGGACCAGACTCAATGGCTGAGCGTTCATGGGAAGCGCTACCAGCGAGGCTACTTTCGCGGACCCTGTAGACATCAGAGGAGCGAAAAACTGGCGCAACACCAGGGCTAATCCAAGGCCCGTGACAAGGTTGACAGCCAGCCAGCGTGATCGCTCCACCGTCGCCAGCCAGCTAAAACGCTCGTCCTGCTCCAGCTCTTCAACCGCCGTCCCAGAGATCTCAGAGATATCCTGGGCCTGCTCTTCGTGCAATACGTCAATTACGTCATCGACTGTCACCAGTCCAACAAGCTTCTCGTCGCTATCCACAACTGGGACTCCCAACAGATCATACTTGGAGATCATCCGGGCAACCTCTTCCTGGTCCGTGTCTGTATGCACCTTCAAGACATTGTGATCCATCAGATCCTTGAGCTGGGTTTGGGGCTCGGCTGTGACGAGCTGGCGCAATGAGACCACACCAACCAGATGCTGCTGATCATCCACGATATAAATGTAGTAGACCATTTCTAGATGCTTGGAGTGCTGACGCAGATAGGTCAAGGCCTCTTCTACGGTGGCGTACAACGAGAGCCTCAGGACCTCGTTTGTCATCAAACCGCCAGCGGTCTCCTGACCGTAGCGTAGCAGATCGCGGATCGGGCGCGACTCGGCCTCAGACATTAGTGTCAGAAGATGCTCGGCCTCTTGCTGAGGTAGATCAGCTAGGATGTCTGCGGCATCGTCTGGGCTTAGGCGCTCCAGAAGTTGGGAGGCACGTTCGGGAGCCAGTTCGCTCAGGAGTTCGGCCTGAAGATCTGTTTCAACCTCGTTCAAGGCATCGGCTGCCGTCTCATCGTCCAATCGGCTCAGGACGGCTTCAGCCCCCTCGACATCTAATTGCTCCAGGATGTCGGCGATATCCGCCGGGCGCAGATCTGAAAGCTTGTTATGGCTCACATTCAATTGAACTCTGGAAACGGTTCCTGGGGACGCGACTCCCGCACCAGCCAGGGCAACCGCTTTCTCGGGAGCCTCAACCATCTCTATCGGCTCAACGTAGTTCCAGGTGACGGTCCTCTCCTCTAACGAGATGGGTAGAACTCGACCCAGGGTCTCAACTGGAGAAAGCATTCCCAGGCGACGTAGCAGGCCGCTCCAACTGATATCTACACCGATCAGTCGCGCGGTACTTTTAATCTGAGCTAGTTTTAAATCATTAACCTTGACTACACGAAATCCCTGGGTATCGACGATCTGCTTATCTAAAATGTCCCGGCGTAGGAGCAGTTCATCGCTTTCAGGGGTATAGCTGCTCATGTGAGTGCGGTTCACCGAGAGATGGATCTGTTTGTCGGTCTCTAGTGTATGAACCTGGGACCAAGGAATAATTACCTCTTTACTGCCATTATGGATCACCAGACCGGTTACGGTCGGAAACGTTTCGTTGCGAGAGACACAAATATCGCGAAGCGTGCCAATCTTCTGCCCCTCCAGATCTACAACTGGCTCACGGAGCAACGTGCTCAAAAAAATCATGATTTCACCGCCTTTTCCACAAAAAAGTCACAGTCTTCCACAGACTTATCCACATATATGTGGATAAGTCTTAAAAATGTGGGATATTCCTTACGTACTTTTCAGCCGGACATAGAAAGCTATATGCCCTTAAGACAGGTGAATATGTTTCGCGTAGTGCGCTTTGGACTCTCCTGTCTCCTCAATCTCGAAAAGATCGGGCTGAATCGTGGGACTGCTGCTAAAAAAACAGCAAGAGGACTCACTGGCAGACGGAAACATTTGCTCAAAGCCAGCACAATCAGCATTGATGGGGGCGGTGTCACCTTAGAGGAGGGGTAGCGGGGTTGGCCGAAGAAGAGATCGCGAAGCAGGTATGAGATGCTAAGGCAGATCCTCCTGATATTCAACGCTGCCGCTCGTTCTCGGTGAGAGAGCAGAACATTCCCGTGAGCAGGTTTGTCGTACATCAAACCTACTATGACTAGGGCCAGCGTCCATTCTCCCTCACCTCCTTTGCCCGACAAGAGCGATAACCAGTACGGAACGGCGAATATCTCATGTGATGCTAATGTAAGATAGCCGTGTTTGCGGATCTTTGTGTTGCTTGCTGGTCACCAACAACTGTGGGTTGATCGAAAAATTTTGTTAGAAGAAAAGTTATCTTAAATCCTTTGTGAGTATAACATGTCTCCATCTGGATGCGCAAGCTCGTTAGTGTATAAATTACAAATAGTACTTAGACGAGCGTTTTGCCAGCCAGGACATGTCGGGAACAGTGGCCGGACAGCGATATAGATCCGGCCAGCCTCCTGTGTTAAACGCTCCGTATAGC
>CAXTTV010000161.1:0-6474 GCA_964247295.1 uncultured Ktedonobacteraceae bacterium | reverse complement strand
ACCTTTGTCAGCCGATCTCGAAAACCCAGTGGGTTCTTTAATAGGGCGGCTGTACTGAAAAAGCTGCTGCCTCGCGCCTGACGAAACTTCTGATTATACGCCAATTGTCGGGGTAGCTGCTGAGGATCTCCCCAGCCCTGCTCACGACTCCCTATCTTATACACGGCCTGACCTATATATAAATGGACATTTTTACCGTCCACTTCTCTGGCCCACCAGGAAACCAGCTTATCATAGGCGGCTGACGGATAACCTATACTCCAATAAATTTGGGGGATCACATAATCGATCCAGCTATGCTGAAGCCAGATACGGGTATCAGCGTAAAGCTGATCATAGCTTGTGGGGCCGGCGCGGGTCTCTGATCCAGTCGGGTCCTGCTCCCTGTTACGCCAGACCCCAAATGGACTGACGCCAAATTTAACATAGGGCTTGAGCTTTTTAATCCCTTGGGATAAACCTTTCATCAGTTGGTTATTGTTGTCTCGCCTCCAATCGGCTAGACTGCGAAAATGCCCTCGTCCATATTTCTGGAAGCTCACCGAGTCATGATAGGGTTGACCAGCAATTGGATAAGGATAAAAGTAGTCGTCCAGATGCACACCATCGATATCATATTTATGCACAACTTCCAGCACGCTCTGCGTCACGTACTGCCGCACCTCGGGCAGCCCTGGATTTAAATAGAGTTGCCCTCCATAACGCACGATCCAGTCAGGATGCTTTAGCACAGGATTGCCAGGAGCCAGCGCCTCTCCCGGCATACTTAAGCGATAGGGATTAAACCAGGCGTGCAGCTCTATATGGCGACGATGCGCCTCCTTAACCATAAATGCTAAGGGATCATAACCGGGATCTCGCCCCTGCATTCCTGTTAAATAACGCGACCAGGGACTATAACTGGAGGGATACAGAGCATCTCCCTCAGGCCGGACCTGCACTATGACCGCGTTGAAGTGCAGGCTTTGAAATTCATCCAGAAGATGGCTAAATTCGCGTTGCTGGTTTGCTGGCGTCAAACCGGTACGAGAAGGCCAATCCGCATTCTGTATTGTTGAAATCCAGACTCCTCGAAATTGTTGGACAGGCGCGCAGATGCGCGGCAGATATACCGCCCTGGCACCTGTCTGCATATACACCTGAGCAAGTAATGTTATTAGAAAAGCAATCAGTAACCAGGTAAAAGATATTTTGCTTGGATCTTTCCTCATGTACCTCATTCCAAATAAGAATATTGCTATACATTTCGACAAAATAGATGTGAAGCCAGAGGTTTCTAGCAAATCTCAATCCAAAATGGTCGAATTTTCTTTTTGCTTGGAAGAAAATTCGACCATTTTCATCGCTAAAAACATTTTAGGTATTTTTACCTAATTTCATTTTAATCTTTTTCCAGCACCATGCTTTGGATTATATGAAGATTATTACATGCATCAATAGGCATATAAATGGTGCTAACAGCCTATTCTCGATTCCCAAAAAAGCATACAGCTAATCAGATTCTTAAATAAAAACCCATTCCTGAGAAAAAAAGCCTGCATCCTGAAAATTCATTAAATTTTAATGAAAAAATTAGAAGAGATAGTCGTGCTTTATTATGTAGCAAGTTTACAGAACGAAATGAGAAAAAAGCTTAAACAAACTAAGAAGTTTTCCTCAAGACGTACATTGTAGATTTGAACCAGGTAATTTGGACGAACATCAAGCAGTCATTTTGACAACCATGAATGAATTGTATGTGAGCATTCACATACCTCAAAACAAACAAGGAGAATTTTTCCCATGATTAAATCAAGCTCTTTTTCTGTACGCCGCCCCGCCGTTCTGATGGTATTTCTTTGCATGTGTCTGCTCAGCCTGGCTTTAACAGCCTGTGGCGGTGATAGCGCGGCTTCCAGTACATCTTCCACCACTGCTTCCTCGGGTTCCAGCAGCGGCGCGATGGCCGTTAACATCAAAGAGAGCAAGGGTGCCGATGGCAAAGACGCTTATGCCTGTGACCCGACCAGCATCACCGTGAAAAAGGGCGATAGCGTGAGCTTCACGAACAAGACCGACGAGATCCAGGATTTCGATAAGGGCGATGCCCAGAAGGCTGGTATGGACCTGAAGTTGAACCTGAACCAGGCCGGTAACGTAACCTTCAACAACACTGGTACCTTCACTATAAAGAGTGAGAAGGGCGCGGAGATCAACGTCACCGTTCAGTAAAACTCTTTTCACAATAAAAGTAAGCGGGTGATCTCGAAAGAGACATCCGCTTCTTTGTCATACAACTATCCTGGTAAACATCCCCTAGATAAAGGGCCTTGAGAAAAATCTCAAGGCCCTTTATCTAGATCACAATACTTTAGAGCGGCTCGATGCGCAGCAAGACCGAACCCTTCTGCACTACATCTCCATTACTAGCAAGCAGTTTGGTGACGCGACCCGAAATGTCGGCCTGGATTTCATTAAATACCTTCATGGCCTCGACCAGGGCAATTACCTGTCCGATCTGGACAATATCGCCAACCTGGACAAAAGATGGCTCGGTTGGAGAGGGCGAGGCATAGTAGACGCCGGTAATTGGCGATGAAATTCCCTGGCTGTGGTCAGCCGCACTTTCATCAGCGCTTTTGACAGCCAAAGGTTGACGCTTCCCGCTCTTACTTTTGACAATGGGCGCTGCCGTTACCCCTGACTGGCGACGGATCACAATCTCGGTCCCATTCTCGGAAAGCTCTAGCTCGCTGATACTGCTATTCTCAAGGACTCGGACCAGATCCTCAACCCGACTCACCCAGGAAAACTTTTGCTCTGGATTCTGCATTAAACCAACCTATTTATTGTTCATATTTTTTGAAGATCAGGCTAGTGTTGTGACCACCAAAGCCCATTACGTTCGACATCGCCACCCGGACATCCGCTTTCCGGGCCTCGTTCGGCACATAATCCAGGTCACACTCAGGATCAGGATGACGCAGATTGATCGTTGGAGGGAGTATCCCATCACGCATCGCCAGAATCGAGATGACGCCTTCAACTGCGCCGGCGGCTCCCAACGTGTGTCCGGTCATCGACTTGGTTGAGCTGATCGCTAACTTATAAGCATGATCCCCAAAACAAGCTTTGATCGCCTGGGTCTCTGCCTGATCGTTAAAAGGGGTACCGGTCCCATGTGCATTGATATACTCCACATCCTCTGGCTTCAGACCGGCTTTGCGCAGAGCCTGCCGCATAGCCCGGACTAATCCCTCACCACCGGGGGCGGGGGCGGTAATGTGATGGGCATCGCTGGTACAGCCATAACCAACCAGTTCCGCCAGAATATGGGCACCTCGGGCCTTCGCCAACTCCAGATCTTCCAGAATGAGCATGCCAGCCCCTTCTCCCATAATAAAGCCGTCACGCTCCTTGTCAAAAGGCTTACTGCCCTCAGTGGGCTCGCCGCTCCAGCGGGAGAGCGCATGCATATTGGCGAAGGCCGCCATGGCGATCGGGGTAACTGCTTTCTCAGAACCGCCAGCGATCATCGCCTGGGCATCGCCACGGCGAATGGTCTCCCATGCCTCACCAATGGTGTTACCACTGGTCGCGCAAGCGGAGACGGCGGCCCAGTTTGGCCCCTGGGCACCGGTCATAATCGAGACAATGCCAGGCGCACCATCAATGATCATCATATTAATAAAGAACGGGCTGACGCGGTCCGGTCCCTTCTCGTACAGGACATGGAACTGCTCATGCAGCGTTACCAGACCCCCAATCCCACTTCCAATATATACGCCAATATCTGGCGCATTCTCAGAGGTGATCGTCAACTTTGCCTGCTCTAAGGCCTGTTTCGCGGTCGCAATCGCCATCTGCTCATAGGGATCATTACGACGCAACTCACGCCGATCCATATACGGGGTTGGATCAAAATTTGTGACCTCAGCCGCGATATGAACTTTATGCGTACTGGTATCGTAGCCGGTAATCTTTTTGATGCCGGAGCGCCCCTTTTGTAGAGCCGCCCAATTGCTTTCAAGGTCGTTCCCTAAGGCGGTAATCAACCCTAAACCAGTCACAACTACACGTGGCATTCTATTACCTCCAAAAGAGGCACCCATAATGGATGCCGATAGATAATTTCTTGACCCCTCTAAGATACTTTGATACATTCGGTTATGCTAGAAGGGTAAAAAATGCGATTCACTTTTATAAGTGCTTGAATCGCATTAGGGATACTGCAACTATAATTGCAGTAGCTCATTCGCTGCTTCCTCCAAGAAGCGCGTGTACACTTCCCCTCGAATAAAGGTTTCATTGCGGAGCAGACGCTGGTGGAAAGGAATGGTGGTCGTCAGCCCATCAATCATATACTCATCCAGTGCGCGCTGCATTCTGGAGATCGCGGCCTCCCGCGTATCGGCCCAAACTACCAGTTTTGAGAGCAACGAATCATAGTGTGGGGGAACCTCATAGCCGCTATAAAGGTGACTGTCAACACGAACACCTGGTCCACCCGGCGGTAAGTAGTCCTCGACAGTACCAGTCTGTGGACGAAAGTCGGCAAAGGCATCCTCAGCGGTAATTCGGCACTCAATGGCGTGCCCTTTGATCCGCACATCTTCCTGATTAATCTGAAGTGGCAGGCCCGCCGCGATCCGGATCTGCTCTTTTACCAGATCCACGCTGGTGATCATCTCGGTGACCGGATGTTCAACCTGGAGACGAGTATTCATCTCCATAAAATAGAATTTATTCTGCTCATCCAGCAGAAACTCTAATGTCCCGGCATTGCGATACCCAATCCCGGCCACGGCCTCAACCGCCAATCGCCCAATCTCAGCGGCCAGCTCGCGAGGAAGCAGAGGGCTTGGTGCCTCCTCCAGCACTTTCTGGTTACGTCTCTGGCAGGAGCAGTTACGCTCCCCCAGATGGATACCATGTCCATAGTTATCTACCAGTACCTGGATCTCGATGTGGCGGGCGTGGCCCAGGTAACGCTCTAAGTAGATCCCATCATCCTTAAAAGCCTCGCGCACCTCGTTCTGAGCCAGGGTAAAGACGCGCTCAAACTCCTCCAGCTTGTTCACCAGACGAATGCCGCGACCGCCACCACCGGCAACTGCTTTGAGCATCAATGGGAAGCCGATCTCTCGAGCAACTTCAACGGCCTCCGGCAACGAGCGCAGCACGGGCGTCCCTGGCAGCAGTGGAAGACCCACCTCGGCCATGGTTTTACGCGCACTCACCTTGTCGCCCATCAAGGTCATGACCGATGCAGATGGTCCGATAAATGTAATATTCGCATCGTCACAGATCTCAGCGAAGCTGGTATTCTCAGATAAGAAACCATATCCAGGATGGATAGCCTCAGCACCACTAATCAAAGCCGCACTAATGATATTGGGGATATTAAGATAACTTTTTCCACTTGGGCCAGGACCGATACAGATGCTCTCATCGGCCATGCGAACGGGGAGCGAAGCACGATCTGCCTCCGAATGTACGATCACGCTTGTGATACCCATCTCTTTACAGGCGCGGATCACCCGCAGCGCGATCTCTCCACGGTTGGCAATCAAAATTTTACGAAACATAAGTAGCCTCTCGCTGTTTCTTCCCTGGTGGGACAGTGAGAGTATTATATCATGGGTTTTCTAGAAAACGAAATCAGCAGCCCTGCTTCCATCTACCTGTAGCTCAGGCTCCCTCCACGAATACGGTTAATCTCGTTTTCCGCCTCTTTGGCCTCTTTGTTGCGCCTCAATTTTCGTAGCGCCTCAGCCTTTCGTTGCCAGTTATCGGGATCATCGCTTCTAAGCTTGATCGCTTCCTCGGCGGCAGTCAGGGCCTCTTTGTACCGCTGAAGCCGATAGAGCACCAGCGATTGATTGTGCCAGGCAGTGACCATCTTTGGCATCAGTTCAACTGCTCGTTTATAGGCCTCCAGCGCCTCGGGGTAGCGCCCCATATTAAAAAGAGTGTTGCCTTTCCCATTCCAGGCCAGCGAGAAGTTTGGACGAATTCTGAGGGCGTAGTCGTAGGCGTACAAGGCCTCGTTATAACGCCCCTGCTGCCGCAAAATGCTCCCCTTACCACTCCAAGCAGGGGCATAGCGCTGATCGATCCGCAGGGCGCTTTCATAGGAATCCAGCGCGCGCTGCCGGTCTCCCATCTCGTCTAGAACATTGCCACGCCCGGTCCAGGCTTTGGGAGACCGGTTATCGATGCGCAAAGCCTTGTCGAACATGTCGAGCGCGGCCCGAAGTTGCCGTTGACGATACAACACCTGCCCCAGACCATAAAGTGCCGGCGCATAATCTGGATCGATTTTCAGCGCCTCGTTAAAGGCTCGACGCGCCTCTTCCAGGCGACCCAGGTCGTAAAGCACACTGCCCCGTCCATTCCAGGCTGGCGCGATCTTGGAATTTTATGTACATGCCTTTTCGTATGACTCTAAAGCTGTATTCACCTGCCCTAACTCGTAAAGAGTCGTCCGACGAC
>CAXTTV010000160.1:0-11407 GCA_964247295.1 uncultured Ktedonobacteraceae bacterium | reverse complement strand
CTACCGGGTGAGCGATACCTTTGAGTTGGAGCAGGTTGCGCTCAAAGTAATCTCACAACGCAATTTGAACACTGACTCTGTTGTAGCCATCGAGCGCTTTCGTCGTGAGGCTCGGTTGGCCCATCAGATTAAACATAAAAATATAGTACCAGTGCTGAACTTTGGGCAGGATGGAGCCTTGCTCTACCTGGTAATGCCATTGATCACCGGTGGAACCCTCAAAATGTTGTTGAAAGCTGAGAGACCCCTGGTACTGGATCTGGCGCAACGGTATCTTTGTGAACTGGCATCCGCTCTGGATGCTATTCACGCACACCCTCAACAGGTGGTGCATCGCGATCTAAAGCCCGCGAACCTGTTAATTCATCAAGACGATCAACGTTTGATGGTCGCCGACTTCGGGATCGCGCGTGCGATGAAGGATGCCCCGTTAACACAGCGTGGGTGGATGGTCGGGACCGAGCATTATATGGCTCCAGAGCAGGAGCAAGGGAATCCTGAGCCTGCCAGTGATATATACTCCCTTGGTGTCCTGGCCTATCAAATGTTTACCGGTCTGCTCCCATTCCAGGCGGTTGTGAAAAACCGGGCCGCGCGTCTGCCGGAACCCAGCGAGATCAACCCATACCTGCCGGAGGCCGTGGATAAAGTGGTGGCAAAGGCGAAGCATATCAATCCCAAAGAGCGGTACGCGACGGCGGAGGAATTCTCAGAGGCACTGGTGACTGCTTTGAAAAGTACAGCTCCCTACGATGCGTCAACCGAGTTGGGATTGATCGGGGATGCTACCATTTTCTCTCCGACCGATCCCGATAATATTCTGGTGAAGACGGTTATCCCCTCAAATCCCTGTGGGGAGTGTGGTCGTGAGAACCGCTCCACCTCGCGTTTCTGTCGCCATTGTGGGTATAGTCTGGAAGGGACCTCTCCCCTGGTCTCCGAAGTGTGTCAGGTCGGGTACGCCAGTGAGATCGGTGGGCATCGCAACACCTCTGATAATGAAGATATGCTACTGGTGGTTCAGGGGTTTTGTGCCAGCTTGAGTCCTCCTCGTCCCTTTGGTCTGTTCGCGGTTGCTGATGGTTTACGCGGCAAACACAACGTTCCTGCGGGCGGGTATGAGGCCAGCCATCTCGCGGTTGACACCGTGTCAGATGTCTTGTTGCCGCTGCTAGTGACTCCACAACAGACGAGTCAGGGAGTTCGGCCACAGACCCCTCAGACATCCGCTGTAAAAAAAACGCAGGTCCGGCCCGTGCAGGAGACACTTTCACAATGGATGCTGGACAGTATGCGCAGGGCAAATCTGGTAATCTATCATTGTAATTCGGACTACGATACCACAATGGGAAGCACATTGACGGTCGCGTTAATTCATAAACGTCGGCTCTACGTAGCAAACGTTGGGGATAGTCGGGCCTATCTGTACCAGTCGGGGAAGGGGCTGCGTCGTCTGGTGATACCTCAACAGGATCAGGTGGCCCAACCCGAGCTTTTTGAGCCGAGCGATGTCTATGACAGTGCTAACTCTACAACGTATCCCTGTCTGGGTCCTTCCAGTATGGTTCAGGTGGATCTGGATCTGGAGGGGGTAGAGATCAATGATCTGGTGCTGCTGTGTACCGATGGTCTCTGGCGCAATCTCTCGGAGAGCAGAATGATGGAGCTGCTGATCCAGGAGGAAGATCCGCAGCTCCAGGCGCATCTATTAGTTTCGGCAGCTCAGGCCTCAGGTTCCGCCAGCAATGCCAGCGCGATTGTCGTGCGCGTTCTTTAAGCTTCACAATCAGACGTGAAGCTGTCTGGTTGTCTTTGGAGCGGTGAGTGGAAGCATAATCATAAAGCTGCTGCCCCGTCCTGGCAGACTTTTTACGCGGATCTGACCATAGTGGGCTTTGACAATCCAGTCTACCAGTGAGAGGCCAATGCCGCTCCCCCCAGCCGCACGTGAGCGCGCGGGATCTCCCCGATAGAAGCGTTCAAAGATATGAGGAATCTCCTCTTTCGTCATGCCGATCCCCGTGTCCTCCACGATGATCCGCGCCATCTCGCCCTGACGGGTTACATTGATGCGTACAAAGCCACCAGGATTATTATAGGTAATCGCGTTATCCACCAGGCTGATGAGCATTTGAATGAGTCGTGAGGTATCCCCTTCAATCACAGTTGGCGCCATCTCACCTGGCAGGAGCCGAATTCCTTTCTGCTCCGCCAGCGGCCTCAAGCTCTCGATGACATCTATGGCGAGATGATCCAGTTGGGCCTCTTCTTGCTCGATTTGGACAACGCCATCATCGGCCCGTGCCAGCGCCAAAAGGCCATTGATTAACGTACCCAGGCGTTCAACCTCCGCGTTCACCTCTCGAACCACCTCCACATAATCTTCTGGCCTTGTCGCTTGTGAGAGGGCGACATCGGTCATACTGCGGATCGCCGCTACCGGTGTTCGTAGCTCGTGCGAGGCATCGGCGACAAAGCGTCGTTGTTGCGAGAATGATTCATCCAGCCGCTCAATCATCGTATTGAAGACCTGAGCCAGTTGCTGGATCTCATCTCGCGCGGTTGGCACGGGAACCCGCTGTTTTAGATCGCCATCTCCAATTGCCTCGGCGACATTCGTCAATTTATAGATCGGCTCAAAGGCATGGCGTGTCAATAGATAGCCACCAAGAAAGCTCAGAAGAATCATTGTTGGAAGCAGGAGAAGAAATGTGATCGTGATGGTCTGCATCGTATGACTGAAATGTTCCAGCGGTTCCCCAACCTGGATTACTCCAAAGGTCTGACCCCTTGCTATTAGAGGGAGGCTGTATAGCCTGACCAACGCGCCATTATGGGCGATTACCGTATCTTCTCTTGGCTGACCCTGTCGCGCTTCCGCGAAATTACTTGGGGGCACAAAGAGTTCCTTGAAGGCTGCTGTTGTGTAGTTTGGCTGTCCTTTAAGGTTTAAAATGCCAACGATAACATCGCTATTCACATCCATCTGATGACCGGATGGGTGCATATCGTCTGAGTCGGGCTCCTTCTCCTTCTCCTTGCGTTCGGCTGGCAGTTCGCCCGTAAGATCGTGGATAACAATCTGGTTATTACGAAAGTCGATCCCCTCAGCGATCTGTTGGGTGCGGATCTCCAACATATTGTTCAGGCTAGAGTTAAGAGCGTTTTTTATGGTAATGTAGAAGATGCCACAACAGATCCCAATCAAAATTGTGAAGATCGAGGCATACCAGAGCGTAAGCTGCATCCGAATGCCCGGATGCCACTTTTCATTTTTTTTCTTACTCATAGACCGGGCTCCTTGAGCTGATACCCTGTACCACGTACCGTCTGAATAAGGTCTGGCTCCTGTTGCGCGCAGAGTTTGCGTCGAAGATAACGAATATACACATCGATTACATTGGAGAGGTGGTCCGTTTCATTATTCCAGACATGCTCCGCGATCATCTCCCGACTCAATACCTGACGGGGATGTCGGAGAAGAAATTCTAGAAGCGCGTACTCTTTGTTATAGAGTTTTAGCTCACGCTGGCCTCGCCGGACCTCATGCGTAAGCGTATTAAGCGTAATATCCGCGAACTGAAGCGTCGGCGTTTTGTGGTCGCTCTCGCGTCGGAGTAAGGCTCGGACCCGAGCTTCGAGCTCGCGAAAAGCAAATGGCTTGGTTAAGTAGTCATCGGCACCTATATCCAATCCACGAACGCGATGATCAACTTCTCCCAGCGCGGTTAATATCAAAATCGGGGTCGTTAACTTCCGCGCGCGCAACTGCCTACAAATCTCAAAGCCATTCATACGCGGAAGCAAGACATCAAGCACAATAATATCGTAATTTGTATTCAGAGCTGCAAAGTAAGCATTCTCACCGTCAGCGATCAGGTCTACAGCATAATTATTTCCTTCCAGCCCTTTTTTCATGCTGGGACCCAAACGTGGATCATCCTCAACGATTAGAATACGCATACCCTCTTAGCCCTCTCTACTCTAGTATTTCTGGGCTCTATTGTATCATGCTATCCCACAAGATTCGTTGCTTTCCCTCCAAAAGTCCTCCTCCCCTAGTCCTTGACCGCCAACCAGCTTCGCAATAATTCCGCAACGCTCCAGGCCTGAGCAAAGCAGCCTGCTGACGCGAAAGGAGGCTCAGGTTCCGCGACCTCGCAGATTGTTCCTATACAGCCATTCCAGAGGTGCCGAATCAATGGTTGTAACAGAGGCCGAAGTGCCTCTCGATCGTTGTTTAATCGGAGATGCACATCAACATAGACGCCGATCAACCAGGGCCAGACGGTCCCCTGATGGTAGGCACTATCGCGGTTGCGCACATCCCCATTGAAGTGCTTAACATAGGCCGGGTCCTGTGGGCTTAGCGATCGGAGCCCCATGGGGGTGAGTAGGTGCTCAGTAACCTGTTGGAGCAGGCTGCGGATCTGCTCCTCGCTAAAAAGATTTCGAGCCAGGGAGACCGCGAAAAGCTGGTTGGGGCGTAGCGAGGCATCTTTTTTGCCTGAAATGTTTTCTACGTCAATCACGTCGTAAAGATAGCCACCCTCACTATACCAGTACCTGCTCGCGAAGCTTTTGCTAATCTGCGCTTTCAATCGCCCATATTGCAGAGCATCAAATGAGAGTCGAACCGCCCAGTTCTCCATACATGTTACTGTGTGGTACCACAGGGCATTTACCTCTACGGGCTTACCCCAACGTGGCGTTACCACCCAGTCCCCAATTTTCGCATCCATCCAGGTAAGCTGGACGTTTGGTGCTCCCGCCCGAAGCAAGCCATCCTCCGGGTCCACCTGAATAGTGTAGGCCGTCCCATTAACGTGCCATTGCACAATCTCTTGCAGCAGGGAGAAAAGCTCTTTTACCAGTGTCCAATCACCCGTGGTGTTGACATAATTTTCGATAGCAACAAACATCCAGAGGGTAGCGTCAACAGTATTATATTCTGGTACCTCCCCGGAGTCGGGGAAGCGATTGGGGATCAAGCCCTCATTGGTATAGGACGCGAAGGCTTTAATCAAACCACGAGCCTCGCTATAGCGACCGGTCAGCAGCAGCAATCCCGAGAGGGAGATCATGCTATCGCGGCCCCAATCAGTAAACCAGGGATAGCCCGCGATAATCGTTTTACGATCGGGCGAGAGCTGGATCTCCTTGGTGCCCGTTGATGTATTTTGGACGGAGCCACGGGTCACAATAAATTGATCCGCGCATACAACGAGCCGGGACAGCACAGGATCTTCTTGAGGGAGATGTTCCGTGGTATGATCAGCCCCGGTCAGGAGCTGTTTTAGACGTAGGCCGTGACGTACCAGAGCGTGGCTGACCGTCTCTTCATGCTGGGTCTCGCCCCAATCTGGATGAAGCTGAGACTCGGCACTGATCACCAGCGTTGTGTGTTCGCCGGGCCTCAACCTGATTTTAAAGACGCCTGGTTGATAGACATCGTCTAAATAGGGCAGGCCCCGTTCGCGATCTCGACGATGGAGGACATGCCAGAACCAGATGCCACTGGGGATAAAGTGAGCATTTGGATTGGCGATCAACGTGTAGACTGGGGCGTTGAGATCCGCCTGTACCTTACAAGAATTATTTTGCGGATCAACCAGAAAATGCCAGTTCACGTTGCCTGTGGTGGTCTCGTGGTGATTGCGAGAGAGACAGTAGGGATAAATTGAGAGGGTAACCTGGCTATCGGCGTCAGTTGGTGGAAGTGATCCAGGGAGGCGATACTGAATATACGTCGTGTTTTGTCCATATTCCATCCAGACCCGCTTTTCCAGCGTAAGCTGATCTGTGATCTGGTAGCGAAAGCAGGGGATATCTCCCTGCAAAGTAAAGGAGTCGAGGTGTTGATAGCCTTGAGGCTCAATAGTGCCGTCTTGAAACTCGTTGACGCCGAGTTTGAGCACCTTCCCATCTGGAAGCTGAACCTCTTCATCGCATTTGCTGACCAGAACCATGCGCTCCACCGGAGGTTTCAGGGCCGCGACCAGCAGACCGTGGTAGCTGCGGGTGGTTGCTCCAACCAATGAGCCGGCGGCATACCCGCCGAGCCCATTGGTGACCAGCCATTCCCGGTTTAACCCCTCTTGCATATTTGAACAGATCTGCCGATCAACATACAGGTTCCAGGCATCCGTTGGCGTTCGTGGTATGCCTTCTAGCGACTCAAATGTTTTTTCCACGAATCTTTTACCTCGCTCTCTATTCTCTCCAGCGCCTCATGAAGACGTTCCCGGCTCTCGGTGAGGGAGATGCGTGCGTAGCCTTCGCCGGCGTCTCCAAAGTTCGAGCCTGGTGTGAGAAAGACTCCGGTCCGCTCAAAGAGCCGTTCACAGAATAGGCGAGAGCTCTCCCCCTCTGGTACGGTGGTCCAGAGATAGAGCCCGGCATTGGAATTCGTGACGCGCAGTCCCATGCGTTCGCATCCAGCGATTAAGAGATCCCGGCGCTCTTTATAGATCTCGTTGCGCTCCAGTATCCAGCTCTCGGGCAGACCTAAGGCCTCAACCGCCGCGTACTGAATTGGTCGGAACATCCCACTGTCTATATTGCTTTTTAAACGCCCGACCGCATCAACCAGTTCAGCATTGCCCACCAGCATGCCGACCCGAAAACCAGCCATATTATAGGTCTTGCTCATAGAATGGAGCTCGACCGCGACCTTCCTGGCCCCTGGAATCTCCAGCAGACTTAACGGTCGTTCCTGTGTATCAAAATAAACCTCGGCATACGCCATATCATGTAAAATAACCAGATCATGCCGATGCGCAAACTCTACTGCCTGCTCAAAAAACGTCCGACTGGCGATTGCTGTCGTGGGATTATTGGGATAGTTGAGCCAGAGCAGCCGGGCTTTCTGGAGAATTGGGGTCGGGATCGCTTTCAGATCGGGCAGGAAACGATTCTGCTCCAGCAGGGGAAGCATATAGGGCTCGGCCCCAATACCAGTGCTGCCTGTTACGTAGACCGGATAATAGGGATCGGGAATCAGAGAGATATCCCCTGGATTGAGCACCGCCTGAGCCACATACGCCAGTCCCTCTTTTGATCCCAATAGCGGGAGCATCTCTTTTTCAGGCTCCAACGCGACCCCAAAACGACGCTGAAACCAGCCAGCGAAGGCTTCATGCAGGAGACGCATACCGCGATACTCTGGATATCGAAGGTTCTCTAGCTCATGCATCGCCTCGTACAGACGCTCTACCACTTTGGGATCAGGTGGAAGATCGGGGTCCCCCGCCGATAGATTGATGACATCGACTCCCCGCGCTCTGCTGGCCGCAATCTTCTGCTTGGCATTTGCGAAATGATAGGGAGGTAAATTTTGGATTAAACGGGATAATTGCACGACTCTATTCCTCGCTTACGTTTTAGATTTTACTCAGTTGGTTCAGCCTCATACCAGTTGCGCCCCACCTTGATCTCAACCTTAATGGGCACATCCAGTTGCGCAACCCCCTCCATTACACTGCGGACCAGTGGCTTGACACGGTCGATCTCCTCGACGGGTACCTCGAAAGCGAGCTCGTCATGCACCTGAAGAATCATCCGGGTCTTAAGATGATTTTGCTGAATTGCATGCTGCATGCGGATCATCGCGATCTTAATCAGATCGGCGTTCGCTCCCTGGATTGGCATATTAATTGCCTCGCGCTCCAGAGCCTGTCGCTCGTTCCCACCCAATGCTAACATATCTGGAAAGAAGCGTTTGCGCCCAAACAGCGTATTCACATATCCCTGCTTGCGCGCCTGATTTAATGTCTGGTCTACATAAGCTTTGACCCCCGGAAAGGTTTCATGGTAGCGTTGAATAAAGGCTGCTGCGTCTTTATTGCTCATTCCTGTGACCTGTGAGAGCCCAAAAGCCGACTGTCCATAGAGGGTTGCGTAGACCACCGTCTTCGCGAGTCGCCGCTCGTCTTTGGTAACCTCCGCTGGCTCTTTGGCGAAAAGCGAAGCGGCAGTGATTGTATGAATATCTTCGTCGTTAGTAAATGCCTCGATCAGTCGGGGCTCATGAATAATATGCGCCAGGATGCGCAACTCAAACTGTGAGTAGTCGGCGGTCATAAAAAGATAACTGGGATCTGCGATAAACGCCCGGCGGATCTGACGACCCACCTCTGTCCGTACGGGAATATTCTGAAGATTGGGATTGCTGGACGAGAGCCGCCCACTGGAGGCCACGGTCTGGTTAAACGAAGTATGCACTCGTCCCGTGATCGGGTTCACCAGGGTGAGCAGACCATTCACATAGGTGGAGCGCAGCTTGTTAAGCTGTCGATACTCTACTAGATTATCCACCACGGGATGCTGTCCCCGCAAGCCCTCGATCACATCCGCGTTTACTGAGTAGCCGGTCTTGGTTTTTTTTCCCTTGGGTAGCTTCAATTCCTCGAAAAGGATCTCACCAAGCTGCTTGGTTGAGTTAACATTAAAGGGCCGTCCAACGCTGTCATAAATCCCTTTCTCCAGCGCCGCTACTTGCTCGCTAAAGCGTTCATCCAGCTCATGCAGGAACTCACTATCCAGCGCGACCCCATGGATCTCCATCTGCATCAGGACTGGCAGCAAGGGGTTCTCAATATTCGTATAGAGATCCATCAGTTGGTGCTTCTGAAGTTCCTCGGTGATCGGCGCGACCAGACGAAGCGTGATATCCGCGTCGGCTCCCGCGTAGTCCGCCGCCTGTCTAATGGGGGCCTGAGCCATAGTCAGAGCCTGTCGCCCCTTCCCGATCAGGTCCGTAATCGGCGTCATGAGAATTCCCAGGCGTTCAAACGCCTGATCCTTCAATCCCAGACCTCGGCGACCAGGATTGGTCAGGTACGCGCCCAGCATGGTATCAAAGGCCAGCCCCTGAATGCTAATTCCATAGCGCGCCAGTATCAACATATCGTACTTGGCATTGTGCATATATTTCCCGATCATGCTATCGGCCAGGACTGGTCGCAAGGCCGATAGCACCGTTTTGATCGGAAGCTGTTCTCCCTCGTCCTCGCTGGTCAGCGTGGCTTGATGGCCGACCGGAATATAAAAGGCTTTGCCGGCGCTGGTGCTGAGGGAGATCCCAACCAGTTCCGCCTGCCAGGGATCTTCCGAGCTGGTCTCGGTATCAAAAGCAAAGGCACCAGCGCTCCGCAGGCGCATCACCAGGTTCTGTAGGGCCTCTTCATCCTGAATAATTGTCGTCTCAGTGCTTTTATTGGTATTGTCATCCAGGATCAGAGGCGTACCAGTATCCGTCGGCATACGCAGACGGCGCACCGTCTCCTGGTAATTGGGAGCTGCGCTTTCGCCAAACAAGCTCATTTGAGTTGGCTCTTCGGCGGGAGCTGTGGGCGCGATCGCCCCTTGAGCTCTGGGAGTCTCACTAAAATTTGCCTGAGTCTCTGGCGGCAGAGGCGGAGGTAGCACAGGCACGACGCCGACCGGAGGAGCCAGCAGCAGATCTTCCTCCTGACCAGCCACAGGCTGTGCCGAACGTATCTCTCGTCGAGGCTCTTCCTGTCTATTCACCCCATTACCGGGGATCTTGTTAATCAACGAGCGAAACTCCAGTTCGCGGAAAAGTTCCAGCAGGCGTTCACGATTGATATGCTCTTGTTCTTTGTCTGGCAGTACCAGCTTCACAGGAACATCGCGGATAATCGTTGCCAGAAATTTGCTTTGTCGAGCCTGCTCCTGGTATTGGGAGATAAGCTTCTGCTCCTTCGGCTTCAGCTCGTTGACATGGGCGATCACGCCCTCAAGATCTTTATAATCGTTTAGTAAGCGGCTCGCCGTCTTCTCACCGATCCCCGGAACGCCTGGAATATTATCGGATTTATCGCCCACCAGCCCCTTAAAGTCCGGGATACTCTCGGGTCCCAGACCGTACCGAACCTTTACCGCCTCCTCATCGTAGATCGTCACTTCCGTGATGCCGCGTTTGGCTGCCATCACCGTCACATAGGGATCTACCAGTTGCAGCGTATCCATATCGCCCGTGAGAATAATCGTATTCAGGCCCTGTTCCTTCGCTTGAAGTGAAAGCGTCCCAAGCAGATCATCGGCCTCGTAGCCGTCCTCCTCATAAATAGGGATACCGAAGGCCTCGACAATCTCGCGAATGCGCCCAAATTGGGGACGCATCACCTCTGGCATCGGTGGGCGCTGGGCCTTATAGTCTACAAATTGCAGATGCCGAAACGTGGGAGCCGAGCGGTCAAAGGTCACAATGACATAATCGGGCCGTTCCTCATTCAGGATTTTCAGCAGCATAGTCGTAAAGCCATAGGTCGCGTTGACCACTTCCCCCCTGGGCGTGGTCAGGTTCTCAGGCAAGGCGTGGAAGGCGCGGTGAACCATCGCATGCCCATCGATCAGCAGGAGCCGTTGCCGCTGGTCCACTTTTGGAGTTTCACTTGTGACTTCTACCATCAAAATCGATTCCTTTTTCTTTATGCCGGGAGATATTTCTGTGTGCTTATTCTTATTTCAGTGGATAGATCTGGCACGCTGCCCGATATCTGCACGAAAAAGTCTCTGTGATCTGTGAGGATAATAGTATTGTAGCGCACTCTATTATAAATTCCCAGACAGTAAAAAGCAAAGAGCTATTCGCCTTTCGATCTTGATAAAGAGCCATCTGCTGATTGTATTCTGGCTTTCCTGCTCTGTATCTGTTGTGGTTCTGTGACTTTTCCTGTTCTTCTGGCTTGCTTATGCCGACATATATAATATAGTCAACTGTCGAGCCGTGCTACACGGATTTTACTTTACATCGTGCGATATGCAGATTTGTAAAGGGAGTGCGAAAGGAACACGGTACATTTATCGCAAGTAGAGCGTCCAGATAAAATGGAGACAGTTGTCATTGTTGATTGCTGTTTTAGTCACAATGGTGTGCTAACAGTGTTTTGTTGTCTCGGTGCCCTATATAGTTGAATTGAAGGAGATGTATCATGGCTGAAGATCAGGAAGAGCTGTTGACCGTACGGGAAGTTGCCCGACGTTTACGCGTTGATGATACGACGGTTCGCCGTTGGATTAAAAGTGGAGCTCTAGAAGCGATTACTTTGCCTCATCGCGGCAAACGGCAGGCGTACCGCATTAAAAAATCGACGCTTGATAAATTGTTGCAGGGGGCTCCTCTGCCTTTATAAGCTTCAGGTTTGCTGGAGAGCGGGGAGATATTTCTCCTGCCTATCGTGTGGCAATCCAAGGATAACAAATATTACGGCTCTAAACGTCTCTTTGAGGAGATTTTTAGAAAGGGCGGCTTACTTAGTTGAGCCGTCTTTTTCTGCGCCCTCCTTGTAGCCATAAAAAGAAATGTCATTACCAGATCTCTCCTCCTTGTAAAGATAATTTTTTATCTGTCGATAGGTTTGAACGATACACTAAATGTAAC
>CAXTTV010000159.1:0-11452 GCA_964247295.1 uncultured Ktedonobacteraceae bacterium | reverse complement strand
CTGATGCTGAGCAGACGGCCGGAATTGTCCAGCCCTATAGAGAAGCAGGAGCTACATGGTGGATGGAGAGCCGCTGGGAAACCGGGGGGATCTCACGCGCCACCGAACTGCGCAAACGCCTGATTGCTGGCCCACCAAAACTGTTATAAAAAGATCTCCATAAGAAACATTTTCTCCTAAATTCTAGTTTGTGATACAAACTTGTTTGAAAATCATTGACAGAATAAATAGCTTTCAGCTATACTTATACCAATAGGTTTGTGGTACAAACTAGTTTATAAAAAGAGGTTTTTTTTATGAAGGATCAATACCGTACTCAAAATATTCGCTCGCTGGTTCAAAATTACACAGTTGTTCCAGGACTTATCCTGGCGACTATCGGAGGCTATGCCGTCTTCATTGGCGCATTTAGTATGGTCTGGAACAAATGGCTCTACTGGGTACTGTTCGGAAGTATCCAGAATTCATGGATAGCGAATCTGGGTATAGCAGGCAGCTTTTTGCTGCCCTATGCCCTTTATCTGGTTGTAATGCTGGGCGTGAAGCGCTATTATAATCAGCGCTTTGGGGAGGTAAAGCCTCGCGTAGAAGAGACAAACAGATTGACAATAGAACTCATTGGGGCATGTATTGCCTACTTTTTTGTTGGGCAAGCGCTCGATCTCCGTCTGCACTCACCGGTCAGTATTACAATGCTAATCTTTGCCGCGTTTCTGCTCATCCATTGGTGGACATTCGCCCGGATGCAGAGGCATTATCTAGTTCTAGCGGCGATCACGATCGCCTTAAGCTTTGTCCCGCTATTCAACTCTTCCGTCTACTTCTGGCTATATATTAAGGACACAGCACCTGATTGGTATGGCTTCAATACCGCCATCTGCGCCGGCCTGCTGCTTGTTATTGCTGGCCTCTTAGATCATCTGCATATGGTGAGAACACTCGCACAGGTACGCGATTATATCTCCACGCGTTCAGAGGGTTTACAGGAAATCACCGATGTACAAACGGGGATCACAGAGTCATGAGCGGCCCTTTTGAAGAGATCGCCAATCTAGACAAGCTTATCCATGAGCCTGGAAGGCTGGCGATCATGACGGCGCTCTCGGCCTGTAGCGGCGCCGACTTCACCTTCTTGTTACAGTTAACCGGGCTCAGCAAGGGAAATCTTTCCAGCCACCTCACAAAGCTTGAAGCGGCAGGACTGGTTCAGATCGAGAAGCGCTTTGTCGGTAAGACACCCAACACACTTGTAAGTTTAACCCCAAAAGGTGAAGAGGCGATCAACCGCCACTGGCAACTCCTGGACAAGTTGCGCCAGGGCACACATGAGCTCCTCTAACCTTTATTCCGACCTACCAAAAATCCCCTTTATAAACCATTGACTTAATTAAGTCAATGGTTTATAATATTGACATGGACATGTTTCTCGCACTGGCTGATCCCACTCGCCGGTCCATTTTAGAGATGCTGGCGGATAGCGGTGAACTGACGGCGACCGCTATCTATGAGCAGTTTTCCATCAGTCCGCAGGCGGTCTCGCAACATCTCAAGGTGCTGCGAGAAGCGAAGCTGGTAGCGATGGAGAAGCGTGCTCAACAACACCTGTATCGCCTGAATTCAGAGACGATTTCTCAGTTTGAGCAATGGGTTTTAGGGATGCAGCGCCGCATAAATGAGCGTTTCGACGCATTGGATGCCGTTCTTGAAGTTGAAAAGCAGAAGGAAAGGAACAAACATGGCACACAATAAAACGACTATTCAGGCTGAGCCAGGACAACATAGCATCCAGATCACACGTGAATTCGATGCGCCGCGCGAGCTCGTTTTCAAAGCTACGATCGCTCCCGAGCTCATTGCTAAATGGTGGGGACCCAGACGCCTCTCCACCCAGATTGAGACATTAGAAGCGAGGCCCGGCGGCAAATGGCGATTTATTAATCGAGACGACAATGGACATGAATTTGGATTTCATGGTGTGT
This sequence comes from uncultured Ktedonobacteraceae bacterium, assembly GCA_964247295.1. GTDB lineage: Bacteria > Chloroflexota > Ktedonobacteria > Ktedonobacterales > Ktedonobacteraceae > CAXTTV01. Next base: position 9,473 of record CAXTTV010000159.1, on the reverse strand, counting down.
TCCACGAGGTAGTAGCACCTGAGCTTACGGTTATGACCTTCGAGTTCGAGGGGCTCCCCGAGATTGGACATGTGACGCTGGAGACGATGCGGCTTGAGGAACTGCCTGAGGGCAGAACCAGACTCTCAGCGCAATCGGTATTCCAATCGGTCGCCGATCGCGATGGGATGCTTCAGAGCGGAATGGAAGATGGAGCCAACGAGTCATACGATCGCCTGGATGAGATTCTAGAAACGCTGAAGAGCAATTCAACATCAAATAGTATGTATGTCTGGCAGCAAAAAAGGCGGTACTTGCATCTAATCCATCTACCGCCTTCCATCGTATTCAGGGTAGCATGAGAAGACTCTCATACATCTCCAATGATGCTCACATCTCCTTCTCGTATCTTTAACATATCAGAAGATAACGTGTCGCAACAATGCGAGCGCTTTAACAAAGCTACGAGGAATGATTATGATCCAACATGATGAGCAAAAAACAGATGAGTTTCCTGCCCTTTCACCTTATGACCGACCCTCTTTATACAATGGAACTATCGATACCTTTCCAGCAGTGCCTTCAACTCCTCCACTAACGTACGATCGCCCAGAAAAATCTGATACGAAAAGGCCCCGCCAGAGAAATCGGTTGGTTATACCTTTCCTGAGCCTTGTATTCCTGATCTCGATTGTAAGTATCGGTCTATTTACTGGCTGGGAATATTCTAAAACAACAAGTAAAAGTATCACAACGACAGTTGTCACTCCCACCTCTACGATAGAGGCCCAGCAAGAGGCGGCGATCGCAAAAGTAGAGTCGGGAGTAGTGGAACTGAAGGTACCGACTGCCCAGGGTCAACAATTGGGATCAGGCGTGATTATTGACTCTCAAGGCGATATCGTGACAAATAATCATGTGGTGAGTGGTGGGCAAAGTGTGACGGCGGTCCTAAGCAATGGAAAGACCGAACAGGCCCAGATTATCGGTACCGATGCTTCTAATGATCTGGCGGTTGTGCGCATTCAACCCTTTACCGATATGACAGTCATCGAGATTGGAGATTCATCGAAGCTAAAGGTTGGGCAGGAAGTGCTGGCTATCGGTAATCCACTTGGGATCACCGAGACTGCGACAAAAGGTATTGTGAGCGCTCTTAATCGTAGCGTTACAGAATCAAACAGCGTCACACTCGCTCACGCTATCCAAACAGATGCCGCCATCAATCCAGGCAATAGCGGAGGAGCTTTAATCAATCTACAAGGGCAACTGACTGGTATTCCGACTTTGACCGCTGTTAATACTGAGTCTAATACGGCAGCCAATGGTTTGAGTTTCGCGATCCCATCCAGTACAATTCAGACCACTATTCAACACATACTCCAGCAAAACAGATGATATCTTCCACTATTCAATCATTGCTGTTCTCTAAACATCTTTTGCATGGATCGTTGGGTGTCAAATCGTGAGATAGTATAGAAAGTACAGTAATAGAGGTCGGCACAGGTGCAAAAGATCTAAATGCCAATCGACCTCTTATCTAGAAACTACCGCGCAGTCGCGATTCTACGACCGCGCTGGCCAATCGCGACACAGAGCAGCACAAGCAGTGCGGTCAGACCGGCAGCCCAGCTCAAGGGCTCTCCAATGAAAAGCGCGGCCCAACCGATCGTTAGCAGGGGCTGAAGGAGTTGAATCTGCCCGATGCGCGCGATCCCTCCCAGGGCCAGTCCACGATACCAGGCAAAAAAGCCCAGAAACATACTAAAGATCGAGACATATCCCAAACCGAACCATGCCAGCGGCCCACCATGTAGGCCATGCTGAAGCAGATCCCAACCAACTGGGAAAATCAGGATCGGGGCGGAAATCACCAGAGCCCAGCAGATCACCCGCCAGCCACCCATCTCACGGGACAGGCGACCGCCTTCGGTGTACCCTACGGCTCCAGAGGCGACCGCCGCCAGCATCCATCCATCCCCCGGTTGAAGATGTCCACCTCCCTGCGCAATCACAAAGAGCAGGACGGCGATAGTTCCAGCGGCGCTACTGAGCCAGAAAAGCAGGGATGGCCGCTCCTTCGCTCGCAGTACCGCTCCGATGGCGGTCGCGGCGGGCAGCAACCCAGTAACAATTGCCCCATGGGCAACCGAGGTTCCCTGGAGCGCAAGGGCCGAAAACAGTGCAACCCCAAGCACAACGCCAAGCGATACCAGACATAGACTCAACCAGTTCCGCCGGGCCGGCAAAGGTTCCCGGCGAACGATAAGGACAATCCCGGCGAGGATCGCCGCGAATACGGCCCGCCCCAATCCTACAACCACACTTCCAAAGGCTGGTACAGCCATATGCGTCGCAGGTAACGTGAAGCTAAAACAAAGAATACCAGCTCCTCCCAACCAGATGGCGCGATCGCGATACCATGGAGGCGTTTTTTGAGGGGCCTGAATAAACAGAGAATGCGTCTGAGCCTCGGTTGTTGTGTCCATGCACGATAACTCCTGATCGGGAAAATTTGGTGTGTTATACTGAAACGAGGGCCAGAACGGGCCCTTACCATAACTATAGAGGATGTGGCACCGCAAAACGAGGGCCAATAGAGGATAAAGTGGACTCAATTTTATGCAAGAGATCGCATCAATTCTAGGGTTGTGGACCCAGAGAAAAGGGCCTTTATATGATCGATTGGCTCAGGCCATTCATCGGGCGATCCTCACCACGGCGATCCCCGCGAATACCCGGTTGCCTGCCGAACGGGTGCTAGCACAAGAACTGGGTGTCAGTCGCAATACAGCGGTCGCGGCGTATCGGGAATTAGAAGAGGCAGGCTTCATCAAACGAAGACCTGGCAGTGGTACATGGGTTCAGGAGATCAGCTCTGAACAAAGGGCATTGAATCACGAAGCCTGGACAAGTTCTCTTGGCAGAGGACCGGTGTTTGATGCTTTCCTTGCAGATCATGTGGACCCGATCGATCTGGCAACCGGCGCAGTGGCGTGGCCCACCAGTATCCCAATCCAGCCGTATCAACCGGTAGCGGAAGAGCTCGCACCTGTCCTGAGTGCGTATGGCTATATTCCCCATGGGTATCAACCGCTCCGTCAGGCGATTGCTCAAAGATTTACACGACAGGGTATCCCCACCTCAGCCGAGCAGATTCTGATCACAACCGGGGCTCAGCAGGCAATCCTGCTTACCGCAACCTGTTTCCTTCAACGAAACGATTCCATCCTGATCGAGTCGCCCACCTTCTTTGGAGCCCTCGATGCCTTTCGTTCGCTCGGCCTGCGGCTCCGCGCCTTTCCCATCGAGACCAGTGGGCTTCAGATGGAAACATTGCAGCAACAGATGGCGTCAGGTCTGGCTCAATGGCTGTATCTCACACCAACCATGCAGAATCCCACTGGAACCAGCCTCTCAATTACACAGAGAAGAATACTCACTCGTCTCGCGGAAGAGCATGGTGTGACAATCATTGAAGATCTCACAATGGCTGATCTCCTCTGGACGGGCCCCTCGCTACCACCGATCGCAGCCTATGCCTCCAAAGGGAATGTAATCTCCATTGGCTCTTTAAGCAAAGTAGTCTGGGGCGGGATACGGATCGGCTGGGTTCGCGCCTCTGCTGAGGTCATTTCGCGGCTCGCGCGGTTTAAAGCGGTTCATGATCTCGGCTCTCCTGTAATCAGTCAGGTAATGGCGGTCAAGCTGCTCAATGATTGGGAATCCTTCTCATGTCAAAGACATCAAGAACTTCAGAATAATCTGCTACTGATGGAAAAACATGTAGCACGTCTGCTGGATGGTTGGACCTGGAAACATCCGGCAGGCGGATTATTTCTCTGGCTTCAGATTCCCAAAGGAGATGCCCGAGAGTTAGCGCAAGAGGCCTTGCATCATGGAGTCCTGATTACTCCAGGGCAAACATTATCGGTTGACGAACAGCGCAGCAGGTGTGTTCGGCTCTCCTATGGTCGTTCCTCAGAGGAGATTATAGTAGGGCTGGAACGCCTTCACAAAGCTTGGCAGTATTATCAAGCACGTCTCACCAAAAGACCCCCACATCTCCCCCTGGTTATCTAATTTTCTGACATACAACAAAAGCAAAACTTCATAAATTTTTCTACGCTACCCGCTTAATAGAAGAGGCTACGTCACAAGATATACGATGAAAGCAACGTGATTGTAATCTCGTTTCTTCAACAATGGAACCGATACTAAAATTGAGGCAGGAGTACAATCGCCTCGTGGCCCGTGGGATCTTGACTATCGAGGAAGAGGGAGAAAGGGGTATGAGAGGGTGGTTCTTTATGAACTGCCCTCCGCCGTCCCTGGCATACTATTTTCTCACTAAAGTACATGGGGAGAATTCTACAATACATATCGCTTCTGTGGTTACGCTCCCATTTAACTGTATTTAACCTCAGACATTTGAAAAGGAGTGCCAAGGTAATGCTGCGTGATCGCGATCAGATCCTGTGTCCGGAATGGTTTTGTAAGATATTCTCTAGCTCCGGCTAAACGACCTTTAAGACGATCTACTACACCGTCACGACCGGAGACCATTACGATTACAGTGTTATTAAATTGAGATTTCGATCTCAACCGTCTGGCAATCTCATAGCCATCCATCTTGGGTAGGCCAATATCCAAAAGCACCAGATCGGGTATCCGGTTTAGACGCTTTTCCGCCAATGCACGCAAAGCTTCGATTCCATCGGGGTAATTGACAACTTCAAAGCCTTCACGCTGTAAACTTGTCTCTACGATTTTACGAATGGTTAATGAATCATCTATAATCATCACTAGTTTGCCCATAGTTTGCCTCCTTTCTCTTTGTGAGCTACATGAAAGATGGTTGTATGTACGTAAATTCTTCTTAATATTCTTTCGCAATAAAGGGATTCCACTTTTATTGTGCAAAAGCCATAGTAGAAGAATACCATGAGAAAACCCATGTAACCATAACATATACCTATCATGTATCCATCATATTACGCAATCTTTAAATGCATAGTATTATTAAAGTGGGTAGAACAATTTCTATAAGAAAATTACCTTTTACAATAATTGCTCGTGATCTTAAAAAAAGACACATTTTCACAGGAGATAAAAAATATGTCATTCAGTCAGCGAGTACGCCACGAGCGCCTTCAACGCGGTTTTTCTCGAGCACGCTTAGCAGCCCTTTTAGAAACAACTCCTAATACAGTGGGACGATGGGAACGAGGGGAGGGTTTTCCGGCACCCCACATTCGAGAAAAGCTCTGTGCACTCTTTCAGCTTACAGCCGAGGATCTAGATCTACTTGCATCGGATGAGTCTTCTGAAAAGACCCCTCCTTCCCAAATGACTTACACTTTAACAGATCAAACGATGCCTCCCGAAATGATAAACCAGGACTCAATGGCACGCCAAGCGCCTTTTTGCATAGAAGCAATTTATGATCCTTTGATGCCTACACTTTCTTCTCACTTTGTGCTTGTTGGGAGAGAGAAAGTCCTGGCCGACCTCTCTCAGAAAATGTGTAATTCAGCCTATCCTCAGGTGCTGGCGCTTCATGGATTACCAGGTGTTGGGAAAACATCCCTTGTCTGTGTACTTCTCCAGCAGATCGGGATCTATCAGCACTTTGAAGATGGGATTCTCTGGGCAAACTTAGGCCCCGATGCTAATCTCATCGAACATTTTGTTCGATGGAGCCATTTACTTGGGATTGCAGCAGCAGATATAGAAAAGACAAAGACTCCTGGTGATTGGATAAGATTGTTACGCTTTGCCATTGGTAAACGGCGGTTCTTAATTATCCTTGACGATCTGTGGAGAGCGGAAGATGCCCTGCTATTGCAGGTGGGCGGCATCCAATGTTCTTATCTTATCACAACGCGGTTCCCCCTCCTCGCGGTGCAGATGGCCGCGCCAGGAAACACTATCGCTCTACCCGAGTTATCAAGAGAGGATGGAATTAATCTTCTCGCGCGCTTCGTTCCAGATATTCTGGAGAAAGAGCCAATTTGGATAGGCGCATTAGTTCAGCAAGTAGGTGCCCTTCCTCTAGCCCTCACGATTATCGCGAGACATCTTCAGGTGCAGGCATATACCCGACAGCCTCAACGTATACAACGCGCTCTGAATGCTCTACGCAAAACAGAGCAACGGCTCTATATGAAGATCCCTCGCTCCCTTATGGATCTACCATCAAACCTGCCGGCCTCCGCTTCTTTCTCATTATATTCGGTGATCGCTGTGAGCGAACAAGAGTCTACACCGCTCACACGAACTCTGCTCCGCCGACTGGCAATCTTGCATGCTAAACCAAACAGTTTTTCGGAAGAGCTTGTCGAAGCACTCCTTCCAGATGCATACGAGCCGCTCAATAATCTGGTGGATATCGGGCTGGTTGAGAGTTATAGCCAGGGCCGCTATACCCTTCACCAAACGATCGCGGACTATGCTCGCATCAATATGCAGGCAGAAAAGGCCGGAATTGAGGAAGTCAGGACACGGCTTATGAATTTCATCATCTCCTGGCTGGAGAAGCATGTAGAAGTGTATGAACAAATTGAGATAGAATACGGCAATATCTTACAGGCTATCGAGATCACAACCAGATATAATCACAAGGCACAGTATATACAACTGGTCCTCTCTCTGGTTCTATTCTGGCAGGTACGGGGATGGTATCAAGAGGCAGAACAGTACCTCCAACGGGCTCTGGCCTTGAGTGAAGAGATCCAGGACACTACACAGGTGATGAGGCTTCTGGCGTACCTTGGTGATATCAGCGAGCGTCAGGGAAAATACAAACAAGCGAAAAAGCATTATCAAAAAGGTATCAGGCTTACTCAACAAACAGAGCAGCCGGAGCTGAGTATCCTGCTTTTGAATGGTCTCGCGACCATCGAGATCCGTCAAGGAAACTATGACCAGGCAGAAGTATACTGTCAGCAAGGCCTGACAATAACTCAAAACACTGGGAAGCATGTGGACAAAAGCCATCTTCTCTACAACTTTGGCCTGATGCAACATTACCGAGCACACTATTCACAAGCCGAACCATACTATCAAGAGGCCCTTCTTCTCGCCCAACAAAAAGGTCAACGCGAACTAATCAGTCGCATTTTTAATGCCATGGGGGCAGCCGCAGAAAAACAGCATAGGGATAAGGAGGCGGAGGCCTATTATCAGGAAGGGCTGGCCCATGCTCGACAGATCGGCCATCAAGAGTATATTATTCGTCTCCTCAACGGACTCGGAGTAATCTCCAGTCATCGTAGAGATCAAGAACGGGCAAAAAACTACTGCCAGGAAGCTTTTACCCTGGCCCAACAGATCAAACACCGCTCCCTTATCTGTAACATACAGTTCAATCTCGCGGAGATTGCCCGTAAACAACAAAGAATAGAACTGGCGACAGTTGAATATCAAAAAGCCTTCGCCCTGGCTCACGAGATGGAATATGGCAGAATGGCCGCCGCGAACCTTGTTGGTCTGGGCAAAACCTATCTAGAGACCGGACAATATACACAGGCAGAACAAAGACTACAAGAAGCTATCACCGCTTCCAACGACAAAGAAATTGATATCAAAGCAATGGCCCTTTATACTCTGGCCAGGGTCGCCCTGGCCCAACAACAGATTGATAAAGCGATAAACTATGCGCAAGAAAGTCTCGCCCTGTTTGAAAGTCTTCAACATGTGAAGGCCACCAAAGTTCGATCCTGGCTGGAGCGCACCTATAATGAGTCAGGTATCAACTAGCGCTATGCTTCCCTATAAGCTGTGACTTCAGGGATAACCACACATAGAAGATTGCAACTATGTCCACAAGAAAAACTGGAACGGAACCTGTGGGTCCCGTTCCAGTTTGCTTTGTCACAAGAGAAAGTATTTCCCAGGTGTTACGGTTTGACAGTAATATTGCGCCAGCTTGCGGTCCCATTATGGGCGCGAACACCGATCTGCCCGGTTGTAGCAGAGCAGCCGTTATCGGTATAGGTTAAATTTCCCTTATTAGATGAGCCAGCGGCCATGACATCCACCGTCAGAGTACAACCCTTCACTTGAATATCCATGTGATACCAGTTGTTTGTAGCGACGCCTCCGGGGATTGTAGCGTTCTGGAGGGCGGTCCAGTTGCCATTCGTTTCACGCCCCAGATAGAACCCATCGTTACCAAGACCGACAACATAGCCATTCATAGAGTCGATCCCGGTCGCGGGCCTGGAGACGCGCACAATGAAGCCTGGATCGGCCCCATCCGATGTCCGCTCGACATCTCCAGAAAGCGTATAATCGCTCCAGCCTGTAGAGCCAACAACCGCTTTATCTCCCTGATTACTGTACAAGGTATTGCTATAGACGCCATTAGAGACCGACCAGTCACCTCCATAGGTGACCCAGCCAGCATCCGTACCATTATTAAAAGGATCACTGTAGGGCAGTACGCTCACATTCGCTGAACCAGCAATAATCTCGCAACTATTATTGGCTCCTAACTGACCGGCCAGTTCCAGTAGGCTGGTTCCATCCGTTGAAGGAAGCAGAGCTGAGGAGTAGTTAGCACAATGATCTCCGCCCTCTGGTACACTGATATTTAATGGGGCCGTTGTTTTATACCAGGTACCAGCGCCGCTAAAGTCGGTAGTGGTAAAGAGAGTTGAACCGCTCCCACCATTCGGACTATTTATCAGGTATTTGCCGACCAGGATCAGCTCGCCATTTGGGCCACCAGCCGGACTCCAGACCAGACCAGTCGTGCTGAGAAAATAGCTACCATCATTCGCCTGAGGCCGAGGTCCGATATCGGAGGCGTTCCCCCAATTATCACCATCTCCTGATTTGCGAATATGGACTTCACAACCGGGATTCCCACAAACCTCATAGGCCATCAGGTACGCCCCATCGGGAACACGCGCAACGCTTGCCATACCTGGGCGGGTAGTGCCATCCTTGACAGCGACATCAAATACTTCATTTCCCCAGGTTCGACCACCATCGGTAGAGACTACATGCCCGAGCAACTGATTATATCCGTCTCCCTCGTGGCGCTCATCTGAAAAGTAGCAGACGAGATTTCCAGCACTGTCCAGCGCGAACGCTGGCTCCCAGAGCCCTTTGCCATTTCCTTGACCATTGGTCGCGACATCGCTGAGAAAATTCCAGGAGTCTCCCTGGTTCGTGCTATCCCAGACACTAATCGCGGCTCCCGCTCTCACCGTTCCCGCTAGCAATAGCGTGCCGGCACCTAATGAGCCCTTCTGATCAGGAAGCTCAAACAGTGCGACACAGCAATATCCATTTGTAGTTGCAGGGACAGAGCCGATCGGCGACCAGTGCTTCCCTTCATCGACACTCTTGGATACAGGAAAGGCTCCATTACCAGGGGAGTCAGATGAGGCAATCAAGGTCCCGTTAGGAGAGGTTGAGGAGTTACTATGCGCCAGACGAATAACGCGGGGATAATCCGATAGGTTATTACCAAGACCCTGACC
>CAXTTV010000158.1:0-11464 GCA_964247295.1 uncultured Ktedonobacteraceae bacterium | reverse complement strand
GGCATTGTTATGGTATACTAGAGACCAATAAATGGATTAAGATACAGAGAGAACGATGCAAGCGAAAAACGTCAAGAGATAAGCAGAGCGCTAAAAAAAGGAACAGTTTGCATGGCAGAAAGCTTTGGCATCAGTCAGGTTACAGACTATTTGAAACAGATGGGGCTGCGCATCGCCCAGGTTGATCGAGAGCATGAGCTTTTAGAACTCTCGTTTCATGAGCTTCAAGGCCACTGGCGTCTGATCATCGCATTTCAACAACAGGGAGAGGTACGGAAAATTCTGCTGATTGCTCCAAATCTCGGAAAAGTAACCGATCAGGAGCGACTTGTCTGTCTAGAGGCGTTGATGGCTGTCAATTATCGGATCGCCCTGGGCAAATTTGGCCTGGACCTGGAAGACGGCGAGATCCGTCTGGAAGAGGCCATCCCCATCGCTCAGGATCAGCTCTCGCTCGCGCAGTTTCGATTGGCATTTGGGGCATTATTTCAGACGATAGCCATGTACCAGAGCTTGATTCCTCGAATCGTCTATGGCCACCTCTCGGCCAATGAAGCTATAGAGGCATGCGAACGCGATTTCTTTTTGAAGAACAAACAATCCTTCGATCCATTCGCCGACGAAGATATGAATGTGAGCGATATTCTCGCGGAGGTCACACGGCTTCTGGAAGAAAAGCATGACTAGCACGTCCCCTCGGAACAACATTCACGCCGGGTTATTGCAAGTTACTGCTGCGAGGTGAACGTCCGTTACCGCCAGGAGAATGACGGAAAAACGCCTCCCGCTCATGCTCGGGCAACAACACCTCTGCTGGAGTGCGGCAGGAAGCATCGACCGTGAGCCAGATATCGTTCGGCTGCACAGGCTCATCTTTTTGATCATAATGCAGACGCCGCCAGATCTCTATTCCAGCCCAAATCAAAATAGAGAAGGCAACAACCATTCCTAGATACGGGATAATCGGACTGACCACAACAATCTACCTTTCCTGTTAGCAAGCCAGAAAAGCGCAACAATGTGAGATACTTTTTGCTCTTTCTATAAAGGATAGTCGTTTTCTCAAAAAAAAACAATAGATACAAAAAGGAGCATGCTCCCGTTGAGGGCACGCTCCTGGGTCTTCAAAAGATGCGTAACTAGAGTGTAACTGAGCCGTTAGCATTCACTTTAATCGCTACTGGCGTGAGAGGCTTAGTCGCTGGCCCCTGAACAACCGCAGCGTCCTTCATGGGATCGAAAATCGCCCCGTGAGCCGGGCAGACCAGCATATGCGTATTAGCATCATAAGCTACCGTGACGCCTGCATGAGTACAAGCCGTCTCATAGGCAACAAAGCGTCCATTGGGCAGATGGATCGCCGCCGCCCCTTGACCATCAGTAGGATTCGTAAACACCTTGGCACTGTTCATTGCCAGATTATTGGCAATTATATTTGCATTACCACCACCTTGCTGAGTCCCACCTTGCTGACCCAGCCCATTATTTGCCTTCAAGGCCTGTTGCGTTCCATTTGCGCCACCCTGGCCCATAAGTTTCACGCCTACACCAACCACCGCCACCGCCGCTACACCACTGGCGATCATAGTCACCGCGCGCCGCCGGCTCATCTTCTTTGAGCGTCGCGAGCGAGAGCGCATAGGTGGTTCCTGCACCATATCCATGCCCCAGGCATCCCCAAAGACCGAAGCGGCCTCTCTCTGTTTTGGAGCACGTTCAGCCTGGCCCTCGGATGCCGACTTCACTTGAGCAAGTTGAACCTCTTCCTGAACCTGAGGAGTGCCCGACCACCAGGCAAACGAGTCAAGATCGGTTACACTCTGACCCACGTTTTGAGCTTTCGCTTTTGCAGGTTTAGCTGCCGGTGGTGGCGGCGGTGGAGCGACCGGCTTGGGCTGTAATGGCTGAGATGAAACCCGTACCAGAGGCTGGGCACTTCCAGCGTTCGGCAGTTGCGATACAACGCGGCCAGTGGCTGCTGGCTGCATCGGAGCAGGTGGCTGAAAGGCCGCCGGCTGGACAACTGGTCCTCGTCCCGTTGTAATCGGTGGCATCAACTGCCACCTGGCGGAAGAGCTGGCCATCAAAATCTCATCCGGCGTCATCTGCGACTGAGCAGGGGCCGTACGGCCCGCGATTGGACCCGTGACATAATAGCCATTCTGCTGGCTCTTCTGTACACCCTGAGTAAGATTCTGCTGTTGCTGCCAGGCTGCCAGCGTTGTAGTGTAGGCATCGGCCAGATCTTTGGCGGTCTGGTAACGTTGCGAAGGATGCTTGGACATCGCTCGCTGAATTACATCGTTCAGACCCGGAGGGAGATCTGGGCGCAATGAGAGCATCGATGGGGCACTCTGGCGCACATGTTGCAGCGCTACCTGAATTGGATCAGTTCCACTAAAAGGTGGCTGTCCGGTCAATAATTCAAACAACATAACGCCTAAGGCATAGATGTCGGCCCGCCCATCAACGTACTGCCCCTGTACAAATTCGGGCGCAATGTACTCGGGCGATCCTAGATAGGTGCCGGCGATACTTAACAGGTGCGCATACGTGTAATCACTGTATTCAATACCGCGCATCTGCAAGAGATTAATAAGCCCAAAACCTGCTACCTGAATTTTCTGATCGGGGTGCAGCAGCATATTCGCCGGCTTCAAGGCCTGATGCAATGATCCCTTGGTATGGGCATAGTCCAAAGCCTCGGCAATCTGCTTTAACACCCGATACACATAAGTAGGAGAACATACTCCCTTGGCCTTAAGGACATCGGCCAGCGAGCCATAGCTCATATAAGGAGTTACAAGATAAGGGTAGCCATGCTGCTCGCCGTACTCGTAGACCGGTAGAATGTAAGGGTGGTCCAGCGTTACTAGCGAAGCTGCCTCTTTGGCAAAACGCGCACTAAAACGTTGGCGAGCTTGAGAAGAAAACTGCTCTGGCAGAATAAAGGTTGTGATCGCTACGGTACGCGCCTGCCCTGAAACTACCTGTTGCCCCAGATAAGCGGCGCTTAGCCGCCCCTGACCCAACAGTTGCTCAACGGCGCAGCTCCCCAAACGCTGTCCTACAAGTTGTTCAACCGCTAATGTTTGCATACTATTTTCTCAATCTTCTCATTCTTTGAATGAAGCAAACAAGCCTAAAACCAACAACCAGGGTATTCCTAGCCGCGATGTACAATTCCTTTTATTAAATCCGGTACATCTCTTTCGCCAGTTGCTTTCAATCCCCCATATATATTTCCTACAGATTGCCCCATGCATCCAATATAATAGTAAACTAGCGCATTCGCACTGGTCAATCTAATCAGGCAACCTAGGACTTGTGGGTTACATTATCTACCACGAACGCTGAGGAAGGCTTTTACAAATGAGGAGAAAAGAGCATAGAAGAGGATATACGGCCTTTGTCGGAGAGCGGGGTTGACAATCTGGTCGCCTATCCTCTCAAAAGTGATCTAAACATACATGAATCAGGGGCAGGAACATGTGAACATATGTTCAAATCACATACTAAATATACAGTATAGTTTTGATCATGTCAAGGACCAGCCAGGGGCAGGGCGCAGTCCATCTTTTGCAGTGGCAGTTGGTGAGCAGAGAACCCGTGTACGTGGCGTAGGACAGGTTCTCTGCTCACCGACAAACTCCGCAACCATCTGAGCAATACCACCAGGGGCAAGGGGAACGGGGCCGCTCCTTCTCATTTGCGAGAGGAAAGGAGGTGGACTCGCCCGGCGGTGATAAAATAGGGAAGGAAGCCAGAAAGAATGCTCTCAAGCGGTCTGCGCTTCCCGTAAAATAGTGGATCAGGAGATATGGAAAATATGGCCGATGTGCGCCCATTACAGGGTATCCGTTTTTCGGACCAGTTTGTAGATGATATCGCGAAAGTTGTGACCCCTCCCTACGATGTGATCTCACCGGAGGAGCAATCTCGCTACTATGGTGTAAGCCCATACAATAGTATTCGCCTTGAGCTTGGTCAGGAGTTTTCAAGCGATACTGAGATGAATAACCGATATACACGCGCGTCTGCGACCTATGCAGAGTGGAGAGAAAAAGGAGTTCTCCGCCAGGACCCACAACCCTCCTATTATCTTTATCAACAGGTTTTTCGCCAGGGCGATCAAACCTTTACCCGGACCAGCCTGCTGGCTCGCGTTCGTCTGCATCCCTGGAGCGATCGGGTAGTCCTACCTCACGAGCATACACTTAGTAAGCCCAAGCAAGATCGTTTGAGCCTGCTGCATGCCTGCGCAACTAATTTTAGCCCGATTATGTGCCTCTATGATGATCCTCAAGGCCGTTTACGCCGCTTGCTCAGCCAGTACGGAGAACAGGCCGAGGTGCAGATTACTGATGAGGCGGGAGAACACCATCGTCTGCACCCGATTACCGATCCCCAGGAGATCTCACAGATCCAGAGCTTCTTCGCGGAACGGCAATTATATATCGCTGATGGACATCATCGCTACGAAACGGCGCTGGCGTACCGGGATGAGGTTCGAGCGGTTCGCAAGGAACTGGACGAAAACGATGCCGTGAATTTTGTGATGATGGCGTTAAGCGATGTGGATGATCCCGGCCTGGTGGTCCTGCCAACGCATCGCCAGATCTCAAATCTTACAGATCAGCAGCTTCAGCGGTTGTCAAAAGAGGAGCTTGGCCGCTTCTTTACGATCAAGGATCTGAATGCGGAGCCCGAGAGCTCTGTCCTACTTGACCGTCTACTGCAAGAGGGCCAGACGGTACCAGCGTTTGTGCTGGCAACTCCAAAGAATGTCTGGCTGCTGAAATTAAACGCTCAGGGCAAGGCTCAGATGCAACAGAGCGGCCATTCGCCCGCCTGGAATGAGCTGGATGTCGCGATCGCTCATCGGTTGGTTCTGGAGGAGATGCTGGGGCTGAGCGCCGAGGATCTGGCGGCTGGCACCTATGTGCGCTATCTACGCTCGGAGGAGCAAGCTCTAGCTCATTTGGAAGAGGGAGAGGCGCAGGCAGTCCTGCTCCTCAATACGACAAAGGTACGGCAGATTGGGAAGATCGCGGATGCCAGCGATCAGATGCCTCAGAAGTCCACATATTTTTATCCAAAACTGGTTACGGGACTGGTCTTGAATCCTTTATGGTAGGAAAAGAGGAAAACGGATGATTATTATTGTGGGTGCGGGTCTGGCAGGGTTGACTTGCGCGAAGGAGCTGGTCGCGGCGGGTCAGCAGGTGCTGGTCCTGGAGCAGGCCAATTGGGTTGGTGGTCGGGTCCGCACCGATCTGCATGAGGAAGGTTTTCGGCTGGATCGCGGCTTTCAGGTGCTGTTCTCGGCCTACCCAGCAATCCAGCGGCAGATCTCTCTGGAAGGGCTTAGACCACGGATCTTTGATCCTGGGGCAATCCTGGTTAAAGATGCCAAACAATATGAGATCGCCGATCCATTGCGTGATCCCAATAGTCTGCTTCCAGGGCTGCTGAACCCCTTAATCTCTTTGCCAGATAAGCTGCGAGTGTTACGGCTCGTTCGCCAGGTGATCGGGCTTTCGGCTGGTGAGATTTTCGCGGGTAAGGGTCTGGATGGTGCAGATGAAAGCACTGAGGACTATCTGCTCCGACTGGGTTTTTCGCGGCAGGGCTTTATCAACAATTTTGCCCGGCCCTTTTACGGCGGGATCTATTTAGATCGGGGTCTCTCCATTAGCGCTCGCTTTTTTCAATTTACCTTTAAGATGCTGGCAAGCGGACAGATCATTCTACCAGCGGAGGGGATGCAGAAGCTCCCAGAGCAGATAGCAAACTCACTACCAGACCGGAGCCTGCGCCTGAATACCCAAGTCAAGGATCTACTGATTACCAATAATCAGGTGGAGGGCGTGCGTCTGGAGAATGGTGAGACAATCAAAGGGGAGAAAGTGGTGATCGCTACAGAGAGTCCGGTTGCGGCATCGTGGCTGAAAGGTGAGCCGATCCCTACAAAACCACGAAGTACCGTCTGCCTGTATTTCGCGGGAACAGAGCAGCTTTATACACACAAAAAGATTCTGTTGAACGCGAACCCAGAGGCGTATGTTAACAACGCGGTACTACTCACAAACATCGCTCCGACCTACGCCCCACCACACAAGCACTTGCTTTCCGCGACCATCTTGGGAAATCCTCAGGAGGACGATCAGGAGATCGCCCGCCGCGCCCGCGCGGACATGGCGGACTGGTTCCCTAAACATGATCTGAATACATGGCGACTGTTGGCCGTATATCGCATCCCCTTCGCGCAGTTTGATCAACCACCAGGAGTCTATGATCGCCTGCCCAGCAATCAGACGGGGATCGAGGGATTGTACCTGGCCGGCGAGTATACCCAATCCAGCAGCATTCAGGGAGCGATGCATAGCGGCGAAAACGCCGCCAGAGCGATAAAATCTGCTCCGGTTCGCGTATAACTTGTTGTAAGTGGAGACTGGAGGCGTGATCTGACACTCCCTGGTCTCCAGATTTTCCCGCACTCTGTTCCGTAAGCTTCATTTTGAACAGAGCCAATCATCATATGCTCGAAACATTATGGACCTATAAAAGTACTAACAAGCTTTTAGAAAAACAACTTTATTTTCTATCTTTAACTTGGGGAGCGTGAAAAACTCACTTGACTTCAGTTTATCATTTTGATATACAAGATGAGCGGAAGATGCGGAAAGTGAAATCACATCACTATCTATGACAGATGTAATATCTGTAGATATGCATCTATGCAGCTTGACGCCTGTATGCTAGCTCAAAACGGGCGATCTGGCTTCTCTCTATGTTGTTTTAGATCGATCTCCTGGTAGAGGAGGACTCAATGTCAGCCTGCACTCAATGTGGAACATTAAGGGCTAGACCCACAGCAAGATTCTGTCCTAAGTGTGGAACCGAGTATTCAGAACCACTAAACGATGCAAGCAAGCCTACAATACCGATGGATCTTTCTTCTCTTGAGGAGACGGTCCGTGTCACTGCTTTTCGTCCTGATCGTAAAAAGGAAATTACAAGGTTAGAGTCACTCCTAAATACGCCGGGCGATAAAACAGAGATCAGAAAAAATCGGCTTGATGAAGTGAAAGTTCTTGAAGAGATTCCACAGCAAGTATCCCGACCCACAAATACACATCCTGGCTCTAACGGAGCTTCGTCTCCACCGGTAGAACCTCCCTTACCCATACTCGAAATTACAGACCAGGAGTCCTTAGCACCGGAAAAGATCCGCCTGAAAAATATTACAAAGAGGCTTTTTCAGGAGCGCCTAAGCACGCTCGAAAGCTTGATATCTCTCCTGGTGTTTGTCGACAAAGCATATTATCAGGACAATAAAGATTTACTGGAACGCATGGTTTATGAGAAGCCGGAGCTGGGCGATAATCGCTGGGAGAAGGTTTCCCTGATCTCCGGTCGCTATGGGAAGCACTATTCAAAACAGAACCTTAGTCAGAGCCAGAGATGTGGTCTTTGGAACGCGCTCCTCTGGTCAATTTTGTATGAACAAGTTTTCCGTCCAGAGCATGTAGACTCGCGTCAGCGAGACCTGATCGATTGCTTTAAGGAAAATGCAGATCACAGTGACTTTCTCGTGTACGCGACAGAGGACCTACGAAAGCTTGCCGGCTCAATTCCTAAGGAGGGGAATCTTCGGCGGCTGAGAGATGTTCTGGCCAAGGTGCCGTCATCTCCGGCGATAGACCAGATCCGTCAACAGATTCAAGATCGCCTCCCGGCAGAGCCCGGCAGTATCGAGTCCTGGGGACGAGTCGTGAGTGATTTCTCTCCCCGACTATTTGAGCAGCAAACAAAACTCCCTGACGCGCTTCTCAACAATGAACATCTTTTAAAACTTGAGACGGCTATCCATTCAGGGCACATTCCAGAGGCGTTGGTAACTCTCACCTCACTACGCACAGATCTGCTTAAAGATTTGCGTGACGCGTTAGATTATCCTCAATTTGTGGATATCCTCCCGCCGATCCTGAACCTACAATCGCCAGATAAAAATAAGCTCGCGAAGATGAATGAGGCCATGCGGCTCAGTCGCGAGGACACTCGTGAGGAAAAGCATCGGGCGGTTCAGATCTTCGAGGAGATTTACGATAATAGATGGATTGAGTCCCACGAGCTGGCACTTGAATGGCTGCTTTTCGCAAAGGCTGGAGCGTACAGTCGGGCGTCCTCTCGAAGTGAATGGTACAAGCATTATGAGCAAGGGCAGGCAACCTCGGAAGAGATCTGGAATCTGGCGAAATTCGACGCTCAGGCAAGCCCCTTCCAGGCTTTAGAGATCCTAAAAACTGGCATAGAGGCCCGCAAGGCTCCGCTCTCCCACCTGTATCTGGCCCTCTCATGCGCGGTCCGACTGCTTCTTCAACAGGAAAGCAATCAGAGGCAGCAGGCGCTGGCCCTGCAGTTTTTAGTCAAACATCTGCTCAAGCTTCCTCTTCTTGAAAGTTATCTTGTCTGGCCAATACTTAATCAGGAGATGGAGGCCCACAATAACCAGAAGCAGATAGAGGTCCTGGGCAAATTTCAGGAGCTGCGCTTCCGACCAATCCCTATTCTGTCGTTAAGCGAATATGAGTCGGAAAAGCTGGACAGGTTCAAAAAAAATCTGTCGAACTTCTCTTTACAAGAAACCTGGATACTCTGGCTCAATGGCTATGTTCGCACCCATTTCTATCAGAGTGAGGGCTGGCTCCGACTGGGACAGGCTCTAGAAGAGGTGGATGATCTTACACTGGCGGAACAAGCTTTTGAGCAGCCCGTTAAAAACGCTTTATCGGAGTTTCAGTACCAGTACAAGCAGGGAACTCCCGATCCTCAGGTTCTACGAGAGATGCTGCAAGAACTTTTCCGGTTCTATGCTCATCACTCCAACCTGAGGCCCGTCGGTAAAAACGCTTTTGAGCGCTATAAGCAGGCGGTCCCCGCGCTCTGGAAAAACACGGAACCTACCAACCAGACGCTGATCCAGCTTACCAAAAGCTATCAGGAACCTGCTCAGCAGAGCCATGGCCAGATCCCGGCACAGAAGGAACCAGAGCCTGATTTCGCGAACAAGTTGAACAGCGAGCTAGACAAGATGCGAGAGATCGCGGCAGAGATCAAAGACCAGAAAAGCCTGAAACATTGGCAAAAGGAACTTCAGTCAAAAATCGACGGCCTCCTGCCCCAAAAAAGCAATCATAAAAAATTGTTTCAGAGTGCGCTATCACAGCTTGCCCAGATTGATTTTCGCTCAGCTACCCTCGATAAAATCAAAAAGTTGGGAGAAGCCGTAAAAGAAACGCGTCAGCTCACGCAACAGGAACGCTCGCTTCACACGTTTGCGTTTCTGGTCGATGCCTTTGATAGAGTGCTCAGCACAAAAGATGTGGCCCCGAAGATCCATTCTGAACCACGAATTGAGCTGGTACCACGGAACGCCGGTCTACCATCCGATGTCTCTCACACGTCATTGGTAATGCGTGTTATCAACTCTAGTGTCAGCGAGATATTAAATGTAAAAATCTCCTGTCAGGGTGACATTAGCGCTCTAGAGACGGCAACCCTGGATCTCCTCCCGTCGATGAGCGAGGCAATCATATCGATGCCAATTAATGTAAGCACCGGGATCAAATCTCAGCAAGCGGATTGCCAGGTCACCCTAAGCTACCAGACCTTGAACAAGCAAAGCATCCAGAAAAGTTTTTCACAGCAGGTAAGCCTGTTTACCTTTCATGACCTGCTACGTCAGTATGCTATCTCTGGCTATGAATTGCCGAACCCCTATCTTTCTCAGAGCCCTCTGGACCCTGAGAAACACGCTCTTGAACTTTTCCAGGGACGTGAACGCGATATCGAACGAGCTCAAAATTTTGTAAAAGGCGAGAAGGTTGAGCGCTCCCTGTACTTTTATGGGAATCCGCGCATTGGCAAAAGTTCACTAATGTATCGGCTGCGATACGAATTAAAACAGAGTGGAGTCTACCCGCTTCTGATTGAACTTCAGGGGCTGGATAGCTCTCACCACAGTTTGGCTGAGCTTATTCATCATCTGAGCGAACGGCTGCTTGAGAGCGCGGCCCGTCAGGGACTGAATATTGAGTATCTTCAAAAGGTTTCGATCAACCATCCTAACCCTCGTCAACCATTGGAGAAACTTTTCGAGCACCTTCACAAGCGAACAGGTGGGAAACAACTGGTCGTCCTGCTGGACGATGTTCAAGCTGTCACAGTCACGCCCATTCTTAATGCGTTGAATATGGCACAGCAGCTTGATCACGCACGCTTTATTCTGGCCGGGAGCCTGACGCCCAAACAGATCCAGCAGTGCTGTCCCACAACCAGTCTGTTCTTATCCGCCTACCAGATTACGCTGCTACAGCGTCCAGCAGTTATACGGATGTTGCGTCAGCCATTGGGCCAGAGCCCCGTGGTGTTGCCAGAGGCCACGATAGAGCGCATATATGTTCAGACTATGGGGCAGCCTTATCTTGTTGCTCGCCTGGCCTCAGCCGGCCTTGAGCGCTTGAACATTGAGCATCGGCTCGCGCTCGCGCCCGGAGATATTGATCAGTTAGCTGGGGAACTGGCGAGAGATCCCCAAACATTTCCGACCTCCACATTTAATCCCTCGGTCCTCTCACTAGAAGAGATGGAGGCCGCGATCGCGCTGGCGAAAACCCTGCCTCCAAAACAAGAATACCTTTCGGCCTGGGAGGCGTTTGAGGCGGTCAAATCACGCGATGTGTTTCAGCAGTTAGAGGCCCGAGATATTGTGGAACGGCAGGGGAACTCACTAAAAATTAAAGGGGAGATGCTGCTCACGTTTCTGCGTCACCAACCCGAGGGAATTATTGCCTGGCAACACGCAAAGCTTTTGAAAAAGCATCAGCGCGTTGGGATCTTTGTGGATCTTGAGAACGTCTGGCAACTGGCCTCCAGGAATATGACGGCGCGCGGGTTCGGGAGACTACTATCTTATTACGCTTCGCGCTTTGGCGAACTTGTCTGCTGCTGGGCCTGTGCCGATCCTCGTAATATTGTGAACGCGGAAGGCATCAGCCAGGAGTTAGAAAAGGCCGGATTTATGTTTGGGACGCCTGCACCAGCTTTACAACAGGGGCGCGCCAAAGAAAATACAACTGACTTTGTGATGCTCGAAAGCATTACCTTTGAGTCTTTCCATAGTAAACCGGACATCTATATCCTTGTCAGCGGAGACCGAGATTTCTATACAAAGATCCACAGCCTCCTCGACAGTGGTCATACAGTACGCCTGCTTGCCTCAAAAAGCAGTTCGCACCTGTCTACCAAGTATTATGAACTGGAGGCGCAACGAAAACAAAAGCGCCGGCTAAAAGGCTTTGAGGAGTCAGATTTCTTCATTGACGATCTGGATGCGCTCCTACATTGAGTTCAAGGCCGCCGTGGTGGATAAACCAGCCCGGCCCGTCCGCCCCCACCC